>JADGQZ010000511.1 GCA_017881345.1 Myxococcaceae bacterium | reverse complement strand
GCGAGCGCCTCGGCCGAGCGCTGACGGACCACCACGTCCGCATCACGGACGAACGGGGTGAGGAACGCCACCGCGTCGGACCCGAGGACGCCGGGCGCTGCGTCGACCGCCGCCGAGCGCAGGAGCGGAGGCGCCGCGGAGTCCGCCGCGAGCTGGCGAACCAGCGGCGCCGCCGTGGCCGGCTGCAGGACGCCGAGCGCGGCGAGCGCCCGGGCACGGCGGGTGGGCAGCGCGGCGCGGTCGCGGGCGACAGCCTCCAGCGCCGGTGCCGCCGCCGGTCCGAGCGCTTGCCACTCGGCCACCGTGACGGGCCGGTAGCTCCCGAGCAGACCGTCCACCCGGGCGGCGACGGCCGGGTCGACCGGGGCGGCGAGCGCCGCGCCCGAGAGCACAGCCGCCGCGAAGATGAGCCACCTCGATCGCGTGCTCACAGCGGACGCACCAGTGGATTCAACCGCATCACCTGCCCCTCCTGGGGCGAGAGGTTCCCGCGCGACAGGTTGGTGAGCTGCCAGAACATGAGGTAGTCGGCGCCGCCGCACGCCTGGGTCCCTTGCCCGCAGTTCGCGCCGTCGACCGTGGCGGGCTGCCCCTGCACGTTCGGCTGGTCCGCGCAGTGCGGCCGCGCGCTGTCGGTCACACACAGCGAACAGAGACACTGGGGCGTGTCGGTCATGGGGTCGAAGTCCTCGCCCGATGCGCCCTGGCTCTCGGTGGTGTGGAACAGCCCGAGCGCGTGGCTGACCTCGTGGGCCACCGTCTCCCCGACCACGTCGGGACCGCACGAGGTGCTGAAGGCACTCGTACAGCCGGCCGTGCTGTGGAGGTCGCCCGAGGAGACGAGGGCCCCTCCGGCGATGGTGCCATTGAACGTGGAGACGCCGGGGATGGCGCCGTCGTACCCGATGAGCCTCGTCCCGCTCGGAGCGTTGGGCTCGGTGATCTGATCGACGAAGAAGAGGGCCACCGAGTTGCCTGGCCGGGCGAGGGTGAAGATCTGCCGGTACTCGCTGCACGGCTCCGCGGCCGCGGCCGGACCCGCCGTCACCACCGCCCAGCGCGTCCGGGCCCAGTCGGGGACATCGTAATAGGTGACGGTCTGCAGGCAGATCCCCGCCCGCGCGAAGTCCGCCGTCACCCGCTGCAGCATCCGGCGGATGTCCGGGTCGTCCGGCGCCGTCGCCGCCGAGAGGCTGCCCGAGACGAGGTAGATGGCGAGGTCGAGCGCGCCCCGCTCGGGGATGCCGCCCGAGCGCGTGAGGACCGTGACGTCGTAGCTGTTGGCGGTCGAGCCCGAGGCCGGATCCCCGCACTGGAGCGTCTTGCACTCGTGCAGGAGGTCGCTGACCGTGAGCGTCCACGTCCCGGGAGTGAGGCCCTTCGCCGCCTTCTCGAGCCCGGCGGTCCCGTTGGGGAAGGTCACCGCCCCGGTCACCGGCGAGATGGGGGACCAGGTCAGCGCGCGATCCGGGGGAGCCAGGTCGAACGACGCCGGGTAGTCGAAGAACGTGCCGTTCGGCTCCTGGATGGGCGTGGGCAGAGGGCCGTTGGGGAGCAGGGCACCGAAGGCGCTCACCTTGGACACGTTGCTCGAGCTTCCCTGCGACACGACGGTGAAGCCGGTGGTCCCGGCCGGAAGCTGGAACTGGAGCTTGGTCCCCACCGCGTGCATCCCGAGCGGGAGCGTCGAGCCGATGGCAGGGGGCGCCGGCGCGTAGGTGCTCGGGACGACCGGCTGCACGCAGCCCGCGGTCTCGGCGGCGTTGATCAGCCCTCCGTTCACCGCGACCGGCGCGGTCGAGCAGCTGACCGAGGTCGCCGGCGCCGAGGCGGGGGCGAGGCAGACCTTCCCCGCGCTCCCACCGCTTCCGCAGACGAGACCGGTGGGGCAGCCGTTCCCCGAGTCGCAGGAGAGAGCGCAGTACTCGCCGGTGGACAGCTGCACGCACTTGTTCCCCGAGGGGCAGGTCCCTCCGCTTCCGCATCTGGAGGTGCAGACGCCGCCCGGGAAGTCCGCGTTGTCCGCGCAGGTGAGCCCGCTCGCGCAGCTCGGGGTGCAGCTGGCGGAGCCGAGGTCGGGCGTGGTCCCCGAGCACGCGGCACCGAGCGCGGCGAGCAGCAGGCCGAGAGACAGGGAGAGAGCGCGCACGCGGAGCACCCGAGCGTAGCAGGTGACCCGGGATCTGGCGCTCAGGGGATGCGGCGGACCCGCGCGCCGCGGGCCGCCCCCCACGGCTGGGTGGGGTTCCACGACACGTGTCCGTCGATTCCCCACCCCACCCGTCGGGCCTCGCCGCGGCTCCACTCCATCCACAGCACTGCACCCTCGGGCTCCCCGGCCTCGTCGAGACAGGCCACCCGGGTCGGGACGCCTCCGTCATGGTGGAGGGTCGCGGCGAACTGCTCGTGGGAGTGCCCGCAGAGGAGCCAGGGGGGCTGGACGGCGTCCACCACCGCGCGCGTCAGCGGATTTCCCATCCACGGCCGTACCGGCTTCCCGGGGGTGCGGGCGAACAGCCCACGCGGCCACTCGTGGGCCAGGAGGAGATCGACCTTCCGTTCGGCGCGGAGCTGCTCCACCTCCGCCAGGCGAAAGTAGCCCGCCTGCTTCCGGGTGGCGGCGGTGGTCGGGGCCTGCAGGGGCGTCTCCAGCCACTTCGGTGCGTAGATGCCGGAGAGCCACCCGACACGGACGCCGGCGATGGTCGCCGCGCCGACGCGGCCGAGGTAGTGGACGCCGGGGGCGACCTCCCCGCCGCCGGGCAGCGCGTGGAGGCTCTCGAAGTCCTCGTTGTTGCCCCCGATGAAGTAGAAAGGCCGCGGCATCCGCGACTCGCCCCGGGCGAAGGCGGCGAACTCGGCGGGCATGTTCCGCTTGGCTGCCTTGCGCCGGTGGTCGTCCGGCTCGGCGAACGCCTCCACGTCTCCGACCGCCAGGACCGCGTCGACGGGACGGTCCAGGGCGCGCTCGAGCGCATCCAGCCAGGTCCGCACCCGGTGGAAACGCCCGTGGATGTCACCCACCCCCACGATGAGAGCGGTGTCGCTCATGGCCCGTGCCCTCGGCTCGGGGCCGGTGTTAACAAGATTGGACGCGCATGTCCGAACCCGACGTCATCTCCATCCGGGGCGCCTCCGAGCACAACCTCAAGTCCGTCTCGCTCGACGTCCCGAAGAAGGCGCTGGTGGTCTTCAGCGGGGTGAGCGGCAGCGGGAAGAGCTCGCTCGCCTTCGACACCCTCTACGCCGAGGGCCAGCGCCGGTACGTCGAGAGCCTGTCGGCCTATGCCCGCCAGTTCCTCGGTCAGATGGAGAAGCCGAAGTACGAGACGCTCCGGGGGCTGTCGCCCACCATCTCCATCGAGCAGAAGGCGGCGAGCAACAACCCCCGCTCCACCGTGGGCACGGTGACCGAGGTTCACGACTACCTGCGCGTGCTCTACGCCTCCATCGGCGTGCAGCATTGCTGGAAGTGCGGTCGCCGGGTCGGCCGGCAGTCGGCCCAGCAGATCGTCGACGAGATCCTCCGGATGCCCATCGGCACCAAGCTGATGGTCCTCGCCCCCCTGGTCCAGGAGCGGAAGGGCGAGCACCGGGAGATCCTCGCTGACGCGCAGAAGCGCGGCTTCGCCCGGGCACGGATCGACGGGCGAGTGCGGGGGCTCGAGGAGCCCATCACCCTGGACAAGAAGTCGAAGCACAGCATCGAGGTGGTGGTGGACCGGCTGGTCCTCAAGCCCGACCTCAAGAGCCGGCTCACCGACTCGGTGGAGACCGCGCTCCGGGAGGGCAAGGGCGTGCTCCTCCTGACCGACGAGACCGGGGGCAATCCACGGGTGATGAGCGAGCTCAACGCCTGCCATCACTGCGGCCTGTCATTCGGCGAGCTGACGCCGGCGCACTTCAGCTTCAACAACCCGCTGGGGATGTGCCCGGACTGCAACGGGCTCGGGACCAAGCCGGAGATGGACCCGGACCTCATCGTCCCCGACCCATCGCGCACCATCCGCGAGGGCGCAGTGGAGCCCTGGAGCAGCGGGATGGTGCGGGGCGAGGGCTGGACGGCCGAGTTCGTCGAGCAGCTGGCCAAGGCGTTCGACATCGACCTGGACGTCCCCTGGTCGAAGCTGAGCAAGCGCGAGCGCGACGTGGTGCTCCACGGGACGGCGGGCAAGGAGTTCACCGTCAAGTGGGGCTCGGGCGGGAAGTGGACCATGGAGTGGGAAGGGATGGTCCACAAGCTGCTCCGCTCGTTCCGGGCGACGAACAGCGAGGCGATGCGGAAGTACTACGCGCGCTTCTTCTCGCCCCAGCCCTGCCCCACCTGCCAGGGCGAGCGGCTGAAGCCCGAGGTGCGCGCGGTGAAGGTGCACGGCAAGAGCATCGTCGAGCTCTCGCGGCTGACCATCGCCGACGCCCGCGAGTTCCTGACGAGGATGCCGCTCACCGCCGCCGAGGAGCCGGTGGCACGCGAGCTCCTCAAGGAGATCCAGAGCCGGCTGGGGTTCCTGCTCGACGTGGGGCTCGGCTACCTGACGCTCGAGCGGAGCGCGGCGACGCTCTCCGGGGGCGAGAGCCAGCGGATCCGGCTCGCCTCGCAGATGGGCAGCGAGCTCACCGGGGTGGTGTACATCCTGGACGAGCCGAGCATCGGGCTGCACCAGCGCGACAACGGCAAGCTGCTGGCGACGCTGAAGCGCCTCCGGGACCTCGGCAACTCGGTCATCGTGGTCGAGCACGACGAGGAGACGATGGAGTCGGCGGACTGGATCGTCGACTTCGGCCCTGGGGCCGGGGAGCTCGGCGGACGGATCGTCGCCCAGGGCACTCCGGCCGAGGTGAAGGCGAACCCGGCCAGCCTGACGGGGGCGTACCTCAGCGGGCGGGAGGCGATCGACGTCCCGCGCCACCGGCGTGCCCCGGGCAAGGCGAAGGTGGTGGTCGAGGGCGCGAAGGAGAACAACCTCCAGAACGTGACGGTGGAGTTCCCGGTCGGCCTGCTGATCGCCGTCACCGGGGTGAGCGGGGCGGGCAAGTCCACGCTGGTGAACGAGATCCTCTACCCCGCCCTGTCCCAGCGGCTGAGCGAGACCCGGGTGGTCCCCGGCAAGCACAAGGGGATCAAGGGTGTGGAGCACCTCGACAAGGTCATCGACATCGACCAGAAGCCCATCGGCCGGACCCCGCGGAGCAACCCGGCGACGTACACCAAGGTCTTCGACTCCATCCGTGAGGTGTTCGCGCTGACCCAGGAGGCCCGGGCCTTCGGTTACGAGGCCAGCCGCTTCAGCTTCAACGTCAAGGGTGGCCGGTGCGAATCGTGCGAGGGCGACGGCGTGAAGCTCGTCGAGATGCACTTCCTCGCCGACGTGTACGTCCCCTGCGAGGTGTGCGGCGGCAAGCGCTTCAACGAGGCGACGCTCCGGGTCCGATACAAGGGCAAGAACATCGCCGAGGTGCTGGAGATGAGCATCCACGAGGCGAAGGAGCACTTCGCGGTGCACCGGGACATCGTGCGCGTGCTCCAGACGCTGGAGGACGTGGGGCTCGGCTACCTCCGTCTCGGCCAGAGCTCGCCCACGCTGTCCGGCGGCGAGGCCCAGCGCATCAAGCTGAGCCGCGAGCTGGCCCGGACGGCGACGGGGAAGACCCTCTACATCCTCGACGAGCCGACCACTGGCCTCCACTTCGACGACATCCGCAAGCTCCTCCGGGTGCTGGAGCGGCTGGTCGAGGCGGGGAACACGGTGGTGGTCATCGAGCACAACCTCGACGTCATCAAGTGTGCCGACTGGGTGATCGACCTCGGTCCCGAGGGTGGAGCGGGCGGGGGGCGGGTGCTGGCGACGGGGACGCCCGAGCAGGTCGCCACCGTCGAGGCGAGCCACACCGGGAGATACCTCGCCCGGGTCCTGGAGCGAGGGCGCGCCCCGCGCCGGCCCGCGGAGGTTCCTGAACAGGCGGCCGCCGTCCGGTGACACGCCGGCGTCCCTGCCAGGTGCGGCCGCTCCAGACGGCGATCCACGACCTGACGGGCTGCTGATCGACTCCGAGCCAGGCGGAGCAGGAGGTGTTGACTCGGGCTCGACGGTGGTACTGGGAGCGTCTGTCATGGGCGAGCCAAAGGACGGCGGCAGCGAGATGGGCCTGGAGGACACCCTCCCGCTGCTGAGGTCAGAAGCTTCGGTGAACGCGGCCTCGCTCGAGGAGCCGGGCGTGACACCGGCGGAGATCGGCCCCTACCGGCTCCTCGAGCCGATCGGCGAGGGGGGAATGGGCGAGGTCTGGCTCGCCGAGCAACTTCAGCCCGTCCGCCGCCGGGTGGCAGTCAAGCTGATCAAGCCCGGCCTGGACACCCGGCAGGTCATCGCCCGCTTCGAGTCCGAGCGCCAGACCCTGGCGCTCCTGGACCATCCCGCCATCGCCCGGGTCATCGACGCAGGGAGCACGGCTGAAGGCCGGCCGTACTTCGTGATGGAGTACGTGGACGGCGTCCGGCTCAACCTCTACTGCGACACGCACCGGCTCTCGACCCGCGAGCGGCTGGAGCTGTTCTGCCAGGTCTGCGACGCCGTTCAGCATGCCCACCAGAAGGCGATCATTCACCGCGACCTGAAGCCCTCGAACATCCTGGTCGGCGAGCTCGACGGCAGGCCGCAGCCGAAGATCATCGACTTCGGCATCGCCAAGGCCGCCGGCGGCCAGCAGCTCACCGGCCAGACCTTCCTCACCGAGGTGGGGGCGATGCTCGGAACACCCGAGTACATGAGCCCGGAGCAGGCGGACCCCGGTGGCGAGGTGGACACCCGCACCGACGTCTACTCGCTCGGAGTGGTGCTCTATGAGCTGCTGACCGGGGAGCTGCCCTTCCCGCCGGAGGAGCTCCGGGGCGGGAGCCGTGACGAGCTGCGACGTCGAATTCGCGAGGTCGATCCTCCCCGGCCGAGCACCAAGGTGACCACGCCCGGAGCGCGGGCCTCGGACAATGCGGTGGCACGGAGCACCGAGACCGGCGGACTCGCCCGGATGCTCCGGGGAGACCTCGACGCCATCATCCTCAAGGCGCTGGAGAAGGATCGTGCGCGGCGGTACGGCACCGCCTCGGACCTCGCGGCGGACATCCAAAGGCACCTCCGACACGAGCCCGTGCTTGCGCGGACGCCGAGCGCCTCCTACCGGGTGGCGCGCTACGTCCGGCGTCACCGGGTCGGCGTGGCCATCGCCGTCGGGCTGGTCCTGCTCCTGCTCGGATTCGCCACCAGCACCGCAGTGCAGGCGAGACGGATCGCCCGCGAGCGAGATCGAGCGAATGCCGCGCTGGAGACCGCGCGCCGGGAGGCTGCTGCATCCCGGCGGGTCACCGATTTCCTGACGGGGATGTTCAAGGTGTCGGACCCCAGCGAGGCGCGCGGAAACAGCATCACCGCCCGCGAGCTACTCGATCGCGCATCGAAGGACGTGGAGACGGGGCTGGCCGGGGACCCTGAGCTCCAGGCCAGGATGATGGACACCATGGGCGGGGTGTACGCCATGCTCGGACTCTACCCGCGCGCGGTCGAGCTCCTGCAGCGGGCGGTCGCCGTCCGGACGCGCGTCCTTGGGGTGGATGACCCCGACACCTTGCGATCGTCCAGCAAGCTCGGGGCAACCTATACCCGCAGTGCCCGGTATCCCGAGGCCGAGCGCGTACTCGCCAACGCGCTCGACCGCAGCCGACGGGTGAACGGGCCGGACCATCCGGACACGCTGGGGATGCTCGGGAACCTCGGAACCCTGGCCATGTTCCAGGGCAAGTTCGCGCACGCCGAGGAGCTCGATCGCCGGGTCCTGGAAGGACGTCGCCGGGTGCTCGGGGCAGAGCATCCCGACACCCTCACTGCGATGAACAACCTGGCGTTGGTGGTGGCTGACCAGGGCCGTCTCGAGGAGGCAGAGCCCTTGCACCGACAGGTCCTCGGAGTGCGAACGCGGGTGCTGGGAAGCGAGCATCCGGACACGCTCGCCTCGATGAACAACCTGGGGTTGCTGCTCCGGAACCAGGACCGGGCGGCGGAGGCCGAAGCGCTCTTCCGGCAGACCGTGGAGATCCGGCTGCGGGTGCTGGGACCGGAGCATCCCGATACCCTCGGCTCGGTCAGCAATCTCGCCAACACGCTCATGGACCAGCACCGAGCGGCGGAAGCCGAGAAGCTTTACCGAGAGACGCTGGCCATCGAACAGCGCGTGCTGGGGCCAGACCACCCGAACACCTTCCTCGCCACCATGGGACTGGCCGCGGCCCTCACCGACCAGGGACACCGGAGAGAGGCAGAGGCGCTCGACCGGGCGCTCTGGAAGGCCCAGCAGCGCGTCCTTGGGCCGACGCATCCGCAGACCGCGATGACCGAGTACAACCTGGCCGGCCTCGCGGCGCTGGACGGGAGGATACAGGAGGGTCTCGGCCTGCTCCGGGACTCGCTGGAGCACCACCTCCCGCCGTACATCGCGCAGCAGATGGGGAACGATCCTGATCTCAAGGCCTTCCACGGAAACCAGCACTTCGAGGCGCTGGTCGCGTCGGTGAAGAAGCGCGAGGCGAGGTAGCAACCAGGCAGGACAAGAACAGCGACCTCCGGGTGATCCTGCGGGGGACCCTCGCTGGCCATGGTATCCAGTCGACGGGAGCCGCCTCGTTTCACTGGGAGGTCCGGACCATGATTGCCCTCTTGATGTCCCTCGCGCTCGCCGCGAGCCCGCCCCCTGCATACGGCGTCCTCGACTTCCCGGTCACCGGGAATGCCGAGTGCCGGCGCCTCTTCATCACCGGGATGCTCCAGCTGCACTCGTTCCAGTACGACGACGCGCATGACACTTTCCAGGCCGCGGCGAAGGCCGACCCGCGCTGCGCGATGGCGCTCTGGGGCGACGCCATGGCCTACAGCCATCCGATCTGGGGCGAGGAGCAGGTGCAATCGGCCCGCGCCGCGCTGGCCCGGGTGAAGAACGAGGGCGAGCTCAAGCCCACCGAGCGCGCCCACCTCGCGGCTGCGCGCGCGCTCTACGGCCCGGGAGACATCGGGGAGCGCCATCGCGCCTGGCTGGAGCAGACCGAGCGCGCGCACCGTGCCTTCCCCCAGGACGACGAGCTGGCCTTGCAGCAGGCGCTCGCGCTCATGGCCAACTCCGCGCGGTTCAAGGACACCGGGCGGCTGATGCAGGCGACGGCCATCGCCATGGACGTGTTCCAGCGCAAGCCCAACCACCCGGGCGCGGCCCACTACTTCATTCACGCCTGCGACACCCCGGACCACGCGGTGCTCGCACTGCCCGCGGCGCGGAAGTACGCCCGGATCGCCCCGGCCTCCTCGCACGCCCTGCACATGCCCTCGCACATCTTCGTCCAGCTCGGGATGTGGGCCGACTCCGCCGCCTCCAACGAGGACGCCTGGGCCGCCTCGGAGCAGTGGGCTGCGCGGCGGAAGCTGGGCCCGTCGGAGCGCGACTACCATACGTATTCCTGGCTCGGAGCGTCGTACCTGGAGCTCGGCCGGCTTGCACGGGCGCGCGCCGTGCTCGACGACATCGCGCGCCGGATGAAGGAGGAGGACGGGGCGGACATCCGGTTCAACTATTCGGCGCTGGTCCGGAAGTACCTCGTGGACACCAGCCGCTGGTCCGAGGCCCGGGCGCTGTTCGCGGTGATGGAGAAGCCGTACCTCGAGACGGGCGAGCCCGAGGGGAGCCTCGGCTGCGCGCTCCACAGCCCCGGAGGCGCCGGGGACCAGGTCCGCATCCCCGTCGGGCTCTTCGCGCGGAGCAACATGCAGGCGGCCCTCGCCGACGCAGCGATGCGCGCCGGGGACGAGCCCGGAGTGAAGGCCCAGCTCGAGGCCATGGGCCAGACGCTGAGCGCGATGGAGCCCTGGGACAAGATGCTCTCCCCCGATCGAGCGGAGCGCACCAGGCTCCAGTCGGCGGCGTACCTGGCCGGCGCGCGCGCCTTCCGGGAGCGGACGGCGGAGGCCTGGAGCGCCGCGGCCGAGGCGATGGCGAGGTTCGCCGACATCACCGAGCGCCGGCCGCCGTCGGGACCTGCCTTCGAGGCTCTGCCGCGCCTCATGGTCGCCGACTTCCTGCTCCAGGCGAACCGGCCGAAGGACGCCCTCGCTGCGTACGACGCCACCCTGCTCCGCTCCCCCAACCTCTCGCGCGCCCTGCTTGGCTCGGCGCGGGCCGCGCAGCGTGCGGGCGACGCGGTGACCGCACGCGACCGGTACGCGGCGCTGGCCACCCAGTGGAAGGGCGCCGACCCGGGCGTTCCCGAGCTGGAGGAGGTCCGCACGGGGGCCCAGGCCCAGCGCACCAGCCAGCGCTAGCTCGGGTGCTGCCGGGGCGAGCGCGACCCGGTTCCACGGGACGAGGGCTTTTCGCGGAGTTCGTCGCCGACGACAATGGCGTCCGGTGACCGGCCAACGCCCGCCCTCCGTTCCCACCTCGACGCTCGCGGCGGTGATCTACGACCTGGACGGGCTGCTCATCGACTCCGAACCCTGCTGGATGCAGGCGGAGATGGAGGTGCTCGGAGCTCTGGG
>JADGQZ010000060.1 GCA_017881345.1 Myxococcaceae bacterium | reverse complement strand
CTGCTCCGGGCGCGGCTGCCGGAGCTGGACCTCGCGGGGGTGCCCGACCCGCGGGCACGGGAGGGCAGGTGGTCGCTGGCGCAGTTCCTCCGGGCGACGCTGCTCGGACTCATGGCGGGGTGCCGCAGCCTCGCCGAGACGGAGGAGCTAACGGACACGCTGGCCCCGGCCATGCGGCGCAGGCTGGGTTTGCCCCGGCGCCTGGCCGACACGACGGCGCGCGACGCGCTCTGCCGCGTTCCGCTCGACGGGCTCCGGGCCGTCCTGCACCGTGTGGTCCGCGCGGCGTGGCGCCGCAAGGCGCTCGCGCCGGTGGGGCTGCCCTTTGGCGTGGCCGCTCTCGACGGCAAGGTCACCGCACTGCCGACGCTCAACCACGAGCTGGTGCAGAACCGCGTCGATGACCAGGCGATGCCGTACGGCCTGGTCCGCACCGTCACCTGCGCGCTGGTCTCGGCGGCGGGCCGGCCCTGCATCGACGCGATCCCGATCCCGGGCGAGACCAACGAGGTGGCCTACTTCCAGACCGCCTTCGAGCAGCTGAACGCTGCTCACGGCGGCCTGTTCCGCGTGGTGACCTACGACGCCGGCGCGCTCTCCGAGGCCAACGCCAGCGCGGTCGTGGCCGCGGGCAAGGACTACCTGTTCACGCTCAAAGGCGAGCACCGGACGATGTTCAGGCTGGCCACCGAGTTGCTCGATCCGAGCGAGGTGGCGGCCCGGACTACGGACGTGCTCGACAACGAGACCACCGTTACCCGCACCCTGTCGCTGATCGCGGTCGATCCGAGCTGGTCCTACGGCAACGGCAAGTCACCGGAGGAGTCCGCCTGGCGCCACGCCCGCACCTTCCTGCTGGTCGAGTACGTGAAGCGCCACCGCGGCGAGGTGGTGGAGCAGGACGCCCGACTCTTCGTGTCCAGCCTCGCGCCCGACGTGCTCACGCCGGCGAAGTGGCTCCTGCTCATCCGCAGCCACTGGGGCGTCGAGAACCAGAACCACCACACGCTCGACACCGCCTTCGCCGAGGACGAGCGGCCCTGGATCGAGGCCGACCCGCAGGGCATGCTGGCGGTGCTCCTACTCCGGCGCATCGCGTACACGCTGCTGGCGCTCTATCGGGCGGTGACGCTGCGCTCGGACGAGGGCCGCGCCACGCCGTGGAAGAAGTTGATGCAGTCGGTCCGCGACGTCCTCGTCGCCGCCGCCGAGGAGCAGCTCGCGGGCCTGCGCCTGCGCGAGGTCGCCGCCGCCACACTCTGAGATCGCCGGGCTCCTACCCGCGGCGGCGACATCGCAGGGACGTGGGGCGAGCGGCTGGCGCGGATGGCGCCGGCCGCCGCGGCAGCTGCTTGCCCCGACGTCCAGCCGACCCAACCTGCCGCGACCCGTGCGGGCGGGTCCAAGCCCACGGACCGCCTCGCCGATCGGGCCTGCGCCATGGGCGAGGCGATGACCCCTGTGTCGGAGGATCGCGAGATCCTGGCGCCGTGCATCCTCTCCTCGGACGTCCGTTCTGGCTCCCGCTTCGGCGGCGGCAGCCCTCTTCGCGGCCTACGGCCAGCACGCCCAGAGGATTCCCAACCCCGTTCTGCGATTCTCGCTGTTCCGGATTCGGACCTTTCGGTCGTCCGTCGGAGGGGGCTTCGTCACGCGCCTGGGAATCGGTGGCATGCCCTTCCTGCTCCCGCTCCTCTACCAGCTCGGGCTCGGCTACACCGCCTGGCAGGCGGGGCTTCTCATGATGCCGCAGGCAGCTGCTGCCATCCTCATGAAGGTCCTGAGCCAGCGCATCCTGCGCCGATTCGGCTTCCGTCGCGTCCTCGTGGGGAACACGGTTCTTCTCGGCGGAACCATCGCCACCTTCGCCCTGGTCCGCCCGGGCGCGCCCGTCGGTGCCATTCTCGCGCTTAGCCTCGCACAGGGCTTCTTCTCCTCGCTCCAGTTCACGAGCATGAACTCGCTCGTCTTCGCTGACGTGAGCGATCGCGAAGCCAGCCAGGCGAGCTCAATCTTCAGCACCGCCCAGCAGCTCTCCCTGAGCTTCGGGGTGGCGATCTCGTCTCTGGTGGTAGCCTTCTTCCTCCGGGTCGTACACTCCAGCCCGGCGACGGGGCTCATCGGGCCGCTCCACCGCGCCTTCCTCGTGCTGGGGGCTGTCACTGCCCTTTCCGCCTGGACCTTCGCCGTGCTCCACCCCGAAGACGGCGCGAACGTCAGCCATCACGGAGCCTGACCGGTGGTCCTGCCGCCCTGCTCTCACCAGCCCGCGGAGTGGGCGACCACGAGCAACGCACCCCCCAGCACCGCAGCAGCTAGGAGATCCCTGCGCAGGTAGCGTAGATCGTCCATCTCCCTTCCCCCCAGAACGAGCCCAGGTTGTCCGTCCCGAGAACGCCGAAGCGACTGGCATCACAGGGTTTCGCAGAGGGCCGCCCAGCCAAGAAACCCGCGGCGGGTCCGACCGATGTGGGGTAATACATCTGCGCCACCTTGACGACGAGCTGCACGTCGAGGCGCGAGTTCACTCCGGTTCTCCAGCCGCTGAAGGTCGTTCAGACCCTCCACACCCGGGCACGCGGAGTCCACATGGACCTCGCGCCATCGGGGCGTGTTGACACCCTCACGCCGGTCCTGGCGGGCCGGCACTCTGAACCTCCCGATCCTGCAGCCTCGGTAGCCCCCGGGGTGGCCCGCACCCCGGCCAGGCTCGATCGGCTTCGTGACGTTTGTCAAGACATATTCCTTGACCGTGGTGTGGCGATTCACCCATGCTCACTTCACGCGGTCGCAGAGAGTCACTCCAGCGTCGGTTCTTGCTTCGAGGAGGAATGGCAATGGGAAAGAGAATTCTCGGCATTGTGGTCCTAGCTTCCCTTCTCGCCGCTCCGTTGGTTGCTTTCGCGGCCGGGGGAGGCAAGAAGAACGGCGCCTATGTAGTGGGAGTCAGCAACAGTACGTTTGGCAATCTTTGGCGTGAGAAGCACATCGAGGAGACGGTCGCGGTCGCCAACATGTACATCAAGCGGGGGTGGTTGAAGAGCGTTGTGGTCCAGCAGGCGGGCCCGGACGTCGCGGTGCAGATCCAGCGGATCCGGAACATGATCAACCAAGGCGTTGACATGATCCTGATCAACCCGGCCTCCGCCACGGGCCTGGCTGGCGTCATCGAGGAGGCGAAAGAAGCAGGAATCCCGTGCATCGTCATGGATGCCGAGCTCGTCGGCGCCGACCGGAAGCTCGCCCTAAGCGTAGCCACGGACAAGTTCAAGGAGGCCTACAACTCCATGAAGTACGCGGCCCAGGCAATCGGCGGCAAGGGCAAGGTGGTCCTCCTGCTCGGCATCGCCGGGGATCAACCGACTATGAAGCGGCATGAGGGGGCCAAGGCCGTCTTGAAGGAGTTCCCCAACCTCGAGCTCCTCACCACCGCCTACGCCAACTACAACCAGTCCACCGCGGAATCCGTCATGGGCGACCTCATCTCCACGAATCCCAAGATCGACGCGGTCTTCACCATCGGTTCCATGGGGATGGGCGTCCTCCGGGCATTCGAGAAGGCGGGGAGGCCGCTCCCGGCCATCTCCGGCGACCCCACTTATGAGTTCGCTCTCTACGCGAAGGCGCAGAGGGACGCGGGCAAGAAGTTCGCCTACGCCTGCCCCGCCAACCCTCCCGGCATCGGCGGAACAGCCATGCACGTCGCCGCGTATCTGCTCAACGGACACACCTTCAAGGACGGGGTGCTGGACGACAATGGCTACCTATATCCCGTGAAGTCCATGATCACTCCTGAGACCCTGGACAAGTGGCTCGCGTACTTCAAGGGGCAGGACCCCTCGACCTGGATCTCCGAGGTGGCGGGCGAGGACGACATCAAGAAGCTCTTCAACTAGGCTCCACCGCGGACCGGTGCTCGGCCCCCGGGCCGGGCACTGTCATTCTCCGGAAGCGGCATGCAGCAGTACATCCTTGAGGCCCGCCAGGTCTTCAAGCAGTTCGGAGGGGTTCCCGCGCTCGCCGGGGCGGACTTCCGCTGTCCCCCCGGTGCCATCGTCGGCCTGCTCGGAGAGAACGGCTCCGGAAAGACCACGCTCTCCCGAATCCTCACGGGGTACTACCGCCAGTCCGGCGGCACGGTCCTGTACCGCGGTGAGGTGGTGTCCTTCCGGACGCCGGGGGAAGCGGCGCGCAGGGGCATCGGGATGGTGCACCAGAACTTCAGCCTCGTTCCCGACCTGAGCGTCCAGGAGAGCATCTGGCTGGGGTGCGAGCCCCTCAGCAGGGCGGGGGTCGTGGATGACAAGAGGATCCGGCGGGAGATGAGACGTTACCTCGACCGGCTCTGCCCCTGGATCAGGCCGGCGGAGAAGGCCGGCTCCCTCGCCCCGGCGGAGCTCCAGCTGGTCGAGATCGTCAAGGCCCTCTCACGAGACCCGACATTCCTCATCCTGGACGAGCCTACCTCGTCGCTGGAGCGACAGCAGGTGGACGGCCTCTTCTCCCTGCTGCGGGAACTGAAGCGCTCCGGGATGTCCATGGTGTTCATTTCCCACCGCATGCACGAGGTCGAGCAGATCTGTGACTCCATCGTCGTGCTGCGCAGCGGTAAGACCGCGGGGACGGTGGACCTCTCCGGCGGGAGCCCCGTAAACTACGACACGGTCGTCAACCTCATAACGGGCAACCGGGAGATCGCGGCGCACGCTGGCAGGCATGGCAGCGGCCCCGCGGGCCCGCTCCTGGAGGTCCGGGGGCTGGGTGACGGCCAGCGCCTCCACGACATCTCCCTCGACGTGCGGAAGGGAGAGATCGTCGGCATCGCCGGGCTTCAGGGGCAGGGGCAAGAGGAGCTGCTCCTGTCGCTGGCGGGCTTCCGCAGGACGATCGCCGGAGAGGTGAGCATCGATGGGCGGCGCCTTCCCTTCAACAGCCCCCGCCAGGCAATCGCGGCTGGAATGGTGGTGGTTCCGGGAAATCGGCAAACGGAGGGTCTGTTCATGGACCGCCCGGTCTTCTACAACGCCACGTTTCCCGCCGTGGCTAGGCGGCGGCCGCCCGTCATCTCCCGGCGATGGCAGCAGGAAACGAGTTCGCGCCTCATAGCGGACTTCTCCATCAAGGCTGCCTCGCTCTGCACCCCCGTCACCGCCCTGTCCGGCGGCAACGCCCAGAAGCTGGTGGTATCGAAGTGGCTTCCCCTGGGACCGAAGGTCCTCCTGATGAGCGACCCGGCCAAGGGTATCGACGTGCAGGCCAAGGCGGAGCTGTACGGCATCGTCGTAGAGCTCGCGGAGAAGGGCGCCGGGATCCTTCTGTTCGCCTCCGACCTGCGCGAGCTGGTCATGCATTGTGACCGCATCCTCGTCCTGTACGAGGGACGCGTCGTGGAAGAGGTGCCCGGCGCCGGCCTCGACGAAGAGACTCTCCTGTCACGTTGCCTGCGGCGAGGGCCCTCTGCATGAGCCCGCTGCGGTACCGCTACCAGGCTCTGTTCCGGACCTCCCTGTTCATCCCGTTCCTCCTCACGGCGCTCCTCATCGCTGCGAACATCGTCCTGCAGCCCAGCTTCCTCCGCGCCCACGTCATCCGGAGCAACGTACTCACCTTCTCCCCGCTCATC
Organism: Myxococcaceae bacterium; assembly: GCA_017881345.1. GTDB lineage: Bacteria > Myxococcota > Myxococcia > Myxococcales > Myxococcaceae > RPRB01. Next base: position 50 of record JADGQZ010000060.1, on the reverse strand, counting down.
CTGGTGGCCATGGGGCAGGCCGTGATCCTCATCGGCGGTAACCTCGACCT
>JADGQZ010000510.1 GCA_017881345.1 Myxococcaceae bacterium | reverse complement strand
CCCCGCTGTCGATGATGGAGACGACGGTGGTGCTCCGGCCGCGCTCGCAATGGCGCGAGGCACGCCGCTGGTACTCGGACTGGGCGCCGGGCTGGCTCAAGGCGGTGCTGCGCCCCGGTCACGGAGATCCCCGGCAAGGTGGTCGGCATGTAGAGCAATGTCCCCTCGTACAGCGGCGGCATGAACTCCGAGCCGAGCCGCAGGTAGACCGGCACCGTGAGCGCCACCAGCACCGCGCTGGCCAGGACCGTCGCCCGGGCGTGGCGGACGACGAACCGGCAGGGTCCCTCGTAGACCCGATGGAGCAGCCTGCTGATGGGGTGCCGGTCCTCCGGATGGTAGGTGCCCACCAGGAGCCCGCTCGCGAGCCAGCTCACCGCCCGCGGGCGGAACCGGAACGGCGCGATGCGCGCGAAGAGCATCCGCAACGCCGGGTCCAGCGTCACCGCCAGCACCGCGGCGATGGCCATGGCGAAGGTCTTGGAGAAGGCGAGGGGGCGAAAGAGGCGGCCTTCCTGGTCCACCAGGGTGAAGACCGGGAGGAACGCCACCGCGATGACCAGGAGCGAGAAGAAGACGCTCGGGCCCACCTCCATCAGCGCCGCGAGCCGGACGTCGTGGAAGCTCCCGGGGCTGCCCGAGGCCTGCCACCGCTGGATCTTGTTGTAGGCGTTCTCCACCTCGACGATTGCCCCGTCCACCAGCACGCCGATGGAGATGGCGATGCCGGCCAGGGACATCAGATTGGCGTTCAGCCCGAAGAGCTTCATCGGGATGAAGGCCAGCGCCACCGACACCGGGATGGTGACGATGGGCACGATCGCCGAGGGGACGTGCCAGAGGAAGATCAGGATGACCAGGCTGACGATGAGGATCTCCTCGATCAGCTTGCTCCGGACCGTGTCGATGGCCTGGCCGATGAGGATCGACCGGTCGTAGGTGGTGACGATCTCCACACCCGGGGGCAGCGAGGGCTTCAGCTCGACCAGCTTGGCCTTGACCCGCTCGATGACCGACAGCGCATTCTCGCCCTGGCGCATCACCACGATGCCGGCCACCACATCGCCCTGGCCGTCGAGGTCCGCCACGCCGCGGCGCATCTCGGGCCCGAGCGTCACCTGGGCCACGTCCTTCACCGTGATCGGCGTGCCGTTCTCGGTGCGGAGCACCAGCGACTCGAGGTCGTGGACCGACTTCACGTACCCGCGGCCACGCACCATGTACTCGCGGCCGGAGATCTCCACCAGCCGACCGCCCACGTCGTTGTTGCCGCGCCGCACCGCCTGGATGACCGCGTCCAGGGGGATGCGGTACGAGGCGAGCGCGTTCGGATTGACGGTGATCTGATACTGGCGGACCTGACCGCCCACGGTGGCCACCTCCGAGACGCCGGGCACGGCCTGCAGCGCGTAGCGGAGGAACCAGTCCTGGAAGCTTCGCAGCTCGTCCGAGCTGTGCTTCCCGCTCCGGTCCACCAGCGCGTACTGGAAGACCCAGCCCACGCTGGTCGCGTCGGGCCCGAGCTCGGTCTTCACCCCTGGCGGCAGCTGCGAGGTGATCTTCGACAGGTACTCGAGCACCCGCGTCCGCGCCCAGTACGGGTCCGTGCCGTCCTCGAAGATGACGTAGACGAAGCTGAAGCCGAAGTCGGAGAACCCACGGATTGCCTTCACCCGCGGCGTGCCGAGCAGCGCGGCGGTGATCGGGTAGGTGACCTGGTCCTCGAGGATGTCGGGGCTCCGGTCCCAGCGCGAGTAGACGATGACCTGGGTGTCCGAGAGGTCAGGCAGCGCATCCAGGGGGATGGTGCGCATCGTCCAGAACGAGATGGCGAGCAACACCCCTGCGCAGGTGAGCACCACCCAGCGCTGCTCGGCCGAGAAGCGGATGATCCGGGCGATCACTTGCCGGCCCCCTCGAGCGCGCCGAGCGATGCGCGGAGCCGCGACTCGGAGTCCACGAGGAAGTTGGCGCGGGTGACCACCTGGTCGCCGGCCGAGAGCCCCTCGAGGACCTCGGACCGCTCCCCGTCGCTCGCTCCGATCTTCACCTCCCGCGGCCGGAACTTCCCCTCGCCGAGCGAGACGAAGACCACCTTGTGGGTCCCGGAGTCGATGATCGCGTCGGTGGGGACGCTGAGGCCGGTGCGCGCCGGCGTGCGCAGCGTGACCTCGCCGAACATCTCCGGCCGCAGCTCGCCGGTGGGGTTGGGGAAGGCGAGCCGGACCTTCGCGGTCCGCGACTTGGGGTCCATGATCGGGTCGATGAAGACGACCTTCCCGGGGAACTCCCGGTTCGGGAACGCCTGGAGGGTGAGCGAGGCCGGCGTCCCGAGCTTCACCCGGCCGAGGTCGGACTCGTAGGCGTCGGCCAGCACCCAGACCTGGCTCAGGTCGGTGATCTCGTAGGGCATGTCGCCCTCGACCACCCGGTGCCCCATCACCACGTCCTTCTTGGTCACCACCCCGCCCATCGGCGTGGAGAGCGTGACGGTGCGCTGGGCCTTCCCGGTGCGCTCGAGTCGGCGGATCTCGTGCTCCGGGATGTCCCAGAGCTTGAGCCGCTCCCGGGCCGCGGCGACCAGGTCCTCGCCGGCCTGGGCCGAGCCGGCTCCGAGCGAGGCGCGGGTGCGCAGCGCGAGCAGGTACTCCTCCTCGGCCGAGACCACATCCGGGCTGTAGATGCTGAAGAGCGGCTCGCCTGCCCGGACCTGCTTGCCCACGTAGTCGACGAAGACCTGCTCGATGAACCCGGAGAACTTGAGGCTCACGTGGTGCACTCGGGTCTCGTCCACTGCCACCCGGCCCACGGTGCGCCAGCTGCCGCCCACCGGCCCCTCGGTCACCGGCGCGGTTCGCAGCCCGATGAGCTGCTGCCGCTGCGGGTCGATGCCCACCGTGGCCAGCCCGGTCGGGGACGGAGACCCGCCCGCCTCGTCCGAGTAGACCGGGACGTAGTCCATCCCCATCTCGTCCTTCCGGGGCGTGGGCGAGGTCTGCTTCGGGTCCATGGGCGAGCGGTAGAAGAGGAGCTTCCTTCCGCCCGCGGCGGCATTCGCCTCCGCCGGCGGGGTGTTTGCCGCCACGAGCTGCATCCCGCAGATGGGGCACTCGCCCGGCTTGTCCGAGGTGATGCT
>JADGQZ010000509.1 GCA_017881345.1 Myxococcaceae bacterium | reverse complement strand
TGCGCCGCCTGCCAGGGTCACCCGCGTGGCGTTGGCCTGGTTCAGCGTCCTCGCCACCTGGAAGATCCAGACGTCGTTCGGACCACCCGAGAGCGTGACATCCTTCGTGATCAAGACGCCGGTACCCCACTTGTAGAGGCCAGGAGCGAGGGTCAGCCCACCGATCTCACCGGCGCCCAGCTCGGTGAAATTGGGCGATACCCGTCCGGCGGCGTCGCGGTACGCGAGCGCCATGTCGCCGATGGCGGCGGTCAGGAGGGAGGCGTTCTTCACCGCGCAGGGGCGAGGACCAGCCGCATCGACGACGTAGGTCTTCCCCGTCACTTCCCCGCACGCGAGAAGGAGGGCAGCGCCGGTGATGGGGCTCGTTCCGACATCCCCCTTGATGGCGGACGCGTAGACGTCGGTGATCCCCGACTTGCTCAGGATCGCGAAGGTCCCGGCCCCGCCAAGGGCCACCGGTGCTGGACCGGCACGCGACAAGCTGCTGCTCACGCCGTCGCTCTCGCTTTCGATCCCGCCTCCGCATCCGGCCAGCAGGAGGGCCGTGAACCACATCAGTGATTTGAACGAGCTGTCGAATCTGGTCATGTCGTTGCCTCTTTCGTTCGAGTGCCGAGTCCGGTCGTGGCTGGTCAAACCGCACGAGCACCAGGCTTCGTTCCCCGGGCGCGTCACACAGCACCAGGGCTTGAGCGGTTCGGTGGGCAGTCTGCCCACGATGAGCGGACGACGTCGCCCCTGACCGTGCGTCAAAGGCGCGTGGTCTCTTGACGAGCGTCAAGCTCCTTCTCTCAGGCGTTCGAGATCAGTGTGGATTGGCAGGCACGACAACCGTCGGGAAATCGACCCTCGAGAGCGAGCTCACGCGGTCATCTGTGCGTAGGCGGTGTCGAGACCTGTCCATTCGGACGAGCGTGCGTGAGAGCGGCAGCTTGCTACGTGCAGCGCCCGTGGCGCATCGAGCGGGGCGCTCACGTCCAGCGGAACCACCGCAGCGCGAGCCCGAAGCAGATCGCCGCCAGGGCGGCCAGGAGCGAGATCTGAGGGAGCACCGCGGCGAGGCCGGCGCCCTCGTTCATGACGGCGCGCAGCGCGTCGTTGAGCGCGGTGAGGGGCAGCAGGTGGATGAACGGCTGCATCACGTCGGGGAACCTCGCGGCCGAGAAGAAGACGCCCGACAGGATGAACATCGGCATCATGACGACGTTGATGAGGCCGCTCGCGGTCTGGCTGTTCTGGGCCCGCGAGGCGACGAGCAGGCCGAGTCCGCTGAAGGCGAGCGCGCCGAGGAACGCCACCGCCACGAACAGCGCCAGCGAACCGTGCATCACCACGCGGAACGCCAGCCAGGAGAAGCCGAGCAGGATGGGCAGCTCGAGCGCCAGGAACATCATCCGCAGGAAGACGAAGGACAGGAGGAACTCGCCCCGGCGCATGGGGGTGGCGACGAGCCGCTTCAGGAGCTTCTTCTGGCGCGTCTCGACGATGACCCAGGCGATGCCCCACATGCCCGACGACATGACGTTCACGCCGATGAGCCCGGGCACGAGGAAGTCGATGTAGCGCGAGCCGGCCGCCGTGACGTGCAGCTCCTCGACCGGCACGGGATCCCGGCGGCCGGCCGCGCGCTGGAGAGCGTCGTCCACCACGGCGCGCGCCAGGCGGCTCTCGGGGCGCGTCGGATCGTAGGCATAGGCGCGCGGCGGCCCCGGCACGACCACGAGCGCCACCCGTCCCACGCGCAGCGCCGGCCGGACCTCCCCCTCGGAGAGCCCCTTGACGTTCACCTGCGGGGACCGCCCCAGCGCCGCCGCCAGCTCCTCGGCGCCGGGCCCGGCCTGGACGCCCACCATCACCGGCTCCGGCGGGCGGTTGCGGAAGGCGATGCCGAGCGCGACCGAGAGGAGGATGGGGAAGCCGAACGTCCAGAACACCGCCGAGGGCTCGCGGAAGAAGAGGCGCAGCCGCGCCTGGGTGAGCTGCCACAGGCTACTCGTCACGGAGCCTCCGCCCGGTGAGCGCCACGAACACGTCCTCGAGCGTCGCGGAGTGCGTGGTCAGGTGCTCGAGCGGCGCCCCGACCCGGGCGAGATGGTCGAGGAGCGCCGGGACGGTGACGTGCACCTGGTCGACGGTGATGGCCCATCCCTCCCGCACCCGGCGGACCCGCCGCGCGCCCGGCAACGCGGAGAGGGCCTCGTCGAGCGCGACGGCGGGGTCGCCGGCCTGCGCCCCGGACCCGTTCCGCGCGACCGCCGCGCCGTCCACGGCGAACTCGATGACCTGGTGGCCAGCCACCTGCGCGATGAGCTCGCGGGGCGTCCCGAGCGCGATGACCTTGCCGTGGTCGACGATGGCGACGCGGTCGCAGAGCCGCTCCGCCTCGTCCATGTAGTGGGTGGTGAGGAGCACGGTCTTACCCTCGCTCTTCAGCCCCGCGACCACGTCCCAGAGCTGGCGGCGCGACTGCGGGTCGAGCCCGGTGGTCGGCTCGTCGAGGAAGAGCAGCTCCGGGTCGCCGACGAGCGCGCACGCCACGGCCAGGCGCTGCTTCTGGCCGCCGGACAGCTTCTCGTACCAGGCGTTCCGCTTCTCCTCGAGCGCCACGAGCCGCACGGCGTCCTCGGGGTCGCGGCCGTTCTCGTAGAACGATCGGAAGAGGCGGAGGATCTCCAGGACGGTGAGCCGCTCCGGGAGGCGCGTCTCCTGGAGCGTGATCCCGAGCCGCTC
>JADGQZ010000508.1 GCA_017881345.1 Myxococcaceae bacterium | reverse complement strand
GCGATGCGGTGCATCTCTTCATTGCGCATCTGGATCTCGATGCGCTCGCCCTCGGGGCCGATCACCGTGGTGTGCAGCGATTGGTACATATTCGGTTTCGGTATCGCGATGTAATCCTTGAAGCGGCCCGGCACCGGCTTCCACAGCTGGTGGATGAGCCCCAGCGCCTCGTAGCAGCTGGGGATGGTGGGCATGATCAGCCGGAAGGCGATCATGTCGTGCACCTGCTCGAAGTCGATGCCGTTGGCCCGCATCTTCTTCCAGATGCTGTACAGGTGCTTGAAGCGGCCCGAGACCCTGGCCTTGAGATCTCGCTCGGCGAGCTTCCGCTCGATGAGGCTGACCACGTCGTCGATGTACTGCTCCCGCTCCTTCTTCCGCCGGCCCACGCGCTCGGCCAGATCGGCGTACTCGGTGGGCTTGAGCCAGCGGAAGCTCAGGTCCTCCAGCTCGGTCTTGATCCAGCTGATGCCGAGCCGGTTCGCCAGCGGCGCGTAGATGTCCAGCGTCTCCTGCGCGATGCGCTGGCGCTTGTCCTCGCGCATGTACTCCAGCGTCCGCATGTTGTGGGTGCGGTCGGCGAGCTTCACCAGGATGACGCGGATGTCCTGCGCCATCGCGATGATCATCTTCCGGAAGTTCTCGGCTTGCTTCTCCTCCTGGCTGAGCGTGGGGCTCGCCTGGAACTTGGAGAGCTTGGTCACCCCGTCGACCAGCTGGGTGACCTCGGGCCCGAAGAGCTCGGTCAGCTCGTCCGGGGTCGCCAGGGTGTCCTCGATGGTGTCGTGGAGGAGGCCGGTGACGATGCTCGCCTCGTCCAGCTTGAGGTCGGCCAGGATGCCGGCCACCTCCAGGGGGTGCACCAGGTAGGGCTCCCCGGAGTGCCGGAGCTGCCCCTGGTGCACCTTGGCCGAGTACACGTACGCCTTCTTGATGACGTCCAGATCCGGGTCGGGATGGTAGGCCTTGACCTGGGTCAGGATGTCGTTGAGGCGAATCATCGATACGCCACAATCGTAACTGTGCGATCGGGGGTGTTCAACGCACCGACCCGGGGAGACTGCCTGCCTGAGCATTGACCGGCTGCCGAGCGGGTTCCTACAGTGACCGACCCCCGCCCCATGTCCCGCCTCCTGGTGAGTCAGCTCGGCGTGGTCTGCCCGTCCTGCGACGTGCTCAACGCGGCAGGGGCGGTGCGATGCGAAGCCTGCGGAAAGGCGTGGGGAAGCGCCGCGGCTCCCGCCCGGAAGCCGACCGGTGCCACCCCCGTCGTCTCCCCGGCTGCCCCGGTCGCGCGCCCTCCCGCCGTTGCCGCCAGCCCATCCAGCGCGGTCCCCCGGAGCGCTCCGACCCCGGCCGGCGGCGTTCCCCGGGCGGGAGGCGCCCCGCGACCGGCTGCGCCCGCTCCGGTCCCCAGCCGTTACATCCTCAGCGTGAGCGCCGGACCCGCCCGTGGCCAGCGCTTCCGGCTCATGGCGAACGGCTGCAGCGTGGGCCGCCAGCGTGGGGCCATCCTCTTTCCGGACGACCCCTTCGTCTCCTCCCACCACGCTGCCTTCCGGATCCGTGAAGGCCAGCTCACGGTCAAGGACGAGGACAGCGTCTCGGGAGTGTACGCGGCGATCTCCGGACAGGAAGTGCTCGTGCCCGGCGCGCTCTTCTCGGTGGGCCCGCATGTGCTCCGCTACGTGGGCCCGCTGCTGCCCCGCTCCGCCGAGCCGGGCAAGCCCCGGGCCTATGGCGCCCCCATTCCCCACGCCGGGGGGCTCTGGGGGCTCGAGGAGATCCTGGTCGGGCTCCGGCCCGGTCGGGCCGTGGTCACCGCCCAGCCGGCCCTGACGCTCGGGTCCTCGGGGGCAGACCTCGTCTTCGCCTCGGATCCCCAGCTCGCCCCGAGGCACTGCGAGCTCACCCCCGTGCCGCAGGGGGCCCTGCTGCGCGATCTCTCGGGCACACTCGGCACGTTCGTCCGGATCGGGCAGGAGCGGCCGCTCAAGCAGGGCGACCGGGTGCGGATCGGCCAGCAGACCCTGACGGTCGAGCTCGCAGCCTGAGCACGGCCGGCCGTCCTGCCCGGGGACTTCAACGACTGGACAGCGTCTGCTCGAGGTCCGGGTACCACTCGCGGATGACCGCCCGCGCCGGCGACGCCGGTGACTCCTTCAGCGCGCGGCCGAAGAAGCCCCGCGCCTCGGCCTCGCCTTCGGGTCCCCGCTGGCGGGCCAGCATCCCGAGCTTCAACGCGAGCGCCGGGCCGGGATCCGCCTCGAAGGCCTCGAGGTACTTGGTCCGGGCGAGCGCGCGGTCTCCGGCGAGGTACAGGTTGTCGCCATCCTGGACCAGCTGCGCCGCCCGTGCCGGGTCGCGCCGCTCGATCGGCACCTCGCGGGCCCAGGGGGCCACGACCGCAGGGACACCGGGTGCGGACGTGCCGGACGAGCGACCGGCGTTCTCGGTCAGTGGCCTGAATGCGAGCACGCCCGCGCCCGCGGCGGCGAGCAAGACGAGCGCGCCGAGCAAGATCTGGAGGCCGCGGCCGGGGGGCTTCCCCCGGCGTCCCCTCGAGGCGACCGTCGGCGCGCTGTCGAGGTCGTCGCCGGTCCCGCCCATCATCCCCAGCGGGATGGGAACCCGTGCGGTCCTCGGCGCATGGACGGCCTCCGCGGCGGGCAGGAGATTGAGCGAGTCGAGGAAGGCCTCGGCGGTCTGGGGCCGGTCGGCTGGCTCCTTGCGGAGCGCCCAGAGGACGAGCGCCTCCAGCTCGCGGCTGCAGGAGCCGGGGCGCAGCGTGTTCGGCGGCTTCGGATCCTCGGTGAGGTGCTTGGTGGCGTACCCCATCGCCGAGTCGGAGCTGAAGGGGAGCTGCCGGGTCACCATCTGGTAGAGCAGCACACCCACCGAGTAGAGGTCGCTCCGGGCGTCGAGCGGCGCGCCACGGGCCTGCTCCGGGCTCATGTACTCGGGTGTCCCGCAGACGAAGCCGGTCCGGGTGAGCGAGGGGCCTCCATCGGCGCCCCCGTCGACGATCTTGGCGATTCCGAAGTCGAGCACCTTCACCACGTCGGACTCGCCGCCCCGCCTGGCGACCACCATGATGTTCTCGGGCTTGAGGTCGCGGTGGATG
>JADGQZ010000507.1 GCA_017881345.1 Myxococcaceae bacterium | reverse complement strand
GGCGGAGCGGTAGTCCACCACCTCGCCGGCGGTCGAGGCCCACGCGTAGTTCAGTCGCTCGTACTGGATGCCGCCGTCCAGCCCGGTGAAGGTCTCGATGCCGCCGGGGCCACCGTCGGGGATGTGCGGGTACAGACGGATCTCCTGGTTGAGCGGAAGCACCGCGCCCTGCAGCGGACCTCCGTCGGGCAGCGTGACGTCGAGCAGCTCGGGGTTGTGGTTCGGCGGTCCCGAGAAGCGCACCGCCATCCGGTAGATGCCCCGCTCGTGACTGGCCGGGTCCGTTCCCCCGTCAGCGCGGGCCAGCTCGTACCCGAGCGCGACCTGCGCCACCCCGGGTTCCCCCACGTTGATGCCTCCGTCGATGGCCTGCACCGTGCCGAACGCCGACTGGAGAAAGGCCTGCACCTCGGGCCTCGACGCATCCAGCACCAGGTCGGGAAGATCCAGCCCGTTGGCGCCAGGGCACGCGTAGTCGGCGGCGAACGGGTTCCCCGGGCCGCAGAGCGCGAGCCGGAAGGTGAGGCCGCCGTCGGGGTACGCGAGCGGCTCGAAGGTGATGGGCGGAGGCAGCCCACCATCCGTGAGGTTCACCTCGGGCGGGTCGGCCCGCAGGGCGAGGAGGCGCACCCGTTCGAGCAGCTGGCTCGGCTTCTCGAGGTCCTCTCCACAGTGCAGCGACAGCAGCGCCGCTGCCGCCGCCCCCGCCAGTGTCCACCGCACGCGCATCACCACGATCCCTTCACGCCCAGGATGGGCACGATCGGAATGCCCACGAAGTAGGCCCTCTGCGAGAAGTTGTAGTTGTACTGGGTCCCTTCGACGCTGCGGGCGTTGGTCACATTCTGCACGTCGAGATAGAGGTCGAGCGACCAGTTGTCGAAGACCCAGATCTTGTCGATGCGGACGTCCACCTGGAAGAAGGCCGGGAGTCGCTCGGAGTTGACCGGGCCGAAGATCGGCACGTAGCTGTCGGTGACCTCGTCCCTCACCGCGCCGGTGACGGGAGTCTGGGGATTTCCGGTGGCGTACCGCACGCGGGCGCCCACCTCCCAGCCTGCGCCGAGCTTGTAGCTGGCAATCGCGGTCAGCACGTGGGTCTGGTCGAAGTCGAAGTAGCGCCAGTTGTCGCCCACGTGGTCGAGCCGCTGGCTCTGCGAGTAAGAGTACGCGATCCATCCGAAGAGGCGACGGGTGAGCGCCTGGCGGAGCAGCAGCTCGAAGCCCCAGATCCTTCCCCGACCCTCGTTCACCAGGTTCTGGGGAACCTGCTGGCCGTTCCGCTCGATGGTGGCGCTGGTGCTCACCGGGATGTCGTAGAGCCGGTTGTAGAAGACCTCCATGTCGAGGAGCAGGTCGGGCCGGATGTTCCACTCGGCCCCGAGGCTGCTCTGGATGGAGTATCGGCTCCCCAGGTCGGGGTTGCCGAAGGTCGCGTCCAGCTCGCCCCCCTGGAGGGAGGGCGGCGCGTGGTACAGGCCGATGCCGAGCTTGAGCGTCAGCGGCGGCAGCACCGTCCAGCGGATCGCCAGCCGCGGGTCGGCGGTCACGATGGGCGTCTGCTGGAGCCGGATGGTGACCAGGTCCAGCCGCACGCCGGGGATGATCAGGAGCTGTGGCACCGGCCTGAGGCGCAGCTCGGCCCAGATCCCGAGCTGGCTCTGCCAGAACGGCGAGTTGGCATAGAGCACCTCTGCCGCCGGGCCGAAGAAGGGTGGCTCGCCCTCGCGCGGAGGCTGCCTGAGCGCCGCCTGGAACGTGCCCTGGGTGTACGCCCAGTCGACCCCGCCGACGGGGACGATCCACTCCGAGGCGCGGTACTCGGCGGTGCTCCGGATGGCCCAGGTGTTCGCCCCGAGCGTCAGACCGCGCTGCCCGCCGATGTTGAGGGTCACGTTCGTCCGGTCGAAGCCGGCGATGGTGTCCAGCCGCAGAGGTCCATCGAGCAGCGTGTGCCGGAGCCGCACCTGGTTGAACCCGGTCTCGTTCTTGAAGTCGCGGCCGAGGGTCGGGTCGGCCGTCGAGCTCTTCGTCACCAGCTGCAGGTCATCCTGGCTGTGCAGCGCGAGGAAGGAGAGCGTGTTGCGTGCGTTCGGCTTCCACACCAGCTTGAGCTGCGCGTCGTCGTAGCGCGGGGCGACCGTGAAGCTCGGCGAGTCCGACCTGAGGAAGAGGGGCAGGATGAGGTCGATGTACGAGCGGCGGTAGGCGCCGGCGATGCTGAGGGTGTCGGTGATGGGACCCTCGAGCACCACGTTGGCGTTGTAGGCGTTGACCTCCAGTATCCCGTGGAACCCGTCGGTCTTGGGGTTGCGGCTCTTGACGTCCACCACCCCGCCCACGATGCCCCCGTAGTACGAGGAGAAGTTGCCGGGAAAGTAGTCCACTGACTCGAGCAGCTCGCTGTTGAAGACCGCGGTGAGGCCGCCGAAGTGGAAGAGCAGCGGGATGCGCTCGCCGTCGAGAAAGATGCCCGAGTCCCGCGGGCTCGTGCCGCGGATGACGATCTGTCCCCCGTTGAAGGGGGGGCGGGCCACGCCGGGGAGGTTCTGCACGACCTTGATCGCGTCGCCGGTGGTGCCGGGGATCCGCTGCACTTCCTCGAGCGAGATGTTGATCTGCGTGACCTCCTTCTTCTCGCGTGCGCCCCGGACCACGGTCTCGTACGGCGAGTAGAAGGTGCGGAGCACGTGGTAGGTCGCCTGCGTCTCCTTGCCCGCGTCGACGCGCTCGGCGGTCTCGAACTTCTGGAACTCGGCGGCGGTGATGACCACCTGCACAGTCCCCGCCGGAACGTCGCGGAAGGAGAACCGTCCCTTCGGGTCGGTGAGCGTCGTCATTCCGAGCGCGGGTAGCGCGACCTCCGCTCCGGCGAGAGGTTTTCTGTTTCCGCGCTCGAGCACCCGTCCGCTGAAGTTGACCGGGCCCTCCTGCACCACCTGCGCCTGGGTGGGGGCGGGGCGAAGGACGAAGTCGTAGGCGTAGGTGATGCGGACCGGGCTCGGCTTCCCGTCCACCTCGGCGGGGGTGAACCGGAACTGGCGGACAGCGGCGAGGGCCGCCTCGTCGAAGCCGTGCCCCGCGGGCTCGACGACCTCGGCGCGAGTCACCTCGCCGCTCGCCGAGATGTCGATGCTGAGGACCACGCGGCCCTCGAGCTTCTGGGCTTCTGCCTCGGGCGGGTAGGTGGCCTCGATGAACCGCTCCAGGGTGGGAGCGCGGGTGAGCGTGGGCGCAGGGGCAGAAGGCGGGGACGCCGGCTGCGCCTCGGTGGTGGCCGTCTGGGCGAACGCGAGCGCCGGAGCACACATCAGCGCTCCCAGCCACCAGACCCCACGACGGCTCGACACCCCTCGACCCCTCTCAAGAGCGCCGCGGAGCTCGGGGCCCGCGCGCCTGCCACCTGATGCCCTCCCCCGGCCCAGCCGGCAATGGAAACCCGTGGCCCCACGCGCCGATTCCGCGCGGGCGAGGCGAGTCAGGGCCCGGTGGAGCGAGCACGGTCCGGCGCCGGGTCGCGCTCGGTGACCAGGAGGACCCGGCCACCGAGAGACGGACCCGCCGGGCTGAACGGTGCGCCCGACTGCGGGTTGAGCGCCGCCTGCAGACGGAGTCCCACCGTCTCGAGCAGCTTGACCAGCTCGGTGATGCTGTACACCCGGATGCTGGCCGAGCGCTGCCCCGACCCAGCTGGACCCGCCCAGAACCAGGTGGTCTCCACCCTGCCCGCGACCGGATCGAATCGAGGTTGCTCGAGGAGGAGCGTTCCGTCCGGCAACCGGTGGGCCGGGACGGACTCCCGGGAGAGCCGGGCAGCGAGGACGTCCCGGTGCATCGTCTCGACCGCCACCCGACCGCCCGGGCGCACTGCGGCGGCGAGGGTTGCGAGGATGGCTGCGTCGTCGGCCTCGGTCCCGTACCCGAGCGAGCTGAAGAGGCTGAGCGCGAGGTCGAACCCCGTCTCGCCGCTCAGGGGGAGGCGGAGGTCCTGTCGGAGGTAGCGGAGCCGGTCAGGGCCGAGCTCACCACGCTGGCTCTCCGCCTGGCTGAGGAGCGCGGCGGACTGGTCCACCCCGAGAACCCGAGCGCCCATCTGCGCGAGCGGGCGGGCGACCCGGCCGTACCCGCATCCTCCATCGAGCACGCGGCAGCCCTCGCCAAGGCCGAGGATCCGCCACAGCGCCGCCGCCTCTTCGTCCCCGGGTGCGGACACCTGGCCCCACAGACGGAGGTACTCCCCGTCGAAGAACCCTTCCCACCAGGGGACGCCGGTCATTCCCAGCAGACCGAGAGGATCAGTCCAGCCGGGAGAGGAGCAGCTTTCGCTGGAGCTGGAGCGTCTCGGGAGCGCTCTTCCCGAGCATCTGGAAGAACTCACCCTCGTTGGTCAGCTCCTGCTTCCACTCCTCGATGCTGATGGCGGTGGCCTCGTCGACCTTCTCCGAGGGGATCGGCAGATCGGAGAGGTCCAGGTCACCGGCCTTCGGCACCCAGCCGAACAGCGTCTCCTGCCCGCCGACCTTCACGTGCGCGCGGTCGACGATCCACTTCAGGACCCGCATGTTCTCGCCGAAGCCCGGCCAGAGGAACTTGCCGTCCTTGCCCTTCCGGAACCAGTTCACCTGGAAGAGCTTGGGCGGGTACGGAATCTTCTCCTGCATGTCCAGCCAGTGCTGCAGGTACTCGCCCATGTTGTAGCCGCAGAACGGCAGCATGGCCATCGGGTCCCTGCGCACCACACCGACCTGTCCGACGGCCGCGGCGGTGGTCTCCGAGCCGAGCGTCGCACCGAGGAACACGCCGTGGGCCCAGTTGAAGCTCTGGAGCACCAGGGGGACGGTCGTGGCCCGACGGCCGCCGAAGATGATGGCGCTGATCGGCACGCCCTCCGGGTCGTTCACGTGCTTGCTGAGCGCCGGGTTGTTGGTCATCGGCGCGGTGAAGCGCGAGTTCGGGTGGGCGGCCTTCTCGGGCGACTTCGACGTCCAGGGGTTGCCCTTCCAGTCGATGACCTCGGCGGGGATGGGGCCGTCCTTGCCCTCCCACCACACGTCGCCGTCCGGCGTGCG
>JADGQZ010000506.1 GCA_017881345.1 Myxococcaceae bacterium | reverse complement strand
TCGATCCGCCTCGACCCGTGCCGCCCGCGCGGCGGCCTCCTGCTGCGCCTTCCGGTCGGCCTCCGCCTGGGCCGCTGCAGCCCGGGCGGTGTCATCCGCCGCCTTCTTCTGCTCGGCGGCCACGCGCGCCGCCGCCACCTCCTGGGCCTTGCGCTCGCTGTCCGCGCGCGCCTGCGCCTCGGCCAGCTGCCGCTCCCGGGCGGCCCGCTCCTGTGCCGCGCGCTCCTGCTCGGCGACGACCCGGGCCTTCCGCTCGGCCTCGGCCGTGGCGATGGCCTCGCGCTGCCGGGCCAGCTCCGCCTGCTTCTGCTGCTCGGCGAGCGCCGCCCGTGCCTCCTCGACCGCCTTCCGGTCCGCTTCCTGCTTCGCGGCCTCGGCCCTGGCGAGGGCGGCGGCCGCGGCAGCGTCCGAGGTGCTCTTGGTCGCCACGGTGGTGGGGGCGGCCGCGGCCAGGGCGCGGGTCTGGTCGATGGCGGCCCGGTCCTGTGCCGGGCTGGGCGCGGGCGGCGGGGGCATGCTCCGCGCGGCGACGGCCGGCGCCGAGCCCGAGCCCACCTTCACCACCAGGGTGTTGCCGGTGGCCTGCACGTCGGGCTCGGCCTCGCGGTCGAAGCCGATGACCACCCGGGCGATGGCGCTCGCGTCGTTGCCGTAGGTCGCAGTCTTCACCGCGGTGATGCGGCTTCCGGACGGCACCGAGACGTCCTCGGGCACGCCGGCGAAGACCGCCTCGCTGATGTCGATGACGAACCGCGGCGGGTCGCTCATCGGGAAGGTGGTGAAGCTCGGCTTGCGCGTGCCGATGATCTCCACCGTCCCGCCCTTCACCGAGACCTTCTGGATGGTGTTGACCCCGGGGTCCGCCGCGCGTGCGCTCGCGCCGACGAGGACCCAGAAGGCCAGAGCTCCCAGCGCGCCGTTCCTCACGAGGAGGCGATGCTACAGGCCCCGCCCCGCTCGGGCCAAAAAGGCCCCGCGCACACCAGCACCTACGTCTGCAGCCTCGGGAGGGAGGGGCCGCGCGTCCGGTGCGTGCGCGCGTACTCCACCAGGTTCTTGATGTCGTAGCAGATCTGCCGGATGTCGTGCCCCATCGTCAGCTCGATGTGGCTGTTGCCCTTCACCGGCCGCCAGAGCAGGTACTCGCTCCGGGCCGCGCGGTACACGCTCCGCGTGGACTCGACCGAGGCCAGCGGATCGAGGTCTCCGAAGATGATGGCCATCGGGACGCGGATGTTGGCGAAGCCCTGCTTGTAGTCGTAGCCGGTGCGGTAGCAGGTCAGCTCGCCGCGGCGGATCCACCGCGCGAACTGCTCCAGCACCTTCCGGGGCTCACGCTCGCCCCCCTCGCGCAGCAGCCAGCGGATGTCGGCGCCGCTGACCCGGCTCGGGTTGGACAGCCAGTTCACCCGCCGCGCCAGCGCGTCGTAGACCGGGTGCACCTCGGCCCGGGCGATGAGCTTCTCCAGCCACTTCAGCCACTGGTCCACCGGCACGTAGTTGAAGGTCAGGAACGCGTCGACGACCGGCTCGAGCTCGTCGCCGGCCGGGAGCCGAGCGAAGTCCGCGGCGCGGCGCTGGAGGAGCCGAGCGAGGGCGACCAGCCGGCGCTGCACGTTGATCGCCTTGACGCCCGCGTCGATGAGCAACCCGGTCAGCGGGGTGGTGAGCGCGAGCAGCCGGAGCAGAAGGAACCCCCGGCCGAGATCCGCCGGGGCCCCGATGGTGACCAGCCCCTCCAGGTCGTCGTGGAGCCCGGCGTAGCCGTAGCCGAGCATCCCGCCCATGGAGTGTCCGCAGTAGAAGATTCGCCGGTGCCCCGTCCGCTCCTGCACCGCGGCAACCACCGCCGGCAAGTCGTGGAGGAGGTAGCTGTCGAGGTCCCAGCCGTAGTCGAGGTCCGGCGGCAAGGGCCGGCCGGTCAGCTCGGAGCGGTCGCGCTGCAGCTGCTGGCTGCTCTTGCCGTGCCCGCGGAGCTCGACGATGTGGATGTCGAGCCCGAAGTAGAGGAGGTTCTTGACGAACTCGCCGCTCGTCCAGGTGTGGCGGTTCTGCGAGAAGCCGTGCACCAGGAGCAATGGCTCGCCGAGCAGCGGCTGGAAGAACGGCTGCGGTTCCGGCTCGTAGTGGGTGACGACGAGCGTCCAGCCATCCGACGTCTCCACCTCGTAGACGCTCTTCCGATACAGGTCGCGGAACGCCACCTCGTCGACCGTGGGCGGAACGACGGGCACATGCGCGCGGGGCAGACGCATCCGAACATTGACTCTAGGGTCGGTGCTGCGCCGCGCCAAGCACCATGCGTCGGGGTTCGAACGACCTACCGGTGGGCGGTGGGTTCCAGCTGCGCCTTCACCGCACCGACGAGGTACAGCGAGCCTGCAACGAGGACCCATCCATCGGCACCCGCCCGGCGCCGCGCACGCGCCAGGCCCTCCTCGGGCGACGGGGCAACCTCCACCGACGGGCACAGCGTCCGGGCAAGGGCGAGGTAGCCGTCGGGGTCCAGGCTCCGCGGCGTGGGCAGGCCGGTGAGCACCGCCGAGGCACAGCGGGGAAGCAGCATCCGGAGCATCGGCCCGACCCGCTTGTCCGATACGACGCCGAAGACCAGGTGCACCGGCCGGCCCGCGTAGGGCGGGGCGTCGAGCGCGGCCCTGAGCGCCGCCACCCCGTCCTCGTTGTGCGCCCCGTCGAGGAGGAGCGGCGGGTCGCCGGGAATCTGCTCCAGCCGGCCGGGCCAGCGGGTGCGGCGGAGTCCGGTGCGGATGGCCTCGTCGCCCACCGCCAACCCCTGCCCCTCGAGCAGGTGCGCGCCGGTCACCGCGACCGCCGCGTTGTGGTGCTGGTGCTCGCCGTGAAGCCCGAGCGCCAGACCCTCGAGCACGCGCCCCGGGCCCACGTAGCGGCCGAGCGCGTCGAGCGAGAAGTCCCGGCCCTCGACGAGGAGCGGGCTCCCGGCGGCGGCGGCGCAGGCCTCGACGACCACCTGCGCCTCGGGGGGCTGGGCGCTCACCACCGCCGGCGCTCCCTTGCGGAAGATGGCCGCCTTCTCACGGGCGATGGCGGCCAGCGTCTCGCCGAGGAACTCCGTGTGGTCGAGACCGACGCGGGTCAGGGCCGTCAAGCGGGGCCTCGCGGCGGTGGTCGCGTCGAGCCGGCCGCCGAGCCCCACCTCGAGCACCGCCACCTCGACCCGCTCCCGCGCGAAGTGCTCGAGGGCCAGGAGCGTCCCGAGCTCGAAGTAGGTCGCGGCGGCGGCGGCCGGAGAGCGGCGGAGCACCTCCACGACGCGGGTGCCGAGCGCCTCGTCGTCGATCGCCACGCCGGCCACCTGGATGCGCTCGTTCACCCGGATCAGGTGGGGCGAGGTGTAGAGCCCGACGCGGTGCCCGGCCGCGCGGAGCATCGCCTCGAGGAAGGCGCAGGTGCTCCCCTTGCCGTTGGTGCCGCCGACCTGCACCGTGTGCAGCTGCAGCTCCGGGTGGCCCAGCTCCTCCAGCGCCTCGTGCATGCGCTCGAGGCCGAGCACCACGGTGGACGGACTGCGCGACTCGAAGAACGCGCGTCCCTCCTCCGCGGTGCGGGGCAGGTCCATCAGCCCATCAGGCCGAGCAGCGCCCCGAGCCGGCTGCGCAGCTCCTTGCGCGGGACGATGGCGTCCACCATCCCGTGCTCGAGGAGGAACTCGGACCGCTGGAACCCATCGGGCAGCTTCTGACGGATGGTCTGCTCGATGACCCGCGGGCCGGCGAAGCCGATCAGCGCCTTCGGCTCGGCGAGGATGACGTCGCCCAGCCAGGCGAAGCTCGCCGCCACGCCTCCGGTGGTCGGATGCAGCATCACCGAGACGTAGGGCTTCTTCACCTCGCGGAACCGGGCGATGGCCGCGGAGGTCTTCGCCATCTGCATCAGCGAGAAGATGCCCTCCTGCATCCGGGCGCCTCCGGAGGCGCTGAACACCACCGCGGCGCAGCGGCGCTCGGTGGCGCGCTCGAACAGCCGGGTCACCTTCTCGCCCACCACCGAGCCCATGGAGCCGCCCATGAACTCGAAGACG
>JADGQZ010000059.1 GCA_017881345.1 Myxococcaceae bacterium | reverse complement strand
GCCGGGATGCGCAGCTGCTCCACCGCCGACTCGTAGACCTTGGCCAGGTAGAAGTCGCCGATGATCTTCAACGAGTTCTCGATCCGCTCGATGAACTCGCTCATCTCGAGCAACGTCACCTGGACCTGCCGGGCCAGCCCCGGGTAGGGGCTCCGGAAGAACGAGCCGATGCGGCGACGCTCCCGCTTCAGGGTCTCGTTCACCCCGACCAGGCTCCGGTCCAGCATCTCGTCGTAGTACCGGAGCTCGAGCAGCTGGGCGTTGGCGATCTCGAGGATGTCGGGGATGTCCTCCGAGCCCGACGGCTCGTAGACGAACGCCGCGTTCCAGTCGACGACCACCAGGTCGTTCACCCCGTAGCTGAAGTGCCACCGCGTCACGTCGGCGCGCTCGGCGTCCGAGAGCTCGGGCACGGTGGTCTCGCCGAGAAGGAGCCGGGCGAGGTCCGCGCGCTCCAGCACCTCGCTGGCCCGGGGGGAGCCGAGGAGCGCCTCGACGAACACCACCGTGTAGCTCTCCACCTGGCTCCAGAGGTGCGGGTTCTCCATCGCCGGGGACACCGCGCGCCGGAGCCCCTCCACCAGCTCGAGCGCCAGGGCGTCCACCTCGGGCCCGTCATAGAGACGGTCGGCGGTGGGGGTGAGCGCATCGAGCGGCGTACCAGCGGGGACGGGCACGGCGAGCACGATCGAGGCCGCCCCGTGGTCGAAGAGCCGGGCCCTCGCCTCCACCTCGACCGGACCGTCCGGGAGCGCGAGCGCGCGCCGTCCGAGGCCGATGACCAGCGGTGGATTGGGCAAGAGGAGATATTCGGCACCGGAGCGGCTCAGCCGGAGGCGGCGGGCGTCACGGGCCAGCAGCGACTCGGCCACGCCGAGGTCGATCTCGTCCGCCACGTCGTACAGCCGGTAGCAGAGGATGGAGGCCTTCTCCAGGACGAGCGGGTCCATGCGCCGCCCGACTCCCTCACAACCGCCGCGTGGACACCAGCCCGCTCTGGCCAGGCCTGGCGCGCGTTCACTCGATGATCGGCGCGACCAGGGCGGTCCGTCCCCCGGCCTCGGCTCCGGGCGCGAGCCGCTCGATCGCCAGCGCACCGCCCACCGCGAAGGCCACCACCAGCAGCACCTGCCGCGGCTCGGAGCCGCCCACGAGGTTGACCAGCGCGATGGCCAGGCTGCCCCCGAGCATCCGGCAGGCGTAGACGGCGCTGGTGACGGTGCCGCGCTGCTCCCAGCGGACCCGGGCCTGCGGCGCGATGATGCAGGTGCTCGCCGCGGGGCCGAGTCCCACGCCGAGGAGGCCGAGCGAGGCGTAGAGCCAGCCCGACGCGGCGTGCTGCGAGAGGGCGAGGCCGAAGAGCGCCGCCCCGATCCCTGCGATCAGGAAGCCGAGGCCTGCCGACGCGCGGAGTCCGCCGCGGATGAGTAGCTTCACGCCGAACGAGCTGCCCAGCGCCCAGCCCGTGAGGAGCGGGACCAGCGCCACGCCCGCACCGAGCGCCGACTGGCCAAGGTGCGAGGTCATCCACAGCGGGACGTAGGCGCTGAGGGTGTAGAGGACTCCTCCGGCGACGAGCCCTCCGACGAGGCTCGCCCGCACCGTGCGGTCACGGAGCACCGCGGGAGGAACCAGGGGGTCCGCGCTCCGGCGCTGCTGCCGGAGGAAGGCCAGGGCAACCGCGGCGGCGGCGAGCAGCACGGCCATGCTCGCCGAGGCAGGGAGGGCGGCGGGCTCGAGCGCCAGCAGGACCAGCGCGATCGAGAGCGCCCCCAGCGCGGGGCCGCCGAGCTCGAACCGCCGTCTCTCGGGCCGCGGCGGGTCGCGGTACGAGCGCCAGAGAAGCGCGACGGCGAGGAGCCCGACCGGGACGTTCACCCAGAAGACGGACCGCCATCCGAGCCGCTCGGTGAGGAGACCTCCGACGACCGGGCCGATGACGGAGGCCAGGCCCCAGGCACCGGTGAAGACGCTTTGAATCGTGGCACGCTCCTCGAGCGTGTAGAGGTCCGAGCTGATGGTGAGGGTGGTGGGCTGCACCACGCCGGCTCCGAGGCCCTGCAGCAACCGGAATGCGACCAGCATCGGGACGCTGGTGGAGAAGCCGCAGAGCACCGAGCCGAGGAGGAACGTCCCCATCCCGGCGACGAAGGTGCTGCGCCGGCCGAGCTGGTCGGCGAGGCGGCCGCCGAGGAGCACGCCCACCGTGCTCGCCAGCAGAAATCCGGTGAACACCCAGGCGTAGAGCGCCCGCCCGTCCAGCTCGGTGGTGATGGTGGGCATGGCGGTGGTGACCACCGTGGTCTCGAACGCGCTCGCGACCAGCCCGAGCAGCACCGCCGCGGTGGCCCATCGCCTCCCGGCGCCGGGGGCCGCTGCCTGCCAGGGAAGGGTGCCTGCCGTCTCCATGCTCGAAATGACTTAACCCGTAAAATCCCATGCAGCAGGCGCATCACGCGCATACTCTCCTTGCGCCGGGCGAGGGGCGTCCCCGCTGTGACCCTGGAGCGCACGTGACCACCGACCAGCTCAGCGCGTTCCTGACCCTGGCGCAGGAGAAGCGCTTCGTGAGCGCTGCTCGAAGGCTGGGGATGTCACAGTCGGGCCTGAGCCGGCAGGTACAGTCGCTCGAGCGGGAGCTCGGAACACGGCTCCTGGTGCGGACCCCCCGGGGCGTGGTGCTCACCGGGGCGGGGGAGCGCTACCTGATCCACGCCCAGCGGGCGCTCGATGCGCTCCAGCGCGGCGCCAGCGAGCTCACCGCGCTGACCGGCAAGGCGAGCGGGCTGGTGGCGCTCGGGACCTTGCCCACGGTGGGCGCCTATCTCCTCCCCGAGCTGCTCCCGCGCTTCCACAAGCTCTACCCGGACGTCCGGCTGCGCCTCGTGGAGCAGACCTCGGAGGGGCTCGAGGACCGGGTGGCGAAGGGCGAGCTGGACCTGGCGGTGCTGACGCTCCCGGTGCGGCGGGTGGACCTCGTGCAGCAGAAGCTCTGGAGCGAGGACTTCGTGCTCGCGGTGCCCCGCGGCCACCCGCTCGCCGAAGCGAAGAAGCCGGTCGCGCTCCGGGACGTGCTCCGGCTGCCGATGATCGTCATGCCGGCCGTGGCGGGCACCCGGGCGCTGGAGACCGCAGCGGAGGCCGCGGGCGAGCCGATCAACGTGGTGCTCGAGACCGACAACCCCGAGGCCATGCGGCGGATGGTGGAGCGGGGTCTGGGCATCGCGCTCCTGCCGTCGATCATGGCCCGGGATCGCACCGGACGGGGCTTCGAGGTGGTGGAGGTGGGCCAGGGTGGGGTGAGGCGACAGGTGGCCTTGCTGCACCGCGGTGAGAGCTACCTGAACGCCGCGGCGAAGGCCTTGAAGACGTTCCTGGGAGAGTCGCTCCCGAGCTTCTTCGTTCCGACGGCGAAGAAGGTCTCCTAAGCTCCCCCGTCAGCGCGCGGCTCTCCTCGAGTCCGCGCGAGAGGGGGGTCCGGGACATGCAGGCACGATGGCTCGCGGTGGCAGTGCTCGCGGCGGCTGGACAGGCGTGGGGCTTCGACGTGCCCACGCGGATGACGTTCCGCGACGTGCAGTACGACGTCCGGAGTGTGGACCTGCCGTCCGGCTTGCGGGTGGTGGTGGAGAAGGACGCGACGCGCCCGCTGGTGGTGGTGGTGGGGGTGGTGGACGTGGGCGGGTCGGACGCCCCGCCGGGGAAGGAAGGCCTGGCGCATCTGGTAGAGCACCTCACCTTCCGCTCCCTCCAGGACCAGAAGCACCCATACAACGATCTCCTGGAGGTCGCTGGCGCCGCGCGCTGGAACGCGACCACCGGCTGGGACCTCACCACCTATTACGAGGTCGGGTCGAAGGACGCTCTCGACGCGCTCCTGACGCTGGAGGTGGCGCGGCTGGCCCGTCCGCTCCTCGGAGTCACGCCCGAGGTGTTCGAGGCCGAGCGGCAGATCGTGAAGAACGAGCTGCTTCAGCGAGATGAGCAGGGATTCGTCACCGCCGTCTGGACGCGCTTGACGGTGGCGTTGTTCCCGCCCGGGCACCCGAACTCCCGGCCGGTCGTGGGCACCGAGGCGTCCATCGCCGCGCTCACGCTCGAGGATGCGAAGGTCTTCGTGCAGAAGTACTACCGGCCGGAGCGGATGACGTTTCTCCTGGCGGGCGATCTCGACCCCGCCGCGCTCGCCAAGTCCCTCCCCCAGCGACTCCCCGCAGAGTTCATGGACGCGCCCGCGTCGGGGGCGGTCGCGGTCAAGTCGCGCCTTCCAGCGAGCCCGCGGGCCGTGGAGGAGCCGAAGAGCAGCCGCGATCTCATCCGGGTGAAGGCTCCGTCCGACGTGCCGGTGGTCGTCGTCGGGTAGCCCCTGCCGAGTGGGTACGACGCGGATGGGTACTACGGTCAGTTCATCGCGCGCATGGCGGCACGGGCCTCCGTGTATGCGGTGACGCACGACCCGGACCTGATCGGGGTCAGCTCCGGCATCTCCAGGGGCCGATCGGGATCGATGCTCCTGGTGCTCGGGCAGCTCCGCGACGGGGCCAATCCGGCCCGATCGGGCGAACGGATCCTGGACGAGCTGAACCGGCTCTGGACCGGAAAGATCGTCAGCAGCTCCTCCGACACGCTCAAGAAGCAGGAGGCCGACTTCCTCATCCGCCGGAATCAGACGCTCATCGACCTGGCGAGCGATCTCGAGGACGTCGGAGGCCGGGCAGTGATGCGGGCGCAGCTCGTGCACGTCACCGGTGACACGCACGCCATCTCCCGCGAGCTCGCGAGCATCGGTCAGCTGACCACCGGGTCGGTATCGAAGTTCGCGTTCGAGTACCTGGGCCGGGGGAGAGCCCGGATGGTGTTCCTCGAGCCCGACGGGACGCCCGCAGCGGCCGACCGAGGAGGGGGCGCCTTCGCCGCGGCGGCGACTCTGCAGCTGCGGATCACCCCGGAGGTGCTACGCGCCCGGGTTGCCAGCCCTGGAGCCCAGCTCCGAGCCTTCAAGCTCGCCAATGGTCTAGAGGTGGTCCTGGCCCGCAGGGCGACCGCCCCGGTGGTCACCGCGACGTTCAGCGTTCGTGGAGGGACCGCCGACGGTTTACCGACCGGAGCGCCGAGCTTCGCCCGCTACGCCCAGCCGGTCGACAGGACCCGCGGCAATCCGGAGTTCTTCGGGATCGACGACAGCACCTTGACGGCCCGGGACATCGTGTCGGTCGAGATGGTCGCGGGCAATGGGAACCTGGCGAACGTCCTCGGCTTCCTCCTGGACCACGTGCGCTCGCTGCACGTCGACACGGCCGTCGAGCGATACGTGGACCGCGAGCTTCGAAGTGTCTACCGGAAGAATTGGACGATTCCCGGAAATGCTTTCGACCGGGCGGTCTGGACCACGGTCTACGGCTCGCATCCGTACGGACGGGTGGTGCCGCCGGATGCGTGGGAGAAGGTCGGGAGCGGGGAGGCTCAGCGCTATCTCGACCGGGCCTTCGTGCCGGCGAACGCGGTGCTCACCGTGGCCGGCGACCTGGACCTGCAGGAGGCGGAGGAGATCGTCCGTGACTACTTCGGCGGCTGGACGGCAAAGGCGGACCAGAAGTCCTACGTGACGGGCACCCTCCCGCAGCGTGGGGGCGAACCGGTGCCGGTGGTCAAGGAGGCGCGGCCGGGTGCGCGACAGATCGAGCTGCGCTTCGGCTGTGCGGTGGCGGCCTCGACGCCCCCCGAGCGCGCCGCGGCAGAGGTCCTGGCACAACGCGTCGGTGGACGCCTTCATCGCTTCGCTCGGCAAATGCTCGGCACGAGCTACGGCTTCTATGGTCGGACGACCACGCGGCCGGGGGTGCTCGAACTCGAGGTGAGCGGCTCAGTCGACCTGGCGGGTGCGGCCAAGGTCGTCGCACTTCTCCGCAGTGAGGCCGCCAACCTCGGCGCTCGCCCCATGGACCCCGCCGACTTCGCGCGGTCGCAGTGGGACGCCGGGCTCGAGGCGAGCACCCGGTACGAGGAGTCCTCGCGGCTCGCGCCCGCGCTCGCAAGGCTGCGCCTCGCCGGCTACCCCGCCGACACACTCGAGCGATACCCGCAGGATCTCGCCGCCCTGACGCCCGCGGCGGTCCAGGCGTTCGCCGCCGAGTGCCGGAAAACTGCCGTCATCGGCCTGCTCGGGGAGCAGGCGACGCTCGACCGGCTCGTGCCCCCCGGCTCATGATGTCTCCGTGCCGGAGTACCCCGACGTCACGGTGTATCTCGAGTCGCTCGCCCCCCGCATCCTGGGCCAGCCGCTCGAGGGCGTGCGGGTGCGCGGGCCCTCGCTGGTGCGTACCGCCGAGCCGCCGCTCCGGGAGGCCACCGGGAAGCGGGTGACGGCGCTCCGGCGCCAGGGCAAGCGCCTGGTCCTGGTCCTCGAGGACGGGCTGTTCCTGGTCCTGCACCTCATGATCGCCGGGCGGCTGCACTGGAAGCCTCGCGGGGCACCGGTGCCGGGGCGCATCGGCCTGGCCGCGTTCGACTTCCCCGGCGGGACGCTGGTCCTCACCGAGGCGAGCCCGAGAAAGCGGGCGCAGCTGTGGCTCCTGCGGGGCGAGGAGGCGGTCGCCGCGCTCGACCGGGGCGGCATCGACCCGATGGTGGCCACGCCCGAGGCCTTCGCCGCCGCGCTCCGGCGCGAGAACCACACCCTGAAGCGGGCGCTCACCGATCCGCGGCTGTTCAGCGGCATCGGCAACGCCTACTCGGACGAGATCCTCCACGCCGCGCGGCTCTCGCCCGTCGCGCTCACCCAGCGGCTCGACGACGACGAGGTCCGCCGTCTCCACGCCTCGACCGTCGACGTGCTCCGGGCCTGGACCGACCGCCTCCGGAAGGAGACCGGGAGCGGATTTCCCGAGAAGGTGACCGCCTTCCGCGAGGGCATGGCGGTGCACGGCCGATACCGCCAGCCGTGTCCGGACTGCGGGTCTCCCGTCCAGCGCATCGTCCACGCCGACAACGAGACCAACTACTGTCCCACCTGCCAGACCGGGGGGCGGCTGCTGGCGGACCGCTCGCTGTCGCGCCTCCTCAAGGAGGACTGGCCCCGCAGCCTCGAGGAGCTGGAGGAGACCCGGGCAGCCACCCGGAGCCGCATGCAGGGGCACGGGCCGGGGTAGGGTGCAGGGAGCGGGCCGGCAGGGGCCGCCAGCGGTGCCAGTGCGTGCAATCGCCCGACGGGACGGGCGTTCTTCGTGGACGGAGGAGCTTCGACCGGCATGGGGATGCGCATCGACGTGGTGGAAGGCGGGAAGATCGCCGTCCGCGCGCTGCGCGCGAACCGGCTGCGGACGCTACTGACCACCGTGGGCATCGGGATTGGCGTCTGCACGCTCCTGGCCATCGTGGGCATCATCCAGGGGCTCAACGTCTCGTTCGCGCAGCAGCTGTCGAGCCTGGGCGTGAACTCGATGTACGTCACCAAGTTCCCGTGGATCATCCGAGGGGACTTCTTCAGATATCGCAACCGCCGCGAGCTGACGCCGCCTCTCGCCGAGCAGCTGCGCGAGCTGCCCGAGGTCTCGGCGGTCGCGCCGATGGTGTTCAAGACCGACGAGGTGAAGTTCTCGACCCTCAACCTGGCCAACGTCCGCATCCAGGGCACCACCGCCGATTTCCCCGCCGTCGCCGGATGGGAGGTCACCTCCGGCCGGTTCCTCAACGGGCCCGAGAACGACAACTCCAGCTCGGTGGCGGTGCTCGGCGCGGACGTGGCGGATGGGCTGTTCCCCACCGCGAACCCGGTCGGTCAGAGCATCCGGATCGGCAGCCGTCCGTTCCGGGTCATCGGCGTGCTCGCCCGCAAGGGGAAGATCCTCGGTCAGAACCAGGACCTGGCGGTGCAGGTCCCGCTGAAGACGTTCCTCACCGCCTTCGGCAGCAAGCGGCAGCTCACCATCGGGGTCGCCGCTGCGCCCGGGGTCGATCCCCTGCGTGCGCAGGACCAGGTGGAGATCGCGCTCCGCCGGGCGCGGAGCATCGCCCCGGAGAAGGAGAGCGACTTCAGCATCAACCGCCCCGAGCAGCTGGCGAACACCTACGCCGAGCTCACCGGCGCGCTCTACGGGGTCGCCCTCGGGGTGGGTCTCATCACCCTCCTGGTCGGAGGCATCGGCATCATGAACGTGATGCTGGTCTCGGTCCGCGAGCGGACGCGGGAGATCGGCGTGCGGCGCGCGCTCGGAGCCCGGCGGCGGACCATCGTGGTGCAGTTCCTGCTCGAGGCCGCCGGGGTGTCCGCCATCGGGGGGACGCTCGGCACGCTCCTCGGGCTCGGGCTGGCCAAGGTCGTCTCGATGGCCACGCCGCTCGCGGCCGCGGTGCAGCCGGCGACCATCGCCGGGGGCATCGGCTTCGCCGCCGCGGTCGGCCTGGTGTTCGGCATCTGGCCGGCGGCGCGGGCCGCGCAGCTCGATCCGGTCGAGGCGCTTCGCCACGAGTGACCCCGCCCCGCGGGGTCAGCGGTTCCGGAGCACGCGGCGCAGGAGCACGTCCAGCTCCCTGCGCGTGTCCTCGTGGATCTGCGTCCCCGAGGTGAAGATGGCGCGGTCGAGCGAGGCCTGGCATCCACAGCCCGAGGCCGCCAGCGACTGGATCGCCGGGAGCGCCGCGCGAACGAGCCCGAGTGCCGCGGCGCTCGTCGTGCGGAGGTTTCCGACGATCTCCTCGAGCAGCTCCTGCGCGCCCAGGTCCGCGGGGTGTGGACGCCAGCAGTCGTAGTCGGTGACGAGGTTCACCGCCGCGTAGCAGAGCTCCGCCTCGCGGGCGAGCTTGGCCTCGGGCATCAGGGTCATGCCGATGAGGTGTGCGCCCCAGGAGCGGTGGAGATCACTCTCCGCACGGGTCGAGAACTGCGGACCCTCCATGCAGACGTAGGTGCCGCCGTCGTGCACCCGGGCCTCGGCCCTCGCCCCGAGCAGGACCTTCCGCAGGACGCTGCAGAATGGCTGGGCGAACTCGACGTGAACCGCGAGCGCGTCGAAGAAGGTGGGCACCCGGCGGAAGGTGCGATCGATGACCTGGTCCGGGACGACCAGCTCGCCGGGGCGGATCTCCTCCCGGAGCGAGCCGACCGCCGCCGTGGCCAGGACATGCGTGACCCCCACCGCCTTGAGGGCGAAGACGTTGGCGCGGTAGGGAACCTCGCTCGGGTGGAACCGGTGCCCCTCCCCGTGGCGCGGGAGGAGGGCGACCGGCGCGCCGCCGATCTCGACCAGGTTGATGGGCGAGGACGGCGGCCCGAACGGGGTATCGACCCGGGTCTGCTCGCCGTTGCCCAGCGACCCGAGTGCCTCCGCCATTCCGGTACCACCGATGATGCCGAGCATGGCTCGATGCGGCGACGACATGAAGACGTTTCCTCCCGGGGAGCAGGCGCGGAGCGGCGCCGCACGCTAGACGAGGGTCCGTGCACACACCAAGGAGCACGTCGATGGTCGAGGGTGGGGATCGTGGCCTGGCGTACGAGGATCTCGTCCCGGGACGGCGGATCAGCTTCCCCCCGCGGTCGATCAGTCGCGAGGACATCATCCGTTTCGCCAGGGAGTGGGATCCGCAGCCCTTCCACCTCGACGAGGAGGCGGCGCGGAAGACCCACTTCGGAGGGCTGGTGGCCAGCGGATGGCACACCGCCTGCCTCTCGATGCGCATCGCGGTGGATGGGCTCCTCGAGGGCAGCAGCAGCCTGGGATCGCCCGGCCTCGAGGAGCTGAAGTGGCTCCGGCCGGTCCGCCCGGACGATCCGCTGACCCTGACGGTCGAGGTCCTGGAGGCGCGGCCGTCGCGGAGCAAGCCGGACCGGGGCAGCGTGAAGCTCGGCTACGTGCTGGTGAACGGCGCGGGCGAGCCGGTGTTCAGCATGGTGGCCTGGGTCATGTTCGGTCGCCGGACGCCGGGCCGCCCGGAGGACTGACCTTCACCGGCGAGGCCAGCCGTTCTGCCACCGCCGCTGCGAGCCGCTCGACGCTCACCGGCGCGCTGCCCTCTGCCTTGTTGTTCACGGTGACATAGACCGGCCGGCCCTCCGCGAGCGCCTCGACCGCGAGAGCGGCGATGTCGCCCCGGACGGCGGGGTCCTCGGCCACCAGCCGGTCGAAGGGCGCGTAGAGCTCGCGGGCTTCCTCGTAGCCGAGGTCCGCCGGCAGCATCCACCGCACGACCAGCGCGCTCGCGGACCGCGCCCGGAAGCGCCAGGCCTGCTGCGGCAGCGGTGGCAGGTGGCGCCAGACGGCGAGCACGGGGATCGCGCCCACGTCCTCGAGCACGTCGGCGACGTCCGTGGTGATCAGCTCCCGGTTCCGCAGCTCGACGGCGTAGAGCGGGCCGGCCGGGAGCGCGGCGAGGAAGGCGTGGAGTCGGTCGGCGAACGCCGCGGGGCCTCCGAGCGCCTGGACGTCCTGCGGCGGGAACTGGAACACGAGCGGCCCGGCGTTGTCCCCCAGGCCCTCGACGAGCGGGGCGATGACCGCGTCCCGGGCGTAGGCCGGGTCGAGGAAGAGCGGGTTCTCCTCACCCCGCCGCGCGCCGTAGCGCTCATGGTGCGGGAAGCGAGAGAGCGTCAGCGCCTCGTGCGCCTTCACCAGGAAGCGAAAGTCACCCGGGACGGCGGCGGCCCAGCCCCGGAAGGTGTCCGCGTTCACCGGCCCGTAGAAGGTCCGGTCCACCCCGACGGTCCGGAAGAGCGGGTGCCGCGCATAGGCGGGCAGACCCTCGCGGGCCAGCAGCTCGGTGTCGGCCTCGCGCGCGTAGACCAGGCCTGTCCATCCGGGGAACGACCAGGAGCTGGTCCCCAGGCGGAGGTCGGCCGGGAGTCGGCCCCCGAGCTCCCGGAGCGCCTCCTCGACCGGAGCGGGAGCGGGCGGCTCGGGTGGCCGATCGGGTCCGGCGGCCACCCCGGGCGTCGGGGCGAACAGCTCGAGCTGCGGCGGCGCGGACATCGGACGGCCCCGAGCCTCCGCGAACCGTGGGCCAGGCTCAAGCCCGGCCGTCACCTCGACGAGCCGGACACCCCCGCCGCGGGGGGCGGGTAACGCGCCGAGATCTCCTTCATGACGGTGCAACCGCCGGAGTCGGCCTGCCGGCTCGCAGCGAGCCGAGCATCGATGGCCGCCGTCTCCTGGGCCTTGCCGGCGCGCGTCTGCTGGGTGGTGCCGCCGTCCGCCTTGCCCTTGGCCGGGGTGGCCTTGGCGAGATCCTTCGGAGCGACCTCGGGCTGATCGCAGAGCCTCGCGTACCCGGCGAAGATCTCGGGGCAATCGCTGGCGCCGCTCACCGCCATGTCCCCCAGGCACCGATCCCGGAGGATCTCCGCCATCCGGGTGTTCGCCGCTTCCGGTGTCGTCGGGAAGGTGAGCCCGCCGACCTTCGGCGCCTTGACCAGCGTGTCCCTGAGCGGGCGTCGCACCGCGCGGAAGTCCGCCATCGTGGTGCACACCTGGGCGGCCTGACCGACGAGCCTCCGCACGTAGACGGAGAAGACCTCGCCGGCCTCCTCGATGTCTCCGTAGTGGTTGAGCCGCTGCGCGACGCGGTCGATGCTCCGGGCCGCCCGGGCG
>JADGQZ010000505.1 GCA_017881345.1 Myxococcaceae bacterium | reverse complement strand
GCCGGGACCTGCGCGTGCAGGACAACCCAGCCCTCTGCCTGGCGGCCGACGCCTCCGCCGGCGCGGGGGTGCTGCCCCTCTTCGTGCTCGACGACGCGCTGTGGGCGCCCGCCGGGCCGGTCCGCCGCGCCTACCTGCTGCGGAGCCTGCGGGAGCTGGCGGGCAGCCTCGGCGTGCCCCTGCACCTGCGCGTCGGGGACCCCGTGCGCGAGGTCCCCCGGGTGGCCGCCGAGCTCGGCGCGCGCGAGGTCCACTGCGCCGCGGACTTCGGCCCGTACGGCTCGCGCCGCGACGCCGCCGTCGAGCACGCGCTGGCTGACGCCGGACGCGCGCTGGTGCGCACCGGTTCGCCGTACGCGGTGTCCCCCGGCCGGGTCACCAAGCCCGACGGCTCGGCCTACCGGGTGTTCACGCCGTTCTTCCGGGCCTGGTCCGCGCACGGGTGGCGGGCCCCGGCGAGCGCCCCACCGGCCGTTCGCTGGCTCGAGGCCCCCGGGCGATCGAAGGACGGCTGGCCCGCCGAGCCCGACCTCGGCGACCTCCGGCTCCCCGGCGTCGGCGAGCGCGCCGCGCACGAGCGGTGGAGGCAGTTCGCGGGCACCGGGCTCGCCCGGTACGGCGAGCTGCGCGACCGGGCCGACCGGCCCGGCACGTCGGGGCTGTCCGCCGCGCTGCGGTGGGGCGAGATCCACCCGCGCACCCTGCTCGCGGAGCTCGGTAACGGCCCCGGCGACATCGTCCTCCGCAAGGAGCTGGCCTGGCGCGAGTTCTACGCCGACGTGCTGCACCAGAGCCCCGGCTCGGCTCGCGCCTCGCTCCGCCCGGAGCTCGCGGGGATGGAGCACGAGCGCGGCACCGGCGCGGACGCGCACTTCCGGGCGTGGGCGGACGGCCGCACCGGCTACCCGTTCGTCGACGCCGGCATGCGCCAGCTCCAGGCGGAGGGGTGGATGCACATCCGGGTGCGGATGGTCGTTGCGTCATTCCTGGTCAAGGACCTGCACCAGGACTGGACCCGCGGCGCACGGTGGTTCATGCGCTGGCTGCGCGACGGGGACCTCGCGTCCAACCAGCACGGGTGGCAGTGGGTCGCGGGGACGGGGACGGACGCCGCGCCGTACCACCGGGTGTTCAACCCGGTCCTGCAGGGCCGCCGGTTCGACCCGGACGGCGACTACGTGCGCCGGTACGTGCCCGAGCTCCGCGAGGTCGCGGGTGCGGCGGTGCACGAGCCGTGGCAGCTGCCCGGCGGTCCGCCGGACGGCTACCCGCTGCCGGTGGTCGACCACCACGAGGAGCGCGTCGTCGCGCTGGAGCGGTACGCCAGGGCGACGGCGGGAGCGCCACGGGAAACCTGACAGAATCCTCCGGTGCTCATCGTCAGCGTGATCAGCCTCAAGGGCGGCGTGGGCAAGACGTCCGTCACGCTGGGGCTGGCCGGAGCCGCTTGGGAGCGCGGCGTGCGGACCCTGGTCGTCGACCTCGACCCGCAGGGCAACGCGTCCACCGTGCTCGACCCCCCCGAGGTCCGGTTCACCGCGAGCGACGTCCTGTCCGACCCCCGTCCCGAGCTCCTCGCGCACGCGGTGGCCACCTCGGGCTGGGGTCCCGCGGTCGACGTGATCGCCGCCGACTCCCTGCTGGAGCGGCACAACGCGCTGGCGGGCCGCGACACCACGCTGCGCCTGCGGGTGGCGATGGGCGGCCTGAGCGGGTACGACCTCGTGCTCGTGGACAGCCCGCCGTCCCTCGGCGGACTCACCCGCAACGCCCTCGCCGCCTCGCACACCGCGGTCGTCGTCGCCGAGCCCAGCCTGTTCTCGCTGCAGGGTGCCGCTGCCGCGCTCGACGCCATCGAGATGGTGCACGCCGACAACCTGCGCCTGCGCCCCGCGGGGATCATCGTGAACAAGCTCCGGACGCAGTCGACGGAGCACCGCTTCCGGCTCGACGAGCTGCGCACCACCTACGGCGACCTCGTCCTGGAGCCGCCGCTGCCGGACCGCGCCGCTGTCCAGCAGGCCGAGGGCGCCTGCGTCCCGGTGCAGTCGTGGCGCTCGCCCGGGGCCCGGGAGATCGCCGACGCGCTCGACGACCACCTCGACCACCTGCTCGCCCACCCGGTGGACGACGGCCCCCTCGGCGCACCGGCCGCCGGCCGCGGAAACGGAAGGCACCGTCGATGACAGGCAACCCTCCTCCGCGCCGCGCGCTGCCGCGCACGAGCCCGCTGCTGCCCGGTGACGCGCACGTCGCCGTGCCCGAGCCGCTGGCTGACCCGGCTCGGGACGAGGCCGGTGCCGTCGAGCCCGGCACGCCCGCGTCCGCGACCGGCCGGGACCTCCTGATCCGGGCGCCGCACGAGGCGCCCCCTGCCGGGCCGACGAAGAAGGGGCGCGCGGCCGCCGTCCCGTCGCTGCGCGAGCTCATGCCGGACAGCGCTCCCCGGGTGGTCGCGCCCGACCCGCCGGCCCACGAGCCGTCCGGGCACGAGCCGTCCGCGCAGAAGGGCGGCAAGGCGAAGAAGCGGCAGGCGCTGCCACCGGCCCCGGGCGCACCCGCGGGGCGGCACGACAAGCACGTCGAGGTCGTGCTGACCATGCCGAAGGGTCTGCGCAAGCGGCTGCGTGCCCGGGCCGACGACATGGGCATGACCGTGGAGCAGATGATCACCCAGCTCGCGGAGGTGTGGATCGACGGCTGAGCCGTCGGTCCCGCAGGTATCACGCCCGCCCGGAGCCGGACTTCGCCGACGGCTGGCACGGCTGGTGGCGGCTGGGTGCCTAGCCGGTCCTAGGCCGGCCTGACGGTGGGCTCCTTCCGGGGGTCCACCGTCAGCACGCCCGGGAGCGCGACGTGCTC
>JADGQZ010000504.1 GCA_017881345.1 Myxococcaceae bacterium | reverse complement strand
ACCACGCTGCAGATCATCGCCGGCATCCTGCAGGAGACCGCCGGCGAGGTCCTGCGCAAGGGAAAGAACCTGCGCCAGCTCGCCCCCCAGGACCGCGGCGACCTCGCCAGGCGGAAGCGCATCCGGACCCTCCTCGGCGTGCTGCGCTTCGCGCTCATTCTGGTGTTCCTGATCATCTTCCTCATCCCGGTCTACTGGATCGGGATCGGCGCGTTCAAGATCGAGGGCGAGTTCTATCACTACCCGCCCGTCTTCTGGCCGAGCCAGTTCACCTTCGAGAACTTCGGCAGGGCCATGGCGGTCTTCGGCGGCGCGCAGGCGCTCACCGCCAGCCTGGTGGTGGCGATCGTGAACACCGGGCTGGTGATCGCCTTCGGCGTCCTCCTCGCCTACAGCATGGGGCGCTTCAAGGTGGGCGGGGAGAACATGAGCTTCTTCGTGCTCTCGCTGCTCTTCGCCCCGCCGGTGATCGCGACCATGCCGCTGTTCATCATCTTCAAGACGCTGAGGATGCTGGACACCTATCCGGTGCTGTTCCTCTCCTACATCCTGATCAACATGCCCTTCGCGGTCTGGGTGATGAAGGGGTTCTTCGAGGAGATCCCCCACAGCATCGAGAACGCGGCGCTGCTCGACGGGTACTCGCGGTTCCACGCCTTCCGCAAGTACGTCCTGCCGCTGGCCGTTCCGGGGATCGCCGTCACGGCGCTCTTCGTCTTCATCTTCTCGTGGAACGAGTTCCTCTTCGCCCTCATCTTCACGCGATCGCACTCGCAGACGCTACCCATCACCCTCGCCGGGATGACCGGAGGGCACCAGATCCCCTGGGGCGAGATCTCCGCCCTGTCGCTGATCGCCATCACCCCAGGGGTCCTGTTGACCCTCTTCTTCCAGAAGTACCTCGTGCGGGGGCTGACCTTCGGCGCGGTGAAGGGCTGAGCGAGCCGGCGCCGGACGCGCGGTGCCCGTGGCGAACCCCCGCGGCAGCGCCTCCAGCGCCGCGCGAAGGAGGCCGTCGGGATCGTGCAGCACGCGGATCCCGCCCAGGAGGAGGAGCCTGGCGCCGTCCTCGAGCGGGGCACGCGCCCATCGCGTGGACGCGACGTCGATGTCGACGTCCAGGCCGGTCCCGAGCTGGAGCCTGGTCTCGACCAGCCCACCCCACCAGTGCTGGCGCACCGCGACGGGGTTGCCGAGGAACGACCAGACGTCCCAGCCGTGGAGGAGGGAGGCCGGGTGGACGGCGAGGACCAGGAGGTCCACGTCCGACAGCATGTCCGGGTCCCCGCGCGCCTGCGAGCCCACCAGCGCCAGGGCGCGGATGGCCGGCTCGGCACCCGCCCAGCGGGTTGCCGCCCCGATCACGCTCCGGATCTCGAAGACCCGCCGCGCCGTCAAGGTTCCCAGGAGGCTCAAGCGGCGGGAGTGTCCACGTGGGCGAGCGCCCCTGCCATGGTCATCGAGTCGGTGGATTGGGGATGGCTCGCTCCGGTGCTCGCAGCAGCCGCTCGATGTAGCTCTCGGGGAGGGCGGCGGCGCGGGCGCCGCGGACGAGCGCCTCCACGAAGCGCGGGCTCACTGGACCGTCGAAGGAGGCGCGCTCGGGCTTGGTGGAGAAGGTGGTCGCCTCGACGACCTCGCCGCCCGCGCGCACCCGGACGTCCCGCTCGATGCACATGCCGGTGATGAAACCCTCCTTGTGCTGCACGATGGGCCAGTCCACGCCCGGGACCTCGAACAGGCGACCGAAGATGGTCGAACCTGGCCGGTCGATCAACCCCGCAACCCGCCCGCCCCACCAGCGTGACGGGAAGTCGAAGACCAGGTCGACGTCCAGGGCCTCGGCGACGAGCCCTTCGGGAAGCTGGAAGAAGCCATAGCCGTGCTGTGCGCGCCACTCCTCGAACGCGGTCCGGTCGAGCAGGGTGGAGTAGGCGAAGTAGCGGCGGGGTGGCACGGGCTGGGCGGAAAGCTCTGCGCGGCGGCGCATCACCATGTCGTGGTGGGAATCCATGGCGGAGATGATAACGGGCCGATGCTGCGCGGCCGCCCGTCCGCCCGGCGATGGCGACCTGGAGCCAGATCCGGTCCTTACTCGGCGCCCGGGAGCCGTGACCACCACGCCGCCAGAATGAGGTGCCGATCGGCGCCAGAACTCCAGCAAACCGGATGACTTAGCCGCGAGGAGCCGTTCCCGCCGGCCCGGGTCAGAAATCGTTCAGGCCGGGCAGGCCGGGCACCGCAGCCGGGCATGCCGCGCGCCTGGGTCCGGTCGGGCTCGATTTCGTGGCCCTGCAGCGGTGTCCTCGTCACGGCAAGGTAGGATTCACTCTCCTGACCCGGCGGGGGATCGCCATGAGCGACGCGAGCGCAACCTGGACGAGCCCCTTGCTCGACCTGCTGTTCGAGGAGCCCAGCGTGGGCCGCTGCCTCGTCGCTCCAGACGGAAGCATCCTGCGCGCGAACGCCGAATGGCTGCGCACGACAGGCTTCTCCCTGGACGACGTCCTGGGCGCCAGCATCATCGACCTGTTTCCCGAGACCCGGGACATGTCGCTCGCGCTGCACGCCCGCGCCCGCGCAGGTCACGTGATCGAGGTCCCGCGTCATGCCCAGACGGTCTCCGGGCACGAGCGGTGGT
>JADGQZ010000503.1 GCA_017881345.1 Myxococcaceae bacterium | reverse complement strand
TTCGCGCCCTCACCGAGCGGATCGCCACCGCGCTCCGACGGCTGACGCTCGATCTCGCGGCCTGGGAGGACCTTCCTCTCATCGAGGCCGCCGACGCGCTCTATGTCCTCGCCACCGCCGCGCCGGCGCGGGATGCCGAGCGGCAACGGCTCTTCGTGCGCGGACTGGCGCTCCTGCGGGCCGAGCAGCCCGAGCGCGCCGCTGCTCTCACCCGCGAGGTCCTCGCCTTCCAGCGCCGGCTCACGCTCGGACGGGCCGAGGCCACCGACCTCGGGATCCGCTACCGGCCCTGGACGGTGCTGCGCTTCGTGGTGCGGAACCTCGCGGCGCTGGTGCTCGGGCTCCCCCTGGCGCTGGTGGGCGTTCTCGCGTTCGCGCTCCCGGTGCTCGGGACGCGGCTCGCGCTGCGGCTCGCCCGGACCGAGCCCGACATGGTGGCGACGGTGAAGCTGCTGGCAGCCATCGTCCTCGGCCCCCTCTACGTGGCCGCGCTCGCCGTGGGCGCCGGGTGGTGGCTCGGCCCGTGGTGGGGAGTCGCGGTGGCGCTGGGCGCCCTGCCGCTGGCGCTGTTCACCCGCCGCTTCCTGTCGCGGCGCGCGGAGGCGATCCGGGACGCCCGGCTCTTCCTCGTCCTGGGCAACCGTTCGGCGCGGAAGCAGCGGCTGCTCGCCGAGGCACGGTCGCTGGCGGCACGGGTGACGGCGGTCGCGGACGAGGTGCTGCCGCGGCTCACCGCCTGAACCGCAGGCCGGCGTCACGGCGCCTCGACGACGAGCGCCCAGTCATCGAGCCCGGACGCATTCTTGCCCGGCACCTCGAAGTCCACTTCCCCGGGGCGCACCGGGAGCGCGGGGGCCTCGACGAAGACCCCGGCGACCGGATCGAACCAGCGGGCTCGCGCCGGTCCGCGGAGCCCCGACAGGTCCAGCCCGAACCGGCGGTGGTCCGAGCCCGTCGGAGGCACGTAGGCCACCACCAGATCGCCCTCGCGCGTGGACGCCGCCGCGATGTGGTCCTGCCCCCAGCGCTGCCCGGCGGTGACCAGCGCGGGGCCGCCGGAGGACGGTCCGGCGGGGACCAGCCGATACCAGGGCAAGGCCTCGAAGAAGCGGTGGAGCTGCACCCTCTGCCGGGTCCCGGACGAGTCGAGCTCCGCCTTCCAGGACGAGATGGCCCGGTCGGTGTCGCCGTACTCGGCCCGATAGACGCCCCGGGCCGATTCGCACCTCCAGAGGAAGTGGTTGCTCCACACCGTGCCCGCGCCACCGGAGAGCATCGCCCACCACCAGGCCTTGCGGAAAGGCTGGGTATCGCTCCCGGGGTGCTCGTGCTCGTACGTGCTCTCGAGGAGGAAGACCGGTCTCGGCGGACGGACGTCGTAGGCGCGGGAGACGAATCGGTACGGCTCGGCGTACTGATAGACACCGTTCGCTTCCATCAGGGGCGCGAAGAGGCTCTGGTCGGTGGAGATGCCGCCCCCGTGTCGGACGTTCCAGTGCCCGGTCCAGAGCTGGGTGGCGCCGGCCGCCCGGATGCCTTCCACCACGGCCAGGTGTCGCGCCTCGCCCTCCGAGCCGGGCGGAGGAGCGAAGTCGCCGCCCGCGAGCCAGAGCACGTTCGGCCGGTCCCGGAACCGCGCCCCCAGATAGCGGCCGAATGTCGCGCAGACCTCCCGGGTGTTCGTCGCCGCGTTCAGCGTCTCCCACCAGCCCTCGGGGCCGCCGTCGAAGCCGAGGTAGTTCGGGGCGAGAAGCACCGCCATCCCGTGCGCGGCGGCCCGATCGACGAACGCCAGCGCGCGAGCGAAGTAGACGTCGTTCGGGCTGGAGAGATCCGCCGGCCGCAGGAAGGGCTGCTCGCCGCGGCGGTTCGCGGGTGGCACGGGATTCGGGGCCCGGGTGTAGTCGTGGTTGGTGAGCATCACCTCGACCACGTTGAAGCCCCTTGCGGCGCGGTCGGCCAGGTAGGCCTCCTGCTCGGCCTCGGTCAGATTGGCCAGCGCCAGCCATGCGGTCTCGCCCTTGATGAGGAAGGGAACGCCGCGCTGATCCTCGAGGTGGCGCCCACCCGGGGCCGACCGGAGCGGAAACACCATCGGGAAGGCGTGGTGCTCGCGCAGCCCTGGCACCGCGGCGTCGAGGACGGGGCGCGCGTTCCCCTCGGTGCCGGACGGTCGAGTGTCAGCGGCGGCGCCGAGGCCCTGGAGCGCGAGCCCGGCATCGGGTGCGGGGGAGGCGGACGGCCGCTGGCAAGCCGCGAGCAGCAGCAGCGGTGCGAGGACGGCAGCCCCGCGGCGCGGTAGTCCCCCCGCCCCGGAGCCGTTCCTCATCGCGGCCAGAGTAGACGGACCCGTCCCACGTTGACAGCCCCATGAAGCTCTCCGCCATGAGATGGTCTCTGGTCGATGGGCCAGATGCGCTGGTTCGTGCGCGGGGACGTCGACGGGTTCTTCGGCCTGGCGCTGGACAACCTGGTCCAGCTCCTCGTGCTGTCCGAGCTGTGCCGGACGGTGCTCGGCTTCCCCGACTCCCTCGTCTACGGGCGCATCCTCCCGGGGGCTGCGGTGTCGCTCCTGGTCGGGAACCTCTTCTATGCCTGGCAGGCGATGCGGCTCGCGCGCGCCACGGGCCGGACCGACGTCTGCGCGCTTCCCTACGGCATCAACACCGTCTCGCTCTTCGCCCACGTCTTCCTGGTCATGCTCCCGGCGAAGCTGGCGGCCGAGGCGGCGGGAGCTGCCGATCCGGCGCAGGTCGCGTGGCAGGCGGGGCTGGTGGCGTGCTTCGGCTCGGGGGCCATCGAGCTGCTCGGGAGCACCGTCTCCGAGCGGGTCCGGAGGTCCACCCCGCGCGCCGCCCTGCTCTCGACGCTCGCCGGCATCGCCCTGACCTTCATCGCCATCGGCTTCCTCTTCCGGGCCTACACCCGGCCGGTCATCGGGCTCGGCACCCTGGCGATCATCCTGCTCGTCTACTTCGGACGGGTCCGCTTCCGGGGTGGGCTCCCGGGCGGTCTGGTCGCCATCGCGCTCGGGACCGGCTTCGCCTGGCTCAGCGGGCTCGCGCCGGCGGGTGCGACTCCGCCGGGGCCGGCGTTCCATCCTCCGCTCCCGGTGTTCGGCGCGCTGCTCGGCGGGCTTCTGGGTGGAAGCTGGGCCACGTACCTGTCGGTCATCCTCCCGATGGGCCTCTTCGCCACGGTCGGCTCGATCGAGAACATCGAGTCGGCCCGGGCCGCCGGCGACGAGTACCCGACGGGCATCTCGCTGGCAGTGAACGGCGTGGGGACGCTCGCGGCCTGCGCTTTCGGCTCGTGCTTCCCGACCACCATCTACATCGGCCACCCGGGGTGGAAGGCGCTCGGGGCGCGCTCCGGGTACTCGGTCCTGAACGGAGCGTTCATGACCCTCATCTGCCTGACCGGCACGGTTCGGTGGATCGCCTGGGCCGTGCCCATCGACGCCGGAATGGCCATCGTCCTGTGGATCGGCATCGTCATGGGGGCGCAGGCGTTCCAGGCCACCCCACGGGCGCATGCGCCGGCGGTCGTCGTCGGGCTCCTCCCCAGCCTCGCCGCCTGGGGGGTCTTCATGGCCAAGTCGGGCCTGCACGCGGCCGGGCTCGGCGTTCCGGGAGGCCGCCCGCTCTCACCGGAGCTGCTCGGCGTCTTCCTGCGCTCGGATCTGTGGATGGACGGCGCGTTCAGGCTCGAGCAGGGATTCATCCTCAGCAGTGTCCTGCTCGCCGCGGCGACGGTGTCGGTGATCGAGCGGCGCTTCCGGCAGGCGGCGGCCTGGTGCGCCGCCGGAGCGGGTCTCTCGGCGGTGGGGCTCATCCACTCCTACCGCTGGACGCCGGCGGACACCGTGCTCTCGCTCACGCCGGCGTGGCCGTGGGCGCTCGGCTACGCGGTGATGTCCCTCTGCTTCGCCGTGGCGCCGTGGGTGACCTTCCCGGTGGACGACGCCTCGGGCGGCCACTGAGGCAGCCGGGCCGTCCCAGGATTCAGCGCGAGGGGAGCGGGTCGGCCTCGTCGCGGAGGGGAATCTGCCGGTACCGACCCGGATCGTGCACGTTCAGGTCGTCGACGATCTTGTCCACGTTGCCCAGGTCGACGCTGGTCTTGATCCCTGTCTGCGTGTCCTCGACGGTGCGGAACCCGCGGATGTACTCGTCGAAGTCGTCGTTGCGCCGCGCCTGGTCGCGCTGGGAGTCCTCGAACGACCGATTGCTGGCCTCGCGCGCCTTCTGGTTGTCCCAGTACTGCTGGTTGTGGGCGTCGTTGGCGGCCTGCTGAGCCCGCATCGCCTTCTGCTGGTTGGCGAACCACTGCTTCTGGGCCGCGACCTGCTGGTTGGACTTCTGCTGGATGACCGCGTCGTTGGTCTTCAGCGAGCGGAGCATCTGGAACATCACTGGCTTGGTCTTCTCGAAGATCGCGTCGGGGGCACGGACCTGCGTGAGGGAGAGCATGAACGAGCCGGCAGACACCGGATCCACCTCCACCCAGGCGATTCCCTGGAAGTGCTTGCTCGTGCCGCCGGGCCCGTTCTCGGTGACGCCGAACTGGAGGACCGAGCTCTTCCCACCTGGGAGGTTGGCCTTCTGGTCGGAGAGCTTGGTGAGATGGTCGATCGTCCGGGAGGGGCCGCCCTGCCGGACGCTCAGCTGGCTGAACTGCGGGACCAGCGCCTGGAGAACCTCGATCGGCGTGGTGAACGGAGCGACCAGGGTTCCCTGGGTCCGGGGCAGCGTCGACTGCGGAGTCATCACGGTGAAGAACGCGCCCATCGTGATGGCCGCGTCGCCAGGTCCCTGAAGGACGGCGGTCCGCGTGGCGGTCTGTGCGTCGGTGCTCCAGCCCTCGGCCAGGCCGATCGAGCCGGTCCCGTCCGGGAAGACGTGGGTCCGGAGCGGCCCGTGGGCGACCTCGGGCTGCGCGGCGGCGGACACGAGTCCCGGGGACGAGGGCGGGGGCTTCTGGAGAAGTCGCGCCCACTCACCGGCCGGAGCGTCGGACCGGATCCAGGTGACCGCCACGCGGGTGCTGGTATCCCCCACGCTGCAGGTCACCAGACCCCGGCTCTCCACTCCGCCGGACACGACGCGGAAGGTGGCCCCACCCGAGCGGGGATCCTTCGAGTCGGCGAAGGCGCTGAAGACCGTCGGCGGTGCTCCGAAGTAGCGGGTGATGTCCGCCTGGGTCAACTGCAGCGCGGTGCGCAGGTTCCTGGCGTCAGTACGCTCCGTGACGACGGCCTTGCCGTACTGGCTTGCGTTGACGGTGCGGTACTCGGGAGTCGACGCGCGCGCCAGGTCCGGACGTGCGACTGCCATCAGGAGGCAGACGGCAAGCAGGAAAGGCGGCGGAAGCGTGGTCCTCGACATGCCCGGGTCACCTCGCGAAGAGCGGCGGGATGGTACCCCGGGCCAGCGAGGAGTGTCCCCGCTGGTCGTCCAGTTCCTCTCGCTCAGCTCGGCATGATCACCGAGTCGATGGCGTGAATGACGCCGTTCGACGCAGTGATGTCGGTCTTGCTCACCAGAGCGCCGTTCACGGTCACCTGGGAGTTCTTCAGCCCGAGGGTGAACTCCTTGCCCGACACGGTCTTCACCTTGTCGCCGTCGGACATCCTGAGGACGGTCGAGGACGGCAGCGTGCCGGGGAGGACGTGGAAGAGCAGGAAGTTCTTCAACTTGGCCTTGTCCTTGAGGAGCGCGTCGACGTCGGCCTTCGGAAGCTTCTCGAACGCCGCATCGGTCGGGGCGAACACGGTGTACGGGCCCCCGCTCTTCAGGGTCACGACGAGGCCCGCCTCCTTCAAGGCGGAGGAGAGCGTCTTGAAGTTCCCGGCGGCGCTGGCGGTGTCGATGATGTCTTTGCTCATGGTGGATCTCTCCGACCCCCTGTCTCGCGCACGAGTGCAGAGGCGGCTGGAACGTCTGGAATCTCGTGGGGATGCAGGTTCCGCGCGCTGCTCGCCGTCGGCGAGGGGTCAGGCGCGGGTCGGTCGGTAAAGATAACCGAGCGGGTCGGAGGAAGCTTGCCGCTCTTCACATCCCGGTGGTGTTGCTGCTCCAGATCGGGCTGTGCGAACGCCGCAGATCGCGCGCGGTGATGAAGCGCGACTTCAGGAGACCGGTCGCCACCTTTCCGATCACGTCCTTGGCCACGGTTCCTCTGTAGTGGGGGACGGTCCGGGCGAGGCAGAGCTCGTGCTCGAAGACCACCACCGGCTGCCAGCTCCAGATCGCGCTCTCCGGAGTTCCGTCCGCGGACTCGGTGAGCGTGACCCAGCCCACGATCGGGAGGAACGAGATCTCGCCCTGGCTTCCGTCCGCGGTCTCGCAGAGGAGCACCTTGAGCCCCATGTCACCCGTGGTGAGCTGGCTGCAGGACACGACGGGGCGAACCGGCTCGGTCACTGTGCGCTTCTCCAGCGGAAGGAAAGGCGTGCATCCGCACCCCGAGGCACGGTCTCGCGCTCGAAGCGTGCGGTGCTGGCAGGTGGTCCGACGTCGTCGCCGACCGGGACCTGGATGACGGGGTTCCTGGTTCCCTCGGGGCAGCCAGGCCAGGCGCAGACGAGGAGCGCCTCGTCGTGGAGCGGGTGCCTCTGGCGGAGATGTGTGCAGCGCAGGGCGTCGCGCCCCCAGAGGGACGCGAAGACTTCCGAAACGGACATGTAGGCTCCCGGACCTCGGGTTGCCCGCCAATCCGGGTCGAGAAGTCGATGTCGGGAGTAACACCTCCAGCGCGCAGCGGCAAATCGAGGGTCCGAGTGCGACGCAGGCTGCCGGACCTGCTGTGGAGCGGAGCGGCGAGGCCGGCGGGAGGCGCGAGCTCTCGCCACGCATCGGCGCTCCCAGGTCGAGTCGCGTCAGTCGTCGTCTCGTCGAGATCCTGGATGCTCGGCGCGCGATGGCGGCATGAACCGGGGTCGACACGCTCGTTTGCGCCATGGCCGGCGCGCCAGAGGCGTGTGGAAGGGAGGTGAGACCTAGGTCTCATTGTCGCCTGCGGACCGCGCTGGGACGGTGCCTTCCGTCTCCGGACAGGAG
This sequence comes from Myxococcaceae bacterium, assembly GCA_017881345.1. Taxonomy (GTDB): domain Bacteria; phylum Myxococcota; class Myxococcia; order Myxococcales; family Myxococcaceae; genus RPRB01. Next base: position 562 of record JADGQZ010000503.1, on the reverse strand, counting down.
GATTCAATGCTCGTTCGTACGATCGGTGTCGTCGCAGCGCTCTCGCTGTGTGCGATTGAACCCGCTGCAGCGCAGGCCCCACCACCGGCGGCTGCTCCGGCCAAGGACCACGGAACCGCCATCAAGGAGAATCTGCAGAAGAGCCTGGCGGCGCTGCGGCAGTACCAGTGGGTCGAGACGACCGTGGTCTCGATGAAGGGCGAGGAGAAGTCGCGGACCCAGGACAGTTGCTACTACGGAGCCGACGGGAAGGTTCAGAAGACTCCCATCGGCGCGCCGCCGCCGCCCCCGAAGGAGAAGAGAGGGGTGAAGGGCAAGGTCGTCGAGAACAAGAAGGAGGAGATCTCCGACGCGGTGAAGCAGGCCGTCGCCCTGGTGAAGCAGTACGTTCCACCCGATCCTGCGAAGATCCAGGCTGCGAAGGCCGCGGGAAAGCTCTCCGTCTCACCGCCGGACCCGACGGGAAAGGTCCAGCTGGTGATCAAGGACTACCTGAAGCCTGGCGACTCGCTGACGCTCGTGGCGAACGCCGCGACCGATCAGATCACCGGCATGGTGGTCA
>JADGQZ010000502.1 GCA_017881345.1 Myxococcaceae bacterium | reverse complement strand
CGTAGCCGAGCATCGCGGGGACGTGGTTGTTCTCCGCGCCGGCGACGATGACCTTGCCCACGTGCTGGCGGCCGTTCTCGCCCCAGTACCACATGTAGAAGGGGTGGGCGCCGTGGTAGGCGTTGCCCTTGCGGTACAGGTGTACGTAGCTGGGGTTGGTGGCGAACTCGCGCTCGTACTTGTGCTCCAGAATCTTGGCGTCGCGGGTCTCGGGCAGCAGCCGGTTGAAGAACTCGATGTAGCTGGGGTGGTGCTCCGGATCGAACTCGTCGTACGCGGGGTGGGTGACGATGATCACCCCGCCCTTCTTCACCAGCGGTACGCCGCGATTCAGGTTGAACAGGTACCCGAGCCCCATCACCTGGACCAGCAGCGGGTTCAGGATGGAGTTCACGTTGTACGGCGAGATGTAGGGCACCGGGAAGATGACGATGTCGCTTTGCCCCTCGACCGGCACCGAGTACTGCTTCCAGCACAGCTCCAGCGTCTTCTCGTGGCAGGGTTCGGTCGCACCCGCATTCACCCCGATGACGTCGTAGGGCGCCGGGATCTGCATGAACAGCTTCCGCTTCGCAGCGCGGGGCAGCTTGGACAGCGTGTACTTGAGCCCCTGGAACTTCAGCCGGTCGAACTCGGTGTAGTCCTCCTCGCGCTTGCCGAGAAAGCCGGTCGGCCCGTCGAACATCTTGTTGTTCAGCGCGGTCTCGATGTGGAAGACCTTGAGGCTCTTGTCGATCACCCGGCCGATGCGCTCGGTGCTCCGGTGGAGCGCGCTCTTGCTCGGCTCCATGTAGCTCTCGGACTCGCGGATGGTCTTCGGGTTGTGGTGCGCCCGCAGTGATGCGTAGTTCGCCAGCCCGGTGCCCACCGACTTGTGCCCGCCGTCCATCGGGACGAGGTTGATGTTCACGTAGATGAGGAGGTCGCTCTCGGCGGCCCGGCGGTTGATCGCCACCACCTCGCCGGCGCTCGTGCGCTCGAGCTCCACCATCCCTTCGGGGTCCTCGGCGTCGTGGTTGTAGTAGCGCTCGGGGTAGTACGAATCGAAGATCTTCGAGCCCACCATCCGCCGCATCTCGGACTCGGTCATCCGCCGGTGGAGCGCGTTGGCGATGATCAGGACGACGTCGTCCACACCCGAGTCGGTGAGGAGCTCGAGCACGATCTCGAGGATCGTCTGCCGCACGTCCGGCAGCGCCATCGGCGGCAGGGGGAGCGAGATGTCGTCGATCGCGATGGTGACCTTCATCCCCGGCCGCAGCAGGGCGTGCAGCGGATCCATCCCCTCGGGGTGGTTCAGGGCCCAGCGGATCGCCGCCTTCACGTTCGGCACGCCCTTGAGCGGCTGGCGGGGGAACACCACCCGGGTGTCCAGCGGCAGGTCCTCGAGCAGGAAGTCCTCGCCGAAGAAGAGCACCCGGGGCGGGCTGCCCTTCTCGGTGACCACCACGTGGCGCTCCTCGTCGTAGAGCCGCTTCAGCGTCTTGAGCTGGCGCATCGAACCGGACTCTTACGACGGCAACGGACGTCCCACAATCGCCCGACCCCAGGTTCCTTGATGTCACCGTCGAAGTCGCCCTTCACGGTCGAGTCGCTCCGGCCAGGAGAAGGCACACCGGCGCCAGCGCGAGCTGTCGAGGCCTCAACAGGTCCACCAGTTCTTCACACCGGACGAGGATCCCGCGCAGGACCCTCCGGCCGTTTCACTGCCTTCACCAGGAGCAAGTCACCATGAGCCAGCAGCAGGAGACCATCGTCCTCATCCACGGCCTGTGGATGACCCCACTGAGCTGGGAGAAGTGGGTCGAGCGTTACTCGTCGCAAGGGTATCGGGTCATCACCCCTGGCTGGCCAGGGCTCGAGGGAGACGTCGCGGAGATCCGCCGGAACCCCGAGCGCATCGCTGGGCTGGGCATCGGCGAGGTGGTGGACCACTACGAGCGCATCATCCGTGAGCTCGACCGCCCGCCGATCATCATGGGGCACTCCTTCGGCGCACTGATGACGCAGATCCTCGTCGACCGCGGGCTGGGCTCGGCCGCGGTGGCCATCTCCACCGCCCCGGTGAAGGGGATCATCTTCCTTCCCTTCTCCACGCTGAAGGTCTCCGCACCGGCGCTCCTCAATCCGCTCAACCTGCATCGGGCCGTGCCGCTGACCCCGGAGCAGTTCCACTACGCCTTCACCAACACCCTCACCGAGGCCGAGTCGCTCAAGGTCTACGAGCGCTATGCAGTCCCCGGCCCGGACCACCTCCTCTTCCAGGCCGCGTTCGCCAACTTCAATCCCCACGCGGCCAGCACGGTGAACTTCGAGAACCAGGACCGGGCGCCGCTGCTGTTCATCGCCGCGGAGCACGACCACATCGCGCCGCCCGCGGTGGTGGAGGCGACGGTCCGGCTCTACCGGCGCTCGAAGGCGCGGACCGACTACCGTGAGTTCCCCGGTCGCAGCCACTACATCCTCGGTCAGGATGGCTGGGAGGAGGTCGCCGACGCAGCGCTCGCCTGGGCGCTGGCGAACAAGCGCAGCTGAGCCTCTATCTCAGGTCCAGCACCGGCCAGTGGTATGCCCGCGCCACCGACCGGAGCCGCACGTCCGGATTCACTGCCGTCGGCCGACCGACCATCGCCAGCATCGCGTAGTCGCTGAAGCTGTCGGAGTAGGCGAAGCTCTTGTCGAGCTCCAGGTTGTGCTTCACGCAGTACTCGCGGATGGCGTGCGCCTTGTTCGCCCCCTCGATGATCGGCGGGATCACCTTCCCGGTGGCGAACCCTCCGACGAACTGCATCTTGTTGGCGATGACGTCGTCCGCCCGGAGATGCCGCGCCAGGGGCAGGACGGTGAAGTCCAGCGCTCCGGTGATGAGCACGATCCGGCACCCGGCACGCCGCGCCTCGTCGATCAGGTCCTGGGCCTTGGGGAAGATCGCCGGCTTCAGCACGTCCTCGAGCAGCTCCTCGCCCAGCACCACCAGCCGGTCCTCGGAGAGCCCCTCGTAGGCCCGGTAGAAGTACTCGTTGAAGACCTTCCGGTTGATGAGGTCCAGCCCGGCGTACACCGGAATCTGCGCCACCGTCGCCAGCGTGCGCGCCGCGATGCCCGTCAGCGAGCCGCGGTTCATCGCGTAATACGCATAGGTGTGGACGATGTTCGTCCGCACCAGCGTTCCGTCGACGTCGTAGAAAGCCGCCTTGGCGCTCATAGCCAGCCGTGGGCCTGATACCACGCGGCGCTCCGCGCAATCGAGGTGCGGGCGTCGATGCGGGGGGCCCACCCCAGCCTGGCCCGCGCCTTCTCCCCGCTGCAGGTCCACGCCGGCGCGAGCAGCTGCCGCGCGAGCTTGCGGTTCAGGGGCAGGTGCCGCCCGGTCAGCCTGCTGAAGCCGTCTGCCATCGCCGCGAGCGCCCGGAGTCGCCGGGGCGACAGTCGCAGGATCCGCGGCTTCACCCCGAGCACCTCGGCCCCGAGCGACTGGATCTCCTCGAGCGTCGTCTGGTCCGGCCCGGGCGCGAAGAACGCCTCGCCCACCGCCTCGGGCCGCTCGGCGAGGAGCAAGAGCAGCTCCACCACGTCGTCCACGTCCACCGCCGAGAGAGGGCGCGGGCCACCCCCGATCTCCAGACGGATGCCGCGCTTCACCAGTCGAAAGAAGACCAGGTTCTCGCGGTCGCCCGGTCCGAGGATCCGCGGAGGCCGAGCCACCGTCACCTCGAGCCCCGCTGTCCCGAGGGCGATTCGCTCCGCCTCGGCCTTGCTCTCGCCGTACCACTCCTCGGGTGCGAAGGGGTCCGTCTCCACGTGCGGCCGGTCCGGCCGAGAGGGCCCCACCGCCGCCAGCGACCCGGCGAGCACCAGACGGCGAGCCCCCACCCGGAGCATCGCGTCACACACCGTCCGGGTCCCCTCGGCGTTGACCCTGAAGAAGGCCGATCGCTCGGGGGCACGACGCAGCCCCGCGAGGTGGAAGACCACCTCGGCGCCCTCGACCGCGCGCTGGACCGAGGCGGCGTCCGTCACGTCGCCCGCCACCCGCTCCACGGCCACCCCCTCCAGGGCCGAGAGGTCGCTTCCGGGACGCACCAGAGCCCGCACCGTGTGGCCTTCCCCCACCATCCGGCGGGACAGGGCGCTGCCCAGAAAGCCGTTCGCTCCGGTGATCAGCACCTTCATGTCAGAGGGGCCTCCCAGATTCTCCGAGGAGAAAAGGCGCTCGATGCGTGTTTTCTCCTCTGAAACCTGATATCCGCCCAGCCTTGGCTTCGTCGACCCGAAGCCATCGACTCGCACGACGAGCCGTACAACGTCCCCTGTAAAGAGGGGGAGGAGAATTCGACCGAATGGCCGCCAAGAAGCCCGCGAAGAAGGCAAAGAAGTCATCTGGAGCGAAGCGCAAGCCGAACGCCGCCTTCATGAAGGAGCTCATGCCGTCCGAGGACCTCGCGCAGGTGATCGGCAACAAGCCGATTCCCCGCACCGAGGTGGTGAAGAAGCTCTGGGCCTACATCCGCAAGAACAATCTCCAGGACGCCAAGGAGAGGCGGATGATCAACGCCGACGACAAGCTGCGGCCTGTCTTCGGTGGGAAGAAGCAGGTCTCGATGTTCGAGATGACCAAGCTGGTCAACAAGCACCTGAGCTGACGTTCTCCGCCCGGGGGGCACCCCCCTCTGGCTCCAGGGCTCCGTGGTCCGCCTCGCCCGAGGTGGCCGCGGGGCCCTTCGTACGTCCGGGGCCACGGCCTCCAGTCCTGATCGGCGGACACGTCGAGTTCAACCGGATGAGCAGCCGCCCTGGCCTGGGCGCTGCAGCGGTGCCCGTGGGCGGTTCGCTGCCCCCGGAGGTGCCTCCCGTGTCCGTCGACCCCGTCGTCCCCCGTTCGCCCGGAGGGTCCGCTCCAGAGCAGGACTCCACGCAGTGGCAGGTCCAGCCCGGGGACACCCTGGGCGGCATCGCCCGGCAGCTCACCCGCGAGGGCATGCCCGGGACCACCGCCGAGCTGGTGCGGACGCTCGCGCGCCTCAACGGCATCGAGAACCCGGACCACATCGAGGTGGGGCAGGTGCTCACCCTCCCCCGGCGCGCGTCGTCCCCGGCGCGGAGCGAGGACACGGTGGTGGCCGCCGGTCCTGCCACGCCGCGCTCGATGGGCGATGCCCTGCTGGATGCCGCCGGTCGACACGGTCTGCTCCAGGGCGCGCTGCTGCGCCTCACCCGCGGGTTGACCGCCCCGGCCGCGTCCAGCCATCCCCGCGCACCCGATGGCACGCCGCTCTTTCGTCAGGGAGACCCGGCGTGGCGGACCGAGCGACTGGGGCTCTCGGGTGAGGGCCCCTCGCTCTCCCACGCCGGTTGCGCGGTGACCGCCTGCGCGATGGCGCTGAGCCGCCTCGGCGGCACGGTCCTCACCCCCGACGCGCTGGTGCGGCACCTCCGGGCGTCGGGCGGGTTCAAGGGTCCGCTCGTCGACTGGAGCATGGCAGGGTCGGCAGTCCAGGGAGCGCCCCGGGCCTGTCCGGGCCCGCTCGACTGCGGAGAGCTCGACCGCGAGCTGGATGGGGGCCGGCCGGTCCTCCTCCGGGTGGTGCATGACGTCCAGGGCGGGGCGCAGCAGCACTGGATCTGCCTCACCGGTCGGGACGCGCGGACCGGCCAGTACAGCGCCAACGACCCGGCCACCGGGCGCACGACCGTGCTGGTCAGGAAGGACGGCGCGCTGGCGAGCGCGGGTGGCGAGCCGATCCACTACGCCGCCGACGGGCGGATGGTGCGCTTCAGCACCGGCGCTGCGCAGCAGGCCTGAGAGACGTGGGGCACCGGAGTGCGCGCCCGGGCGAGCGCGAGAGCTCAGTCCGGCCGGATGTTCTGGTTGAGCCGGAAGACGTTGTGGGGGTCGTGGCGGCGCTTGACCTCGCGGAGCCGCTCGTACGTCGCCGGAGGGTAGGCGGCGCGGACGCGCTCCTCGCCCTCGTCGCCGAGGAAATTCACGTAGACGCCACCGGTGCAGTGGGGTGCCATTGCATCCGAGACGGCGCGCGCCCAATCCATGTGCGGCACGGCCGCGGCCGGCCCCGGCTCCGGCCAGGTGGCGACGACGTTCAGGGCGAAGGCGGCGTGGCGGTGGGCGAAGGCCGTGACCTCCGGGGCGACGCGTGCCACCGCGCCTCCCAGGTGATGGAGGTGCACCTGCGAGAGAGGCGAACGCATCCGCGAGGCGTGCTCGACCACGGTGTCGATGGCCCCATCGCTGAGCGCGCTCACGTAGCCGCCCTTCCAGTAGTTCTGGAGTCCCGCGGGGGCGCCGGCGTCCAGCATCGACTGCAGCATCGGGTAGGGCATCGGCCCGAAGACGTCGGCTGCGGGCGGACCGAAGGCCCGCAGCGGACGGAGCACCCGCTCGCCTTCGGTTGCATCCCCCGCCCAGCAGCCCAGTATGGCGACCACGGGCTTGCCGTGGAGCGCCGGGGGCACGAAGGGCGCCGGAGGCGCGGTGAGGAAGGCGAAGAGGAGGGTGAGCGCATCGGGTGCGGACTCGGTCACCTCGCGGAAGTATCGAAGCATCGCGCCCGCCCGGCTCGCCGGGTAGAGCGTGAGCCCGCCGAGGACCTGCGACACCGGATGGAGCCGGTACTCGAAGCGGGTGACGATGCCGAAGTTGCCGCCACCGCCCCGGAGCGCCCAGAACAGGTCCGGTGCGTTCTCCTCGTCGGCCCGGATCCGCTCGCCGGCGGCGGTCACCACGTCGGCACCGACCAGATTGTCCACGGTGAGGCCATGCTGGCGCATCAGCCATCCGATGCCGCCCCCGAGGGTGAAGCCGGCGATGCCGGTCGTCGAGACGAGCCCGCCGGTGGTGGCCAGCCCGTGCGCGTGCGTCGCCGCGTCGAGCTCGCCCCAGGTGAGCCCGGGCCCCGCGCTTGCCCGCCGCGCCGAGGGATCCACCTCGATCCGCCGCATCGGCGAGAGGTCGATGACCATCCCCCCATCCACGGTCGCGTTGCCCGCCACGTTGTGCGCTCCCCCGCGAACCGCGATCGGCAGGTTCTCACGGAGGGCGGCGGCCAGCGCAGCTTGCACGTCCTCCGCCGAGCTGCACCGCGCGATGACCGCAGGACGCCGGTCGATCATCGCGTTCCACACATGCCGCCGCGCCTCGTACGTGCTGTCCCCGGGTCCCACCAGCTCCCCCGAGAATCCTGGGATCCGTCCGCTCCACCGCGCCTGCTCTCTCATCGGGCTCCTCCTCGCTCCGGGCCTGGTGGCAGACGGTGGCGCAGCCCGATGAGCCCGTCAGCGACCTGGGTTCCGCTCCGGAGTGACCTTTGTCACCCCGGGGGCAGCCTCTCCGGCCAGCCGGGCCGGATCCAGCAGCTCGATCTCGCCGTCGCCGGTCCGGACCAGGCCGTCCTCGCGGAGCCGGGAGAGCACCCGGGTCACCACCTCGCGCACGCTCCCCACCGCGTCGGCAAGGTCCTGCTGGGACAGCCGGGCGACCCACGGGGGACCCGAGCCCTCGTCCGAGGACACGTCCAGGAGGTGTCGCGCCACGCGCTCACGCAGCGAGCCAAACGTCGTCCCGGCGAGCTCGGCGAAGTAGGCGGCAAGCCGGAGCGACAGCTCCACGTTGAACACCTGGGCGACCTGGACCTCGGTGCTGGCCAGGGCACGGACCCGCTCCAGGTCGAAGAGGAGCACCGTCGAGGGCGTGAGCGTGCGCGAACCGGCTGGACTGGGACGGAGGTCGAAGAGGATGGGCACGCCCACCAGGTCGCCCGGGCGGGCATACCGGATGGTGGCGAGCCGTCCGCTCGGGGCGATGAGGTACGTCTTGAGGAGCCCGCCCACGACGAGCATGAACTTGCCCGGGCTGCCCGGGGTGACGAGGTCGATCCCGGCCGGAAGCTCGAGCCGCATCGCCCCCGCGCCGAGCCGGTCCGTCAGCGCCTCGGGGAGCGTGTGGAAATGGCTTCGCGCCAGCGCGGCGCGCACGTCGGGCTCGAGCGCCATGGCCTGTCCGGAGGTTACCTCGGCGCACCTGGCCCCGGGGGCTCAGGGGATTGTTGGCTGGACAGCGCGTCCACACATTCGCCAGCCGTGAACCGGGCAGTCCTCCGCTAGTCACTTCCAAGACACCATGGATCCGCATCTCGACGACGCCCGCGAGGCCGATCAGCAAGGCCAGACCTCCTCGCACGACGAGCCGGCCATCGCCGGGCCGCTCTACGAGCGCACCCGGGAGCAGCTGCTGGGACAGCAGGAGACCCCTCTCTCCACCTACCGGGTTCAGCTGCACCGCGAGTTCGACTTCGCCCGGGCCAGCGCGGTCGCGCCCTACCTGGCGCGGCTCGGGGTGAGCCACCTCTACACCTCGCCCATTCTCCGGGCGATGCCGGGCAGCAACCACGGGTACGACGTGGTGGACCACACCGAGGTGAACCCCGAGCTCGGTGGCGGCGTGGGCTTCGCGGCGCTGTCCGATGCGCTCGCCGGCAACGGCCTCAAGCTGGTCCTGGACACCGTGCCCAACCACATGGGGATCGGCTCCGGCAACGCGCTCTGGGAGGACGTGCTGGAGAACGGGCCGGCCGCGGTCCACGCCCACTTCTTCGACATCGAGTGGAACCCGGTGAAGGCGGAGCTCCGGAACAAGATCCTGCTGCCGATCCTGGGGGATCAGTACGGCGTGGTGCTCGACCGCGGCGAGCTGCAGCTCGAGTCCCAGGGTGGCAGCATCGGCCTCCGCTACTTCGACCGCCTCTTCCCGCTGAATCCGCGGGCGTACCAGGACGTGCTCGCCCCCGACGTCGACCAGGTGGGAGCACAGCTCGGCGAGTCCCATCCCGACTTCGTGGAGCTCCAGAGCATCCTCACCGGGCTGCGGAACCTGCCGTCGCGCGGGGACACCTCGCCGGACAAGGTCCTCGAGCGGAGCCGGGAGAAGGAGGTGCTGAAGCGGCGGCTGGGAGCGCTGGTCAGCAGCTCGCCGGTGGTCGCCGAGCACCTCCGGACGAACCTCGAGCGGCTGAACGGCCACCCGGGCGATCCGCGCAGCTTCGACGCGCTGGACCGCCTGCTCGAGCGCTACGTCCCTTACCGGCTGGCGCACTGGCGGGTGGCAGGGGAGGAGATCAACTACCGGCGCTTCTTCGACATCAACAGCCTCGCCGCCATCCGCGTCGAGGACCTCGACGTCTTCGAGGAGGCCCACGCGCTCACCTTCCAGTTCCTCGCCCGGGGGCAGGTGCACGGTCTGCGCATCGACCACCCCGACGGGCTGTTCGATCCGAGCGCCTACTTCCTCCGGCTGCAGGAACGGTACTTCCTCGATCAGGCGCGGAAGCGCGCGGGGGAGGCGGTGGACGACGCGGGCTGGCCGGCGGTGAGCGTCGCCCTGCTCCGGCGCTGGCGGATGGAGGCGGGGAGCGACTCCTCGCCGCTCCGCCGCGCGCTGTACGTGGTGGTGGAGAAGATCCAGGGCGGCCGGGAGCGCATGCCGGACGACTGGGCGGTGCAGGGGACCACCGGCTACCGCTTCGCCAACCTCACCACCGGCGTGCTGGTCGACGCCTCGGCGGGCCGCGAGTTCACCGACATCTACGAGAAGTTCATCGGCCACCCGATGAGCTTCGAGGCGATGCTGGTGGAGAAGAAGAAGCAGGTCATGGCGGTGAGCATGTCGAGCGAGATCAACGGGCTCGCCCGCGAGCTCAATCGAATCTCCGAGATGAACCGGCGCACCCGCGACTTCACCCTCAACTCGCTCCGCCGCGCGCTCATCGGCTTCATCGCCCACTTCCCGGTGTACCGGACCTACGTCTCGACCTCCCCGGGGGTCGACGAGCGAGACGCGCACTACATCCAGTGGACGATCGCCCGGGCTCGAGCGGCGGACCCGACCACCAACGCCTCGCTGTTCAGCTGGCTCGAGGACGTGCTGCTCAAGCGATACCCCGAGCACCTCCCGCTCGCCGAGCGCCAGGTGATGCTGCACTTCGCCATGAAGCTGCAGCAGATCACCGGTCCGGTCATGGCGAAGGGGCTGGAGGACACCGTCTTCTACGTCTACAACCGCCTCGTGGCGCTCAACGAGGTGGGCGGGGAGCCGGAGCACTTCGGGATCAGCGTGGAGACCTTCCATCACCGCAACGTGGAGCGCGCGCGTGACTGGCCCGGCGCCCTCGTCGCCAGCTCCACCCACGACACCAAGCGGAGCGAGGACGTGCGGGCCCGGCTGGTGGTGCTCTCCGAGATGCCCGGCGAGTGGCGCCGCGCGCTCGAGGGCTTCCGGAAGCTGAACGCGCCCCACCGCACCGAGCTCGCCGGCAAGCCTGCGCCGTCGGGCAACGACGAGTACCTCCTGTACCAGGCCCTGCTCGGCGCCTGGCCGATGGGCGAGATGGACGCGACGCAGCTCGCGACGTTCCGGGCCCGCATCCGCGAGTACATGCTCAAGGCCATCCGCGAGGCGAAGGTCCACACCAGCTGGACCAACCCCGACCCGGACTACGAGGAGGCCACCGCTCACTTCGTGGACCGCCTCCTCGACCCGGGCGTGTCGCGGGTGTTCCTCGACCAGGCGCGGCAACTCAAGGAACGCCTCGAGCGCCCAGGGCAGGTGAACTCGCTGGTGCAGCTGGCGCTGAAGCTCGCCAGCCCCGGTGTGCCGGACATCTACCAGGGCTGCGAGCTGTGGGACCTGTCGCTGGTGGATCCGGACAACCGGCGGCCGGTGGACTTCCGGCTCCGCGACGAGATGCTCTCCGAGCTGCTGCGCCAGCACGCCGCGGCGCCGGTGAGCGTGGCGCGAGACGCCTGGGCCCGCCCGGCGGACGGGCGCTGCAAGCTGCTCCTCACCACGATGATGCTCCGGCTCCGACAGGCCCGCCCCGAGCTGTTCCGTCGCGGCGCCTACGAGCCCGTGGAGGTGGATGGCATCGCCGCTGCCCGGGCCCTGGCCTTCGCCCGGCGGCTGGGGGATGAGGCGGTGGTCGTCGCCGCACCGCGTCTCGTCACACGGGCGCTCCGCGCCGGCCTCGGTCCAGTCTACGGTTCGACGCGCATGCGCCTGTCCCCCGACCTCGCCGGCCGCCGATTCCGGAACGTGGTGACCGGAGTGCGCGTGCAGCCACTCGAGGGAGGGCTGGCTCTGGGGCCGCTGTTCACCGACTTCCCGGTGGCGGTCCTGGAGGCGGTGGAATGACGGTCCCCAGCGCCGTCTGGCCCGGGAAACCGCAGCCGCTCGGCGCCACCTGGGACGGGGAAGGGGTGAACGTCGCCGTCTTCTCGGAATGGGCAGAGCGCATCGACGTCTGCCTCTACGACGTCCGGGCTCCAGATCGCGAGGCCGCGCGCATCACCCTCCCCGAGCAGACGCGCAACGTGCGCCACGGCTATCTCCGGGGCGTGGGCCCGGGAACGCTCTACGGCCTGCGCGCCGACGGACCGTACGATCCGTCGCGCGGACTGCGCTTCAACGCCAACAAGCTCCTGGTCGACCCCTACGCCCGCGCCATCTTCGGCCGGGTGGACTTCGACGCCCCGGTCTACGCCTACCGCGTGGGGAGCCGGCGGGCCGACCTGTCCTTCGACGACCGCGACAGCGCCCCGGGCATGCCGCGGGGCATCGTGGTGGACGGGCGCTTCAACTGGGAGGGCGTGGAGAGCCCGCGCATCGTCTGGCCGCGCCTCATCGTCTACGAGGCGCACGTGCGCGGCTTCACCATGCGCCATCCCCAGGTCCCCGAGTACCTCCGGGGGACCTACGGCGGCTTCGCCCACCCGGCGGTCATCGACCATCTCCAGCGGCTCGGCGTCACCGCGGTGGAGTTCCTCCCGGTGCAGCAGGCGGTGGACGAGGGGTTCCTCGAGGCCAAGGGGCTGACCAACCACTGGGGGTACAACACGCTCGGGTACTTCGCGCCCGACGCGCGCTACGCCTGCACCGGCCCCTTCAACGTGGTGAACGAGTTCAAGGGCATGGTGAAGGCGCTGCACCGCGCCGGCATCGAGGTGCTTCTCGACGTCGTCTACAACCACACCGGCGAGGGGAACCACCTCGGGCCGATGCTCAGCCTCAAGGGCCTCGACCCGCTGGCGTACTACGTGATGACCCCCGAGTCGCCGCGCTACTTCCAGGACTTCACCGGCACCGGGAACAGCCTGAACCTCGATCACCCCCAGACGCTGAAGCTGGTGATGGACTCGCTGCGCTACTGGGTGCAGGAGATGCACGTCGACGGGTTCCGCTTCGACCTCGCCACCACCCTCGGTCGCACCCGGATGACCTTCGACCGGAACGCGCCCTTCTTCCACGCCATCCACCAGGACCCGGTGCTGAGCCGGGTGAAGCTCATCGCCGAGCCCTGGGACGTGGGCACGGGCGGCTACCAGCAGGGCGCGTTCCCGGTGGACTTCTCGGAGTGGAACGGGAAGTACCGCGACGCCTTCCGGAAGTACTGGAAGGGCGAGGACAACCTCGCGGCGGAGATCGGCTACCGGCTCACCGGCTCGGCGGACCTGTTCCAGCTCTCGGGCCGCGGACCGTACGCCTCGATCAACTTCGTCACCGCCCACGACGGCTTCACGCT
>JADGQZ010000501.1 GCA_017881345.1 Myxococcaceae bacterium | reverse complement strand
TCGCGCTTCAACAGCTTCATCACCGAGCAGCTGCTTCACGGCGCCCAGGACGCGCTCATCCGCCACGGGGTCGCGGACGCCGACATCGACGTCTTCCGGGTCCCGGGCACGTTCGAGCTGTCGGGACTGGTCCGCCGGGTCGCCGAGGGCGGGCAGTACGCCGGCGTCGTCGCGCTGGGCTGTGTGCTCCGTGGCGGCACACCGCACTTCGAGTACGTGGCCGGCGAGGTGAGCAAGGGCATCGGACAGGTCGCCTTGACCGCTCCGTGTGCGGTCAGCTTCGGCGTGCTCACCTGCGACACGCTGGAGCAGGCCATCGACCGCGCCGGGGTGAAGGCGGGCAACAAGGGCGCGGACGCCGCCATGGCCTGCCTGGAGATGGTGAACCTGTATGCCCGGATGGCGGAGGTTGGAAAGAAGCGCTGATGGGGGCTCGCCGCATCGGCCGTGAGCGCGCGCTCCAGGCGCTCTACCAGATGGAGATGAGCGCGCTGCGTCCGGAGGATGCGCTCGAGACTGCCTGGAACGCCGAGCCGGAGGGAACGCCGGATCCGGAGGCGCAGCGGTTCGCGCTGGAGCTGGTCGAGGGCGTCATCGCGCACCGCGAGGAGATCGACGGGCTCATCGAGCTGCACAGCCACAACTGGCGGCTCGATCGGATGGCGCGCGTGGACAGAAACGTGCTGCGCCTCGCGGTCTTCGAGCTGAAGTGGCGACCGGACATCCCGAAGAAGGTGACCCTCAACGAGGCGGTCGAGCTGGGGAAGGCGTTCGGCACCGAGGCCTCGTCGGCGTTCGTGAACGGATTGCTGGACCGCATCGCGCTGGACGTGGAGCAGCAGCGATGAGCGCTGCGGTGAGCACGGTGCCGCTGTCGCTGGACGCGCTGGATCCGCTCCCGGTGGATACGCTCTGCCTGTTCGTGACCGAGGACGAGCGACCGCTCACCGGAGCGGCGGGGTACGTGGACTGGCGGCTGTGCGGTCAGCTCTCACGCCTCCTGGTGGACGGCTTCTTCAAGGGGACGCGCGGCGAGTCGCTCCTCCTGCCGTCGAACGGCCGGATCGGTCCACCGCGGGTCGTGATCCTGGGACTCGGGCCGGGTGGCGAGGCCCTCCACCCCGGGACGCTCCGCGGCGCGCTCTCCCAGGCCGCGGATGTGCTCAACCGTGCAGGGGCGGACACCATCGCCGTGGAGCTCCCGGGCCGTGGGGCACTTCCGGCCGAGGACCGCAGCTCGGCGTTCCAGGAGGCCTTCGTCCCGGCCTTCCGCGGCGCCCGGGTCACCCTCCTGTCCGATGGCCCCACGCGGCCAGCCCGCTGAGGTCCGGGGGAGACTCCTGGACCGCTTCATCTGCTAGGGTCCAAGGTCCGGCCGGGGAATGGGGTACAAGGTTCTCATCGTCGAGGACTCGACCGCGTCGCGGGAGTTCATCGCCTCGACCATCGAGCGGATCGACGGCGCAGAAGTCGTGTGCGCGGGGAGCGGCTTCGACGCCCTCAAGCTGCTGCCTCGTTTCCGGTTCGACCTCATCATCACCGACATCAACATGCCGGACATCAACGGGCTCGAGCTCATCAACTTCGTGAAGATGAACCCGAACTACCGCGAGACGCCGCTGATCATCGTCACCGGCGAGGCCCGGCAGCACGACCGCGATCGCGGGTTGAAGCTCGGCGCCTCCGAGTTTCTCATCAAGCCCCTGCAGCCCGACCACCTGACCGAGCTGGTGCGGCGGTACCTCAAGCTCGCGTGAGCGACCGGCCTCCGGCAGAGTTCTCGTCCGAGGCCGTCGAGACCGCCGACGCGCTGGGCAAGAACCTCCTCCTCCTCGAGAAGTCCGCCGCCGACCCGGACCCCGAGGTGCTGAACTCGGTGTTCCGGCTGGCGCACTCGCTGAAGGGGCTGGCAGCGACGTTCGGGCAGCAGCGGATGGCGGAGCTGGCCCACGCCGCGGAGGATCTGCTGGACCGTCTCCGCCTCGGGAAGGCCCGGCTCACCCCGACGCGGGTGGACCTCCTCCTCGAGGCGGTCGAGCTGTTCCAGCGGATGGCCCACGGCCCCGCGAACGCGGTCGAGGAGGCGCGCACGCTCGCGGCGCGCCTGTCGTCGATCGAGGAGGCGCCGGAGCGCGTCACCGAGGACCCGCTGGAGCGCCTCGAGCTCCCGCCCGAGATGCGCCGGGTGTTGACCGAGTTCGAGGAGCACCGGCTGCGCGAGACGCTGCGGCGGGGCGGGCTGGTCTGGGCGGCCCGGGTGCAGTACCCGCTGGAGACATTCGACCGGGAGCTGGAGCAGCTCAAGGCCCGGCTGCGCGGGGTGGGCGAGCTGGTGTCCACGCTCCCCGGTCCGGTCGCGGACAGCGTCGAGGCGCTCTCGTTCGTCCTGCTCATCGGCTCGGGCGCCGGGGAGGCGGGCCTGCGGGTCGCCTTCGGCGAGGCGTCGGTGGACCTCCGGGCAGTTCCCGTCCGCAAGGAACGCAGGCCCGCCGGAGAGGCCGACGGAGGCGGGCGCGCGGGGGAGCCGCCCGAGGCAGCCGGGGCGGCGCGGACGCTGCGGGTGGACATCGCCCGGCTGGACGCGCTCATGGACGACGTGGGCGAGCTGCGGCTCATCGGCGAGGCCATCCGCAGCCTCTCGGATGCGCGCGAGCTGTCTCCGCGGGCCTGGACGGGGGAGCTGCTCCGGGAGCAGCGGAGGCTGGTGCGCCGGCTGGACATCCTCCAGGACCGGCTGCTCCAGGCGCGGATGGTTCCGCTCGGCCCGCTGTTCGACCGGATGCAGCGCCTCGTCCGGCGGATGGCGCGCGAGGCGGGCAAGGAGGTGGTGCTCTCCACCTCCGGTGCCGAGGTGCAGATCGACAAGCGCCTGGTGGAGGAGCTCAGCGATCCGCTGGTGCACCTGGTGCGCAACGCCATCGACCACGGCATCGAGCCGGCGGGGCTGCGGGAGGGCCGGGGAAAGCCGCGCGCCGGGCACATCCTCCTGTCGGCCGAGCAGCTCGGGAGCCGGGTGGTGCTGGCGCTCACCGACGACGGCGGCGGCGTGGACTGGGCGCGGGTGCGCGAGGTGGCCATCCAGCGGGGGCTGCTGGACGAGGAGCGCGCGCGGGCGGCGGGGGAGCGCGAGCTGCAGGCGGTGCTCTTCAGCCCTGGATTCTCCACCGCCTCGACGGTCAGCGCGATGTCCGGCCGGGGCGTGGGCCTGGACGTGGTGAAGACCAACATCGCCGGGCTCTCGGGGGTCATCGACGTCGAGAGCCGGGCAGGGGAGGGGACCACCTTCCGGGTCACGCTCCCGGTGACGCTGGCCACGGTGCGGGGACTGCTCGTCGGCGTGAGCGGACGGGTGTACGCGGTCCCGCTCAGCAGCGTGCTCGATGTCCTGGCGCACGACGTCCGGGCGAGCGGCCTCGAGCCCGGAAGCCGGGTCGTGCCGGTACGCGGGCGGAGCATCCCGGTCGTGTCGCTGGCCGAGACCTTCGGGCTCCCGTCCCGCGGTGATGGGGCGGCGTACCTGGTGGTGGTGGGCGTGGCGGAGCGACGGCTCGGCCTGGTGGTGGACGCGCTGCACGGGCAACGGGACCTGGTCACCCAGTCGCTCGGCCCGAGGCTGGGGCAGGTCCCGGGGGTCTCCGGGGCGGCCGAGGTCGGCCACCACCACACGGTGCTGGTGCTCGACGTGGGCGCGCTCCTCGACGAGGTGCTGCGCGGCCCGCCGCTCCTGGGGGCCCAGGCATGAGCGCCGAGCCGCTCTCCATCGACGCGCTGCTCGCGCGGTTTCGCTATCGGCCGGACGAGGAGACCGGAGGCGTGGTGGAGCTCGCGGCCTCGCCGGTCGAGCCCGAGCAGCGACCGGATGCCGAGGAGCTGCAGCTGTTGACGTTCAGCCTCGGGCTTGCCGAGTACGCCGTCGCGCTGGGAACGGTGACCGAGATCCTCCGGGCGCGTGCGTTGACCGAGATTCCACGCGCGCGGCCACCGTTGCTGGGCGTGCTGAACCTCCGCGGCGTCATCACCCCGGTGTACGACCCGTCGCTGCGGCTCGGGCTCGCGACGGCCGCCCCGGTGTGCGCGGGCCCCGACTGCGAGCGCCCGCCGCGGGCGGCGCGCATCCTGGTCGTTGGCACCGGGCTCGGTCCGGCGGGCCTCTGGGTGAGCCTTGTCCGTGGAGTCCAGCGCGTCCATCCCGCAGCGCTCGAGCGCCCCGCAGGCGGGCCGACCGGCGGCGTGCTCGGCGTGCTCCAGAACGCGGAAGGCGCCTGCACCGTCGTCGACCCGGAGTGGCTCCTCCGGTGAGTGCGGACGCCAGCGCCCTGGACGTCTGCGCCTTCTGGGTGGGCGAGGCCGTCTACGGCATCGACGTGGCTCGGGTGGACGAGATCCTCCCCCGGGTCGTCCCCCTGCCGGTGGCGGACGCGCCCACGTACGTGGAGGGCGTGGTCCACGTGCACGGCACCGCCGTGCCCATCGTCGACCTGCGGCGGCTCCTTCCGGCCGGAGCCCCACCCCGCACCGCCAAGCCGAAGGTCATCCTGGCCCGCATCGGCCGACGGCGCGTGGGGTTGCGCGTGGACGGCATGGCGGGCGTGCGGCGATACACCGAGGCGGAGATCCGTCCCGGCGGATCGACCGTGGGTGTCCTCGGGGTGACGTCGGACGAGTGCCGCCTCCTCGATTTGCGAGCTTTGCTGGCGAATCGAACTGCGCCCCGCTGACCGGGCCTGTAAACTCCTGTCCTATCGCCGATGAGAGGCTTCCGCGTTCTGGTGGTCGACGACTCCCGTGCCGCGCGCCAGGTGCTCGTGACGGCGATGACCGCGCTCGGCTCGGGGACCTGTGACGAGGCTGCGGACGGGGCCGAGGCGCTGAAGCGCTTCGCTGCCTCGGAGTACGACCTGGTGGTGACGGACGTGCACATGCCACGGCTGGATGGCCTGAAGCTCATCCACCACATCCGCTCGGGTGCGCGGCGGGCGCGGGTGCCCATCCTGGTGGTGACCACCGATCGGACCGACGCCGAGCGGGCGCGTGCGCTCGGGGCGGGAGCGAGCGCCTTCCTCTCCAAGCCGGTCGGGCCCGAGGACGTGAGCCGCGCAGCGGCGTCCCTGCTCGCTGCACCGGCGTGAAGACCGGGCCCGGTAGCTCGCCGATCCGCGGGCGAGCATCGTCATGCAGCATGGTGGCAACTCCGGTGGCCGAGGCCGGGGTGACCGGCAGGACGATGGATGAGGGCCTCGAGCACGAAGCGCCCCGCCGGATTCAGGGGCGGGACGGGGACGGCGTGCGCGAGGGGGTCAGGCCACCGACGCGCGCACGACGCTCCGACCCGCCTCGCGGGTGGTCGTCGTGGCGGTGGTGACAAGGCTTCTCACGGCTTGCGACCGATGACGTTGGCCGACCTCCGCCGCCAACCGACTCCGGGGCCGTCCTGACTCCCCACCCGGCGTCGCGCCGCATCACCGACGCTTCGCTGCGCGGATTTGCAGGTGGCCCCATCGGACGTCACTTCCGTCCTATGTTGGACCTTCGTGTCCGCGTGGCGGGAGACCGCCGGAGGAGGGACCGAGCACATGACTCTCAAGCGGTGGTTGCTGATCGGGTCGGGCTGCGCCCTGGTGGCGGTCCTCGCCGCCCCTCGCGCCGCGCACGCGCTGAAGGTCTGGGAGGAGCAGCGCCGTCAGGCCGCGTTCCGCGCGGCGAAGGCGGCAGTCGCCGCCGGCGCGGACGGACTCCCGGACATCAGCACCCTGGTCGAGCCAGACCAGCAGGGTGAGGATCCGGACTCGCGCGACTTCGCCGACCTCCGCGCCCTGGTGATGGCGGCCGAGATCGGCCCCCGTCCCGCAGAGGCGACGCAGCGCCTGCTGCGCGAGGCGGCGCAGGAGCGCGCGCGCTGGTCCTCCGTCGTCGCGACGCCCCCCGGGGTCACCTCTCCGGGCAGCCGCAGCTGGAGCAACCTCGGCCCGCTCGCCGCCCGCTCGCAGTTCAACGGCACCTACTACAAGGCGATGGACTCGGGACGCCCGACGGCCATCGTGATGGATCCGAGCAACCCCAACGGCGTCTTCGTCGCCACCTCGGGCGGCGGCGTCTGGTACGCGCCGGACATCAACGGCAGCTACCCCACCTGGTCGCCGGTCACCGAGACGCTCGGCTCGCTCGCGGTCGGGGCGATGGACGCGAGTCCGACGGTGGTGGCCGGAGCGGTGACCCTGTGGCTCGGGCTCGGCGACGCCTTCGATCAGAAGGCAGGCCTGGTGGTGAAGGGAAGCATCAATACCGGCACCGGGGCGATCACCTGGGGAGTGCCCCTCGCTCTGACCACCCCCTCGCATCCGGCCGACGGGTTCCCCGCCAGCGCCCAGGACGTGCGCGACCTCAAGATCGACCCCAACGACCCCAACAGCATCCTCGTTGCCACCAACGAGGGGCTGTTTCGATCGACGGACGGCGGCGCGACCTTCAACGTGGTGGACCTCCCGAACGGGGCGGCGTTCGGGCTGGCGCGGGAGAGCACCTGGTCCATCGCCTACCTCGGCAAGGACGGGGGCACCGGCAAGAGCGTGTGGCTGGTGAGCGGTGTGTACGGGTGCCCCACGCTGGCCGGGCAGACCACCGGAACCTCGCCGCCGCTGGCCGGCTTCGGTGCCGCCTCCTGCGGAGCGGACACGACCCGATGGAACCAGGGCGACATCTGGAAGAGCGTGGACAGCGGCGCGACCTGGACCTCCCAGCGCTCCGCGTTCCCCGCACCAGTGCTCGCCGCCGGACCGGGCAACGATCCGGGGCGCATCGCGCTGGGGACCGGCGCAACCACCGACCCGGCCGTCACCGTCATCTATGCGCAGGCGGGGACGTCGTACGAGGGAGGCAGCGCCCCGGCGGGATGCACCACGGTGCCCCCGGTCCCCACCGGCGGGACGCTCTGCACCCAGGTCACCGCCACTGCCTGGTACCTCAAGTCGACCGACGGCGGAGGCTCGTGGACCCCCATCGCCAGCGGCCTCTCCTTCGGCCGGGGCGGCATCGCGAGCCCGACCAGCGTGACGAACCCGAGCCTCCTCTCTCCCGATTCGACGCTCGTCGCCACCGGGCAGGGGTGCACCACGGTGAACGTCGGCCACGTCCAGAGCTGGTACAACCTCGCCGTCGCAGTCGATCCGCAGAACTCGAACCGGGCGATCTTCGGAGGTGACCTCTGCAGCATCGTCACCACGAATGGCGGGGCGACCTACGCGAGCGCCTCCAACTGGTTGCCGCAGAGCGGGCTTGGCTTCACCAGTCAGGGCTTCCTCCCCTACGTGCACGCCGACTGGCACACCGCGCTCGCGGTCATCCAGCCCGGTGGGCAGACCATGCTCCTGGCGGGCACCGACGGCGGCCTCTTCGTCACCCGGAACATCTGGGACGTGCCCTCGCCAGAGGTGGGCAGCTGGTTGCAGCCCGACGTGGGGCTGGCCACGCACCTGTTCTACGGGATCGGCACGGGTGACCCGACACTGGGGAACCCCAACATCGTCTTCGGCGGGCTCCAGGACAACGGGACGCGCTGGCGCCTGGTGAGCGACGAGGCGTTCATCGCCGAGTTCAACCCGGGGAACTGGGACCAGGTCCTCGGCGGAGATGGGCTGGGCGCAGCGGTGACCTCGGACACCAACGGTCAGAACCTCGTCTACTGGATCTCGGTCAACGGCTCGCGCCGCTTCTGCCGGCCGCGGAGCTGGGACTGCAGCCTCGCCACCCGCATCGAGAACGGGGTGGAGAGCGCGAACTGGCGCAACCCGGGCGCGGTGGGCGCCGATCCATTTCTCATCCGGTACGATCCGCTGGGAGACGACACCAGCGGGGTCGCGTCCGCCTCGAACACCCAGGCCAACCTGTGGTTCGTGAACCCGACCTCGAACCTGGCCTCGGTCCGCACCGTCGTGCCCAACAACAGCGTGGTGGTGGATGGAACGGTCCGCACCATCCGGGGGATGGGTCTCCGGGTCTCGCCCTACCGCTACACCATCGACGGGGTGGCGAACTCGCGCATCTACGGCGGGGTCACCACCAGCAGCACCACTGCGATGGGATCGTTCTTGGTCTACGACAAGCCCGGCGTGGGGGCGACGG
>JADGQZ010000500.1 GCA_017881345.1 Myxococcaceae bacterium | reverse complement strand
TGCCGTCGATGATGATCTTCCCGCGGTTGGCATCCATCCGGCGGATCTGGAACGGGTCCTTCTTCGGCAGCGAGGCACTGGCGAACTCGAAGCCCGCCCGCGCCGCGCGCACGTTCAGCTCGGCCGCCTTGGCCTTCTTGCGGAACTGCTTGGTGATCGCCGCCTCCGCCTCGGCCATCTCCAGGCCCAGGAGCTGCGCGACCACCCCCACGTACGCCATGTTCTTCAGGAGCTTCTTGAGCTTGGCGTCGTTCGTGACCGGCTGGATGACCTTGTCGAACGGCACCGGATAGAACGCCAGGTCGGAGCGCAGCCCGGAGAGCTGCAGCGGCTCGTCGTAGACCACCGCGGACCCGGGCCGGAGCGAGAGCACGTCCTCGCGGGCCGTCTCGGCGTTCATGGCGACCAGGAGGTCGATCTCCTTCTTCCGGGCGATCCACCCGTCCTTGCTCGCGCGGATGGTGTACCAGGTGGGAAGCCCGGCGATGTTCGACGGGAAGAGGTTCTTCCCCGAGACCGGGACTCCCATCTGGAACAGCGTGCGGAGCAGCACCATGTTCGCGCTCTGCGAGCCCGACCCGTTCACGGTCGCGACCTGCAGGCTCATGTCGTTGATCACCGCTGATGCAGCCTGGCTCATGGACCTCCTCGTCCGGCACGGAGCGCGACTACAGTCGCACCCGGGAGGGCAACCCGGCAACGGTCAGGTGAGGCCTGCCAGCCCTCAGGGGGTCCTGGACCCCCGGTGCGGGCTCGTGGAACGCACTGCCCGGGCCCCGGATTCCACGCCGCCCAGCTTCCGCTCGGCCCAACGCGTCGCGCCGAAGACTGCCACCCAGAGCGCCAGCCCCGCGGCGACCCTCGGCCACATCCAGCGCGCCACGGATACCCGGGAACGCCCGGCGGCCGCGAGCCAGAGCAGCAGCGCGAGCACGGCGAGCCACACTCCGCTGGCCACTGCCCAGGCGATCGCGTCGTTCCGGTCCATGCCGCTCGTCCGCACGCTGACACAGGTGCCGGCCCCGGACGCCAGTGGCCCAGGGGGAAATCAGGGTCGAGATGTCAGCCGCCGTTGACTGCACGGGCATTGCGTGCGGGCCGCACCTGACCGAAACCGGGCGGATGCACCTACGTCCTCTCGCCGTCGCGGTCCTGGCACTCGAGCTCGCCTGTGCCTCGAACGAGCCGCGCCCCACCCCGGCGGCCGCCGCGCCCGCCACAGACGCCGGAGTCAGCTCGGCCCGCGCCATGGAGAGCCCCGACGCCGGGAGGCACGGCATCGACGTCGGAGGGATGGACCCGGCCATCGCACCTGGCACCGACTTCTTCCTTTACGCCAACGGGACCTGGCTCAGGGACACCGAGATCCCCGCGGACCAGGCCGGCTGGGGGACCTTCAACATCCTCGCCCAGAAGTCGCTGGTCCGGACCCGGGCGGTGCTCGAGGCAGCGGCGGGTGGCGGCGCCGTCGCGGGTTCCGACGAGCGCAAGGCCGGCGACCTCTATGCGAGCTTCATGGACGAGGCCGGCGTCGAGGCCACGGGAATCGAGCCACTCCGGCCGCAGCTCGCTGCCGTCGGCGGGCTCCGCGACAAGACCGCGCTCGCCCGGGCCCTTGGACAGCAGCTCCGCGCCGACGTCGACCCGCTGAACCGTGCCGTCTACCACACCGACCGGCTCTTCGGCCTGTGGGTGGCGCCCGACATGGCCAAGCCCAGCGTGTACGTGGGCTACCTCATGCAGGGCGGCCTCGGGATGCCCGACCGCGAGTACTACCTCGCCGAGAGCCCGAGGATGGCCGGCATTCGCGACCGGTACCGGGCACACGTGGCGAAGGTGTTCGCCCTGGCCGGCATCGCCGGGGGCGAGGACCGGGCGAAGGCGATCGTCGATCTCGAGACGCGCATGGCGCGCGTGCATGCCACCCGCGCCGAGTCGTTCGAGGTGCGCCGGGCCTACAACCCCTGGAAGCGGGTCGAGTTCGGCAAGCGCGCCCCGGGACTGGACTGGACGGCATTCTTCGACGGCGCAGGGCTCCAGCGGCAGCCGATGGTCGTCGTCTGGCAGCCGAAGGCCATCACCGGGCTGGCCGCCCTCGTCAAGCAGGTTCCGCTCGCCACCTGGAAGGACTGGATGACCTTCCACCTGCTCGATCGCGCCTCGCCATATCTCCCCCGCGCGTTCGTGGACGAGCGCTTCGAGTTCTACGGCAAGACGCTCAGTGGAGCGCCGCAGCTGGCCGAGCGCTGGAAGCGGGGCACGTTCGCCACCAGCGAGCTCCTCGGTGACGCCGTGGGCAAGCTGTACGTGGCGCGCCACTTCCCGCCCTCGGCCAAGGCCCAGGTCGAGGCGCTGGTGACCAACATCCGTGCGGCGTTCGACCGGCGCATCGGCGCGCTCGACTGGATGGACCCGAAGACCAAGGAGGAGGCACGGGAGAAGGTCCGCACGCTGTACGTGGGCATCGGTTACCCGGAGCACTGGGAGGACATCTCGGGCCTGGAGATCCGCCGGGATGACCTCCTCGGAAACGTGCACCGCGTCTCCGTCTTCGAGTACCAGCAGAAGCTCGGCCGCCTCGGCAAGCCGGTCGACAAGACCGAGTGGTGCATGAGCCCCCAGACGGTGAACGCGGTGAACCTGCCGCTCCAGAACGGGCTGAACTTCCCGGCTGCCATCCTCGAGCCCCCGTTCTTCGATCCGGTGGCGCCACCCGCCTCCAACTACGGCGCGATCGGCTCGGTCATCGGTCACGAGATCAGCCACAGCTTCGACGACCAGGGCGCCATGTTCGACGCCCAGGGACGGCTGCGGAACTGGTGGACCCCGTCCGACTTCGCCCGCTTCGAGGAGGCCGGAGCCCGGCTCATCAAGCAGTACGACGCCTACCAGCCCTTCCCCGACCTGCACGTGAACGGGAAGCTGACGCTCAGCGAGAACATCGCCGACGTCGCCGGGATTGCCGCCGCGCACGACGGGTGGACCACCTCGCTCCAGGGCGCCGAGCCACCCGCCTTCTCCGGCTTCAGCGGAGAGCAGCAGTTCTTCATCGCCTACGCCCAGAACTGGCGGGGCAAGCTGCGCGAGGCCATGGCCCGCCAGCGGATCATCACCGACGGGCACGCGCCCGGGCACTACCGCGCGCTCACCGTTCGCAACATCGACAGCTGGTACACCGCCTGCGGCGTCCAGCCCGGGCAGGCGCTGTACCTGACGCCCGAGCAGCGGGTTCGCGTCTGGTGAGCGGAGGCCTCACGTCCGCCGCGTCAGCCGGGCCACCACCTCGGCCAGCCGGGCACGCGCCGGTGGGCTGAAGGCGGTCTCCACCCAGCGCCGCGCATCCTCGGCGCCGGTCCGGTGCACCGCCTCGACCACGGGGCCGCGGATCGCCTGCTTGATCTGCCGGAACGCGGGGCCGGGCAGCGCAGCGAGCGCCGTGGCCCGGAGCACGGCGGCCCCGTGGAGCTGCGCGGAGGGAACCACCTCGTCGACCAGACCGAGCGCGTGGGCCTCCTGCGGTCCGAGCAGTCGTCCCTCCAGCGCCACCGGCCCGAGCGTCCGGGCCGGCACCTGGCAGCGCAGCGTCTCCAGCACCACCGCGGGGAGCCCGAGGCCGTTCTGCACCTCGTTGAGCCCGATGCGCGACTCACCGGCCGCGGCGAGGCGCACGTCAGCCTGGAGCGCGAGCACGCACCCTCCCGCGATGGCGTGCCCATTGATCGCCGCCACCACCGGCAGCGGCAGCGCGAAGATCCGGAGCATCACCTCGGAGAAGCGCCGGATGAAGCGCTCCAGCGCCGGCCGATCGAGCCCCATGACCTCCGGGAGGTCCAGCCCGGCAGAGAAGGACTTCCCCTCCCCCGTCACGACCAGCGCGGCGGCGTCCGAGGCCTCGAGCTCATCGAGCTGGGCGGAGAGCCGCTCGAGGAAGGCCGCACTGATGGCGTTCGCCTTCCCCGCGCGCATCGACAGGACCGCGACGCCACCCCGGATCTCGAGCTCCATGCGCCGGCACTACATCGTGAGGCCACCGTCCACGTCCACGGTGCGCCCGTTGAAGTAGTCGCACTCGATGCAGAACCGCACCGCCATCCAGATGTCCTCCGGCTCGCCGATGCGCCCCACCGGGATGGCCGAGACCAGGGCCTCGCGCGCCTTGGCGTGCATCCCCCGCGTCATCGGCGTGTCGATCATCCCCGGGGCGACCGCCGTCACCCGGACGCCGAAGGGCGCGAACTCCCGTGCCCAGGTCACGGTGTTGTCCGCCAGCGAGGCCTTGGCCGCGACGTAGTTGGACTGCCCCCGGTTCCCGTGACGGGCAATGCTCGACATGTTCACCACCACCCCGGGCCGGCTGCCGGTCTCCACCATCTTCCGGACCATCTCCCGCACCAGCAGGGTTGCCCCGGTGAGGTTCACCGCCATCACCGAGTCCCACTGCTCGCGCGAGAGGACCGTCACCTCGCCGGTGTGCCGGTCCTTCTTCACCAGGAGGCCATCCCGCAGGATGCCCGCGTTGTTCACCAGCGCGTTCAGCCCGCCCATCGCCCCGTGCGCCCACTCGACGTAGTCCCGCACCTCGGCTTCCTTCGACACGTCGAGCGTCCGCGCGTGAATCTTCCCGGTGCTTCCGCGCGCCATCTCGAGCGTGTCCGCCAGCCCCTGCGGGTTCACGTCACCGATGGCCACCTGGGCGCCGGCCTGGCACAGCCGGAGCGCGAAGTGGCGGCCCAGACCCTGGGCGCCGCCCGAGACGATGCACTTCACCGCTGCGAGGTTCATGAAGCCCGTTCCCCTCCTGGACCGCCGCCCCGGGACCGGGTGGGCGCCGACTGCGCGCCCCCGCTCTCCGGGGATCCGCGGCGGCGGACTGTACGGCCTCCCCCCGACGGGTGACACACGAATCGGGAGGCCGCGATGGCCTAGACTGCGCCCGATGCGCAGGCTCTTCTTCGTCGCCGTAGCGCTCCTTGCGGCCGGAAGTGGCGCCTGGCTGAGGGCCCAGGGCAGCCTGTCGTCGTTCGGCCCGTACAGCGGCGCGCAGCTCGACACGCTCGAGGCGGGCTACCGCGCGGCGATGCAGGCCCCGCCCTCGCCCCGGGTCGGGCCCCGCGCCCTCGCGGCGCGCGAGGCGTCCCTGGACGCGGAGGTCTCGCTCGGTCTCCTCGACGCCGAGCGCCACAGACGCAAGGCGCTCCTCGGAGCCCTCGCGGTGGCCATCCTCGCCACCCTGGGAGCACTCCTCCCGCGGCGCGGAGGACCGGCAGCAAGCGCGGACGAGGACCGGCGGCTCGCGCGCGCGATGGGCTCTCCGACCGCGCTGCTCGACGGCGAGCGACACCGGGCGGCGAAGCTGCTCGGCGTCGCCCTCGAGGCACCGCCGGCGGTGGTGGATGCAGCGCTCGCCGCGCAGCTCGCCGCGCACGACCTAGGCCGCCTGGGCGGAGTCGCCCCCGACCTCCGACGGATGGTGCTCGAGCAGCGGGAATCGCTCCAGCGTGCGCGCGACCTGCTCGTGACCGGCTCGGCGCGCAGGAGCGCCGGGCAGACGACTCAGCAGTGAGTCCGGAGCACGTTCACCAGCTCGCTCACGCTCGGTGGCTTGCCCAGGACCGAGACCGCACCGAGCCCGACCGAGCGGCGATCGACATCCTGGTACGCCGACAGCACCACCACCGGGATGGAGGCGATCCGCGCGTCCTGCAGCTGCGCGTCCCGGAACGTCGCCCCGTCCATCACCGGCATCATGAGATCCAGGAGGATGAGACACGGCAGCTCCACCGCCCTGGCGAGGAAGTCGAGCGCCTCCTTCCCGTGGCGCACGCCCACTGCCCGGAAGCCGTGGTCCTCGATGATCTCCTCCAGCGCCACCCGGATGTCCGCGTCGTCCTCGACGATCAGGACCTCGTGATTCACCGCGGGCCCCCGGACGGAGCGTGCCTGGGCAACCGGACGACGAACTCCGCCCCGGCGGACTGCCGTGGGGCCATGGAGATCTCTCCCCCGTGCGCCTCGACGATCTGCCGCGCCACGTAGAGTCCGAGTCCCAGCCCCCCGAAGTTGCGGATGGGGACAGCGCGCTCGAACCTCCCGAAGATCCGGTCCTGCTCGGACGCGGGGATGCCGGGCCCACGGTCGGAGACCGTGAGCACCGCGTCCTTCTCGTCGCCCCGCACCACCAGCTCGACCGGCGTGCCCGCGGCGTACTTGAGCGAGTTGGTGAGCAGGTTCGTGACCACCTGCTCGATGCGCAGCCGGTCCCAGGAGCCGGAGGTCGGCCCCTCCGACCGGAACGAGACGGTGGACTGCGCCTGCACCGCGTGCTCGCCGAAGCGGTCGACGACCTCCCGCACCGCATCGGTCAGGTCGAAGGTGGACGGAGTGAGGGTCAGGCTGCCGGTGGCGATGCGGGACACGTCGAGCAGCGTGTCCACCAGCCGCACCAGCCGGTCGCCGCTCCGGCACGCCCGCTCCACCTTGAGCCGGGCGCGGGGCTCGAGCCCCTCCGGCTTCTCGAGCAGGCTCTGCAGCTGCAGCTGCACCGCGCTCAGAGGCGTCCGCAGCTCATGCGCGGCGATGGAGAGGAACTCGTCCCGCAGCCGCACCGCCTCCTCGGCGTGGGCCAGCCGGACCTGCTCCTGCTGCGCCCGGAGGCGCTCGGTGAGGTCGCGGGTCACCTTGGCGAAGCCCAACAGCCGGCCCGAGTCGTCCACCAGCGCGGTGATGACCACGTCGGCCCAGAACCTCGAGCCGTCCTTGCGCACCCGCCAGCCCTCGTCTTCCACCCGCCCGTCGTGCACCGCCCTGGCGAGCAGCGCCGCCGGGCGCCCTCGCGCCAGGTCCTCGGGCGTGTAGAAGCGGGAAATGTGCTCGCCGATGATCTCCTCGGCGGAGTAGCCCTTGGTGTGCTCCGCCCCCTTGTTCCAGGTCTCGATCCGACCCGTCGGGTCGAGCATGAAGATGGCGTAGTCCTTCACGCTCGCCACCAGCGCCCGGAAGCGTTCCTCGACCGAGCGCGTCCTGGCCTCCTCGGTGGGCGCGGGGAACGACCGGACCTGTGGGTGCGGCGGTGGGGATGTCATCCAGCCTCGACCCTCCAACTTGACACCGAACACCGCCAACGTCCTGTTTTCCCATCCGCTCCCGTTCAGTCGACGGCAGAAGCCCCGGCCTGGCCGCCCGGCGGCCTGCCGGCAGGCCGGGCTAGAGTCGAGGCGGTGCGAGGCCTCGGGACCACGCTCGTCGCCCTGTTGCTGCTCTGGGCCGCATCGGCCGAGGACCTGCGTGCCCTGGTGGCCGAGATGCTTCCCCGCGTTGGCAAGGTGATGCACCTGCCGGTGCCCTCGCGCGTCGACGTGAAGGTCATCTCGCGGGACGAGGCCCGGGCGGCGCTGCTCGAGGTGCTCCGCCGGGACTACCCGGGGGACACGCTGGAGAGGCTGTCGGAGGCCCTTGCCGCGGTGGGGCTGGTGGCCGCCGGCACCGACCTGCGCGCCGAGGCCCAGGCGCTGTACGGAGGGAACGTCTCCGGCTTCTACGATCCCCACCGGCGCCGGCTGTATCTCCTCTCCGATCAGCCTCTCGCCGCCCAGACCCTCATCGTGGCCCACGAGCTGGCACACGCCGTCCAGGACGAGGCCGTCCGCCTCGACGCCGCCTCGAGGAAGGTGCGCGCCTCCGAGGACGCCCAGCTCGCCTTCTCGGCGGCCATCGAGGGGCAGGCGCAGCAGGTGGCCTCCCTGGTCCTCGCGGGCGAGGCCGGCGACGCGGCCGGTGACGGGCTCGACCTGGGGAGCTTGCTGTCGGAGGCAGCGGCGGCGAGCGCGGCGATGGCCGGGGGCCAGTCCTCGGTGCCCTGGCTCGGGCTCCAGCTCTCCTTTCCCTACGCCGCCGGCGGCCGGCTGGTGGCGGCCATCCGCACGGCGGACGACCCCGCCGCGACCTCGCTCCTCCGCCGGTTGCCGCGCTCTACCGCCCAGGTGCTCGACCCTGCGCTGTACCGCGCGGACGAGCGCCCACGGGAGGCGCGGCTCGACCTCGCGGCGAAGCTGCCCGGAAGCGCGGCGGCAATGGCCACCACGCTCGGCGCGGCGAACCTCGACCTCTTCGGTGAGCTGCACGGAGGTGGCGAGCTCGGCCAGGGCTGGCGGGGCGATCGGCTGGAGACCGTGCGCCGCGGGACCCAGCTCTGCGCCGCCTGGGCCGTGGCCTTCGCCTCGCCGGACGGGGCGAGCCGGCTGGTCAAGGCCTGGAGCACTGCCGTCGGCGGGGGCACCGGCGCCGAGGCAGCGCAGCCGGACGGCTCACGCTACGTGATTCGCCAGAGCGGCAGCGTGGCGGTCCTGCTGGAGAACGTCCCGGCCGACCACATCGGCGAGATCGTCGCGGCCGCGTCCGCGGCATTTCGCTGAGCGCCCGGTCGAACTGCGACCGCTACTTGGCGGACTTGGAGCCCGAGAGTGTACGGACGTAGGCGACGACCGACTGGACCTCCGAGGGCGAGAGCTTCGCCGCCGGCATGTCCTTGGACAGCCCCTTGGCCGGGCCGCCCCCGCTGATGACCGCTGCGAGGAAGTCGTCCGTGCGCTTGGAGAGCGCCGCCTTGTCGGTCAGGTCGGTGGGCTTGGTCGTGTAGTACGCCGCGTCCTCCCCATCGCCCTTCCCGCCGGCGCCGTGGCAGCTGGCGCACTGCTTCTCGTAGATGGCCTTGCCCGCGGCGACATCGGGCTTGGCCGGGGCGGCTCCCTGCGACGCGACCGAGCCCAGGACCGCCGCGCTCGCGGCAGCCCGCATCCACTTCCGGACGTGCATGCGACATCCTCCTGGCCGGCCGGCGAGCCTAGCCTTTTCCGCCTGGGGCTACGGTCTCGAGGTGGGCTTCCCTGCGTCCTTCCAGCCCTTGAACCCGGGCGCGAGCACGCTCACCCGCGTGTAGCCTGCCTCGACCGCCCGACCGGCGGCCGTGTGCGAGGAGGTTCAAAGCTTGTTCGAGCAGTAGAAGACGAGCGGGGCATCCTTCGCCGCCGGCAGCTCCTTCTTCAGGTCGTACCCGTCGAACGAGCTGAGCAGCTTCGCGCCGGGGATGACGCCGTTCTTCTCGCGGAACTCGGGGTCGTTGGCATCGAGGAGGGTCACCGGCACCCGGCTGTCCCTCTGCAGCGCCTCGAGCTGGGCGACATCGATGAGCTGGAATTTCTCCTTCGAATCGGCCGCCAGGGTCATGGCCGGCCCGAGGGCGACGCCCAGGGTGAGGATGGCAAAGCGCGTCATGGTTGCCGGGGCTGCTAACCCGGGGGCCCCCGCTCCCGCAAGACCGCTGTTGCCGGTGGCCCGGTGGGATGGGCGAGCGGCGCCGTGGGCGCTCCCACCCCGTGGCCTTGTCCTGCGGGTCAGCTGGAGGGCGAGCAGGCTTTCGCTACAGTGTCGGCGAAGTGACTTCGTCACTGGCCCGTCGCATCAACCTGCTGGGCTGGCTCGTGGTGGCCACCGGGTGCGGTGTCTCCGCGCCGGACATCCCGTTGGCGGCCAGCTGCGCAGCGGGGACCATCCCGGTCCAGCTCGAGCAGGGCGTCGCGGTCCAGGGCTTGCCCGCAGCCGTGTGCCAGGCCTTCGCCAAAGTCCTCGTCGAGTACCGCGCCACCTTCGAGGCGGACTGGGGCGGGGTGCCGCTCCAGGAGGAGCAGTGGACGATCCGGGTTCGCGTGGGGAGCACGGTCGATGCCGACGGGCACACCGGGATCACCTACCACCGCTCCCGCATCGTCGACATCGCCGAACAGTCACCCGAGACGTTCCCTCACGAGCTCCGGCACGTCCAGCTGGGCCCGGGGTCCGACGATCACCACGGCTGGTGCAGGAACTTCGAGCCGTGGGAGGAACGGGTGCTCGGGGTCGACGAGCGGACCTACCTCGGTTGCCCGAGGTAGGCCGACGACTCAGGCAGGCTGCTGGACGACGCGCTCGGTGACCGCGGCGAAGGTACCGGCAGTGACGAAGCTCCGGGCGATGGCGCCCGAGCCGCCGAGACCGACGAGGGCGAAGATGACGCCGGCGACGACGAGGCCCAGCGAGCGGCTGCGGCGGGTGGCGGAGAAGAGGGAGACGGTGTCGGTGGTCATGGCGGGCTCCTTCGAGTTCGACGTGTTGCCCCGACTGCAGTGCACCTGCCCTGCCAGCCCCCGAATCCAGTGACTCCGGTGGGTTGGGTGCCGCGTCCGTCGCACCGGGGGCGACAGCGCCCGGGAGACTGTTGCGCCGGGCGTCTCAGCGCCGGGCGCGCACCCGACCGGCTGCAGTGGGCGCCTCAGCGCGCCGCGAGCAGGGCGACGGCCATGGCGATGAGCACGCCCATGAGGCTCTCGCCCGCGATGAAGCCGCTCGCCACCGGGGTGACCGTGGTGTCCACCTCCGCCGGGCGCCGGCGCCGGACGATCTCCGCGACCAGCGCGCCGAGGAAGAAGGACAGCGAGTTCGAGAAGGGGATCATGAACGACACGCCGACAGCCGTCGGCGACGGGATGAGGGCCCGCGCCTTCCGTGGCACGAACCGCTCGAGCAGCGTGAGCGCCGCACCGACCACGAGGCCCACCACGATGGCCTGCTGGGCCGCCGGAGCGAGCTGGGACGCCCCTTGCGACAGCAGGCGCGACACGCTTGCCCAGACCTGGACTCCGGGCGCCGGGAAATGCTCCGAGCCGAGGATGTCGGCGCGGGGGACCAGGAGGTTGAAGGCCGGGACGACTGCCAGCGCCCCGGCGACGGCCCCGAAGAGCTGTCCCAACCAGCTGCTGGCGCGGGTTCGCCCCGAGGAGCCAGCCGGCCTTGAGATCGGTCAGCAGATCCGCAGCGTGGAGCCCCACTCCGGCGGTCACGTTGGCGCCGGTGATGTTCGGGACGAGCTGGCCGGGCAGCGCCGCGCCGTACACGAGCTGGGTCACTGGACCGAAGGCCTTGCTCGGCGTGACGTCGGTCTCGCCGGTCACCCGGGAGGCGACGACGCCGAGCAGGACCGCGAGCGGCAGCGCGAGCAGCGCGGCCCACACCGGAAAGCTGAACAAACGCACCATCAGCCAGACCATCACCGGCCGAGCAGCATTCCCACCACCACCGCACGGACGGTCAGCTGCGGGACGCCGGGGCGGTACACCGTGCGGAGCCAGCGGTGCTCCGGGTTCTCTGGCTGCTCAGTGGCGGACGGCTGCGGGCTCAGGCCGGAGGAGACGGTCACCATTGGCCCTTGGTTGTACGCCAGCGCCTGCGCCGATGTGCGAGAACGAGCCCGGCCGGACCGCTTCCGCCTCGCCAGGAGAAACGACCATGCAGTCCCATCTTCCGCTGGTGGCCTTCGTCGCGTTGCTGACGGTCGGCGCCGCGGCCGCGGCCGACGAGCAGGCCACCCCCTCGACGACCCTTCCCCCTGCCCCGCAGACGACGGTGACCCCGGCCCCTGTCGCCCCGACGCCGGAGGGTGAACCGTTGGTACCGGGAGAAAAAGACGCCCCTCCTTCGCGTGTCCTCAACGGTCACGTCTTCATGCCCTCCGCCTCGGTCCCGGGAGCACTGACCACGACGAGCTTCTCCACGTATCTGGTCACGGTCTACGGGAACACGACGGGCTCGGCCCAGATCGGCGACCAGCTGTACAGCGGCACCTTCGACTACGCTGGCGTCGGCGCCATCGTGGGCTACGAGTACGCGTTCCTCGACCACTTCTCGGCGCGGATCTCCATCACCGAACTGGTGTACTCGGGCATCAACGGCTCGTCGGCGCTGGTGATTGGAACGGCGGTGTCGACGGCTGGCTCACTCGGCTTCACGGCCAGCCTGCCCATTGGAGACTCGCTCAAGCTGGCCCTCCTGGTCGACGGGGGCATCGGACCGGGTCTGGCGCTCACAATCGGGAGCGGAATCAGCAGCATCATCAAGGCCTGTCAGGCGGGTAATTGCAGCGCCGGCAATGGGGAGGTCTTTGGAACGAAGAACTCGTTCACCTTTCGGCCCGCGGTGGCGATGAGCTGGGCGCCGTGGCGTCCGTTCGGCGTCACCGCCTACCTCTCGTATGCCTTCGTCACCGAGAACCTGAACGCTGGGAGCGTCAGCGGCCAGGCGTTCGGACTGGGCGTGGCGCTCGACTTCGACTTCTACGCCATCTCCAATGTTCCGATCGGCCTGCAGGCGGTCTACACCTGGACGGCGCCGACGAGCGGCACGAGCCTCCAGCACGTGAGCGACCTGGGCGGCGGCATCTTCTACACCGGACGGCCGCATCTGGCGCTCGGGCTCCAGATCGTCGCGCGGCGGTTCGCGGTCAATTCGGACGTCAACGTGAGCTGGAGCACCTGGCTCGCGACCATCGGGCTCCGCTACTACTGGTGAGACGGAGCAGGCCACTCCCGCGCTGGAAGTGGCCTGCGTCCGTTGCCCGCCGTCAGCTCACTGTACCTCGGCGCGGATCTCCCCGGGCTTGCACGCATCGGTGTGGAGGTTCACGTAGCCCGCTCCACCGGCCTTGAGCGCGGTGACGAAGCTCGCGAAGTCCGGCGGAGCACCGGTCGCAGCGACGTAGTCGGCCGCGGTGACCGTCTTGGAGAAGGGAGAAGTGAGAGGGGCACCGAAGGGCAGAACCACCGGGCCCGGTGCAGCCGACGTGCCGGAGTGGATGTGACTCGCCGTCACCTGCCCCGAGAGGCCCGAGTAGCTCACGTCGACGATCACCGACTGGTTGTCGTTGGGGATCGTGACCTTCGCCGTTCCGGTCGCGCTGGCCCCAGCGAGTGCGCAGGGAGGAGTCTCGTTTGCCGGCGACAGGGTGAGGTTGAAGACCTTGGGTTGTTGCGGCGTTGGTTCGCTGTTGCAGGCCCAGATCATCGCGACCGGAACCAGGAACACGGCAATCAGGGCACGCTTCATCGTTCGCCTCCCCGGGCAAGTCGAAGGGACACCCTTCGCGCTCACCTGCGGGACACCGGGCACCGGGCCCGTTGCACGGGACGCCTGCCCGGCACCTCCCCTGGGTTGAGAATCGGACCCTCCCGCAGAGAAGCTCACCAATCGAAGAAGTAGGAGATCCCCACCCCGACCGAGAACTTGTAGCCGCCGGGGAAGGTCCGCCACACCGACTCGCTGGTCAATGACGCCTGGTACCAGGCCGTGATGGAGAGCGACTTGCCTCGGTCGATGAACTTTCCGACGGCGAGCTTCATCACCGGGACGAAGCTGCCGTTCGCCAGGTCCCATCCGAGCTTGGTATCGAGCGCCACGAACGCATTGGCGGGGAGCCCGAACACCAGGATCGGGCGAAAGTAGAGGAGGTCCAGCTCGGTGTAGCTCCCCAGCGATCCAAAGGACTTCACCCAGGTGACCTCCACGGTGACCGAGAACCACCGCGCCAGGCCGATCGCGATGGCGTAGGTCGGGATCACTGCCCAGGGCGCTCCAAGACTGGCCTGCGCCCCCGTGTTCCACTGCAGGCCGAGCCCCAGGTACTGGCGGATCTGCCCCCGCGCGTAGAAGGCCCAGCCGAATCCCGTCGTGATGTCACCGACGCCCGAAGCGGTAGGAACCTGGGTGCTGTAGGGGAAGACGGTCGAGACCGGGACCTTGATCAGGATCGCGAACTGCTTGCGGTGACCGAAGACGAACTGCGGGTTCAGTGTGAACCTGTTCGCGTTTGCCACACCCTCGAGCGACTGGAAGTTCTCGCCCTGGAAGGCGATCTGGCTCCGGCTGAATGCCACGGAGTCGATCCCCTGGAGGACCTCCAGGGTCCCCATGATGCGCTCCTGGCTGGTCAGCGTGTCGACGGCGTCGACGAACTCGGCCGCTCCGACTTCCAGCTTGGGCGCCGCGGCGCGGCACTCGGCGGACAGCTCGGCGCGCCTGGTCTGGAGGCACTCGACGAGTGGACCGGCCTCGCCAGAGGCGCTCTTGCAGAGGCGGTCGACATCGGCCCGGCACGCCGACCTCACCGCCAGCACCTGTTCCCGGGCCGTCTGGAAACGATCCGTCTCGGCCCGGCAGGAGCTCGAGAGATCGTCCTCGTGCTTGATGAGGCACGCCATCACCCGTCCCTCGCCCGGCTTCACCTCGCCGCAGAGACGGCCGACGTCGACCTCGCACGCCAGGTTGAACTCCTCGAGGAGCCCCTGCGCTTTCTTGTCCCAGGCGTCGAGCCTCCCCCGGCACGCGAGCGAGACGTTCGCCTTGGCCTTGCGGAGGCACTGCTCGATGCGTCCCTCGCCCGGCTTCACCTCTGCGCAGAGCTGCTTCACGTCCTCGGCACAGGGATCCTCGGCCCGCGCCGCCGGAGCCCCGAGAAGCGCCAAGGCGACGAGCAGGGATCCCCTCATACTCTCGCCACCAGCCCTAGAGCTTCCAGTTCACGTTGAGCGCAAAGAAATTGAGGAAGGTGCTGTTGTAGGCCCCTGCAAGTCGACCGGACAGGGGGCCACGGTTCTGGTCGAGCGGCAGGGTGCCGCCCCAGAGGAACTCGTAGGCGAAGCCGAGCTCGACGGATTCCGACACCGGGTGCTGGATGCCAGCCGCGAAGCGCAAGGCGGCGCCGACGGGCAACGAGGGGGTCCGCTGCTGATCGGAGATCATGCTCGAGTCGTAGGAGACGCCGCTGGAGAGCAGCCAGCCCTGGGCGACCTGGATCTGCGCCCCCAGCGCGACGTGCCAGGTATCCTTGTAGTTGAGGTTGAGCGTGGCCGAGGTCTGCCCCTGGTCGGCGATCGTGATCTCTGGCTTCCCGAACTTGGACCAGTTCTGCCATCCGACGTTGCCGAGCAGGGCGAACCCCGGCACCACCTCCTGGTAGAAGCTCACCATCACGCCCTGGGGATCCTGCATTCCCAGCGTGAGCGGCGTCTGGAACCTGAGAAGCGCGTCGGGAACGTTGGTCAGGGTCGGAGTGGTGCCGAAGTTGAGCGAGACCGGGGTGTTGTAGGTCGCTCCGATCCGGCTGCCCTTGGCGATCTCGAACAGCACGCCGAACTCGCCTCCGAAACCCCAGGCGTTCGAGTCGAGCTTGAGCGTCCCATCCGGCGCCGAGGGAAGGATGCCATTCACCGCCACCGTGTCCTTGAGGACGCCGAACATGATGTTCGCCGAGGCGCCAAGCGAGAGCCACGGGAGAACGCGGTAGGCCACCGATGGCATCATCGAGAGGCCGATCAGCGTGGCCGACTGGACGTAGTACCGGCCGACCCACGCAGAGTCGTAGGACTCGGCGAGCCCGAAGTTGGAGAAGAAGCCGAACCCGAACTTGAGATCGGGTGTTGCACTGTAGACGAAGAAGGCGCTCCCGCCGGGCAAGAAGCCGATGGCATTGCCGCCATTGTTCGTCCCGAGCGACGGGGTGGTCAGCGAGTTGGGCGTGAACTGCACCGACGCGTAGAGCAGCTGGCCGCTGAACATGAACTGGGTCCTGTCGAGCCGGGTCATCCCCGCGGGATTGGTCAGCACCGTCGCTGCGTCTTGCGCGCGCGCCGCGTAGCCGGCGGCAGCCAGACCGAGATCCGGGGTGCCGATCTCGTAGAGCATGACGCCGCCTGCGTGGGCCGCTCCCGCGAGGGAGAAGCAGAGGACGGCAGCTCCGAGCCGAGCTCCTCTGCTGGCGTTCGAAGAAGTCATTCGACTTGCCCCCTCCTGCGCACCACGGCCGGTCCGAATGGCCGAGGAGGCTGTCACGCGCCCGGGGGTCGTCGCTGTACGACCTACGTCCAATGGAGGCTCTCTGCGTTCAGGTCACGCCGTCGAGCTCCGGGCGCCACTGCGCCACGCCCAGGCCAGGAGAAGCGCCACGACGACATGGAGCGCGACCGCGGGCCAGAGGAGCGCACCGCCGACGTGCCGGGAGGCGCCGAGGTGCGCAAGGTAGATCGCGACGAGCGCGTTGTAGACCAGCAAGGCCCGGAGGGCCGCTCGGCCAGGCTGGGCGGGCTTTCGTCCCGGCCATGATGCGAGTCCCATGGCGAGAAGTGCAATGCCCGCGACCCGGCCGACCGCGACCGCCTCTCCCGTCGCCGTTGCACCGAGGAGGAG
This sequence comes from Myxococcaceae bacterium, assembly GCA_017881345.1. Taxonomy (GTDB): domain Bacteria; phylum Myxococcota; class Myxococcia; order Myxococcales; family Myxococcaceae; genus RPRB01. The sequence goes on along the minus strand of JADGQZ010000500.1, from coordinate 2,839 downwards.
CGAGATCACGAGCGAAGGCACGACCATCAGCCCGAGACCCGTACCGGCTTCCACCACCGCAGAGAAGGCGACGAGGCTTCTCGGGTTCATGCGATCTGTCGCGCTCACCGGTGGCTCGCGTGCGCTTCCTTCTCTAGTCGTGCCCTCTGGCGAGCATCTGGTCCATCTTCCGCATCTCGGCTTCGCTCAGTTGCCACGGGCCCATCTTGAAGGTCAGCTTGTCGATGGTGCCAGTGAAGGGGAATGGCACCTGGTAGTCCTGGTCGTTCACCGGCGTGCGAGTGTCGACTCCGACATCGAACGTCTCGTCGGCCACTTCCAGGAAGGCCACGGAGTTCGGCTGCTTGTGTGAGTCGACGACTTTCCCGTCCACCTTCAGCACGCCGGTTCCGCCCTTGGCGATACCGGGTCCGTCATAGGTGTAGTCGTAGACGATGGTGTGCTTGCCCGCCGTGAGGGCGCTCGGCGCCACCCAGCGGTAGTGAGCGAGGATGAGCATGTTGTAGTCGAATACGACCTTGCCCTTGAGCAAGTAGAGCCCAATGCCGCCCCAGCGGCCACCGCTGGTGACGATCACCCCCTCGCCGCCGCCCTGCGGCACAGTGACCTCCGCGGTGATGGTGTATGACTTACCAAGGTAATTTGGTGCATTCGCGGTGTCGATGCCGGCATTCACGCCCACGTAGGTGAACTCGGTCTTCCCGGCCGTCGAGCTCGGCCGCGGTTCGACGGCACGCGCAAACGTCCTGTTGTCGAGCGGATATACCTGGTACTTCTTGGCCTCCTGATCAAATATCTTCTGCAGTTGCTTTACTTTGTCAGGCATCTTCGCTGCAAGATCGTTGGCTTGCGTGTAATCGTCGGTCAGGTTGTACAGCTCCCACTTGTAGTCCTCCGGGACGGGCAGGGGCGCGTTCAGAATCCACGGCCCGTGCGGGGGCGTGGTGTTGGCGTACCAGCCCTCGTGGTAGATGCCGCGGTTGCTGATCATCTCGAAGTACTGCGTCTTGCGGGCCGAGGGCGCGTTCGCGTTCGCCTTGTCGAACAGGTACATCATGCTCACGCCCTCGATGGGCTTCTGCTTGATTCCGTCGACGTACTCCGGCGCCTTGATCCCTGCGGCCTCGAGGATGGTGGGGACAATGTCGATCATGTGGTGGAACTGGGTACGAATGCCTCCGGCGTCCTTGATTCGGGCCGGCCACGAGATGGCCAGGCCCTGGCGTGTACCGCCAAAGTGCGACGCAATCTGCTTGGTCCACTTGAAGGGCGTGTCGAATGCCCATGCCCAGGCGACCGCCATGTGCGGATACGTCGCGGCTGACCCCCAGACGTCGTAGAACTTGAGCTGTTCCGCGATGGGGAAGTTCAGGATGCCGTTATAGGAGGTCCACTGGTTGGGGGTCCCGACCAGCGTCCCCTCGGGGCTCGTCCCGTTGTCGCCGTCGATGTAAATAATGAGCGTGTTGTCGAGCTGCCCAAGATCCTCCACCTGCTGAATCACGCGACCGATTTCATGATCGGTGTAGGCCGTGTAGGCCGCGTAGACTTCCGCCTGACGGGCAAAGAGCTTCTTCTCGTCGGCAGACAAGCTGTCCCACTTCGGGAGACTGTCGGGCCATTCGGTGAGCTTGGCGTTCTGAGGGATGACACCCAGTCGCTTCTGGTTGGCAAAAATCTGCTCGCGCATGGCGTTCCACCCCATGTCGAACTTTCCCTTGAACTTCTCGACCCATTCCTTGGTCGGGTTGTGAGGCGAGTGACTTCCGCCGGGAACGTAGTAGACGAACCAGGGTTGCCCGGGGTTGGCGGCGTTGAGGCCCTTCACATAGCTGATGGCTTCGTCTGCCATGTCGGTGATGAGGTTGTAGCCAGGCTTGCCGACCCACGGGAAGATCTGCCTGTTGTTCTGAAAGAGGTACGGCGTCCACTGGTCGGTCTCGCCGCCCATGAAGCCGTAGAAGTAGTCGAAGCCCATGCCCGACGGCCATTGGTCGAAGGGGCCCGCAACGGAGTACTGAAAGGCTGGCGTGTTGTGATTCTTCCCGAACCACGACGTCGTATAGCCATTGTCCTTGAGAATTCTACCGATGGTGGCGTTGTCCGGACCGATGATGGAGTCGTACCCCGGGAACCCTGTCGAGAGCTCCGTGATGACCCCGAAGCCCGTCGAGTGGTGATTGCGGCCGGTGATGAGCGCGGCCCGGGTCGGCGAACAGAGCGCCGTTGAGTTGAACTCGGTGAAGCGCAACCCGGCCTTGGCGACCCGGTCCAGGGCGGGCGTCGGGATGACGCCTCCGAACGTGCCTGCGACACCGTAGCCCTGGTCGTCGGTCATGATGAGCAGAACGTTGGGTGCGCCCTTGGGCGGGACAATTCGCGGTGGCCACCAGGTCTTCGAGCCCTTGAGGCTTTCCTTGATGACGCCCCCGAACTTCGGCTCTGCCACCGGGAGTGATTTCCCCCCGACGGTGGTCGTCGCGCTGGGCGACCCCAGGGTGCCGGTGACGGTCTGCGCCCCGACGGGGAGGGCGGCCAAGGTGACAGCGAGGAGAAGCGTCGAGGCGGCGGTCCGGCCGGGTTCACGCATCATGCGCAGCGCTCCTTGGTCGCATTTGCCATCCGGTCGAGGTGCGCCGGAATCCGGGGACGCTGCCATGGGCCTTTGAGCGGTCGCCAGTACGCCCTAGGTCTCATCCAGGCGCTTCGGGCAACCTGCTATGCAACGCTTGGGACGGAGGCGCAGGCGGGGAGCGCGTACCGGGAACGGGGGAGGCGGGAGGCGCCCTAGGCCTAGACGCGCCAAGAGCTCCGGCTGACTGCTCCGGAGCTCCTCTTG
>JADGQZ010000058.1 GCA_017881345.1 Myxococcaceae bacterium | reverse complement strand
GTTGCCGGGGCCAGCCCGGACCAGTCCCGCGAAGCCGAGTGCCCCGCCGGTGACGGCGAGGCCGGCCACGACAGCCCGCAGACGGGTCGGGCGGTAAGGGAAGAATCGCGGGGTCATGCCGAGCGGGGAGGCCGAAGTCGGACGTCCTCGGTCACCGACCCCGCGTCGACGCGGAGCCAGAGCGTGTCCGGCCCCGCCGCCCGGGCGACGAGCGAGGCGTCGGTGGTGGTGAGCAGCACCTGTGCCCGGCTCTCGGCCACGGTGTGCATCAGGAAGGCGTTTCGCTCCGGATCCAGCTCGCTCGAGACGTCGTCGAGGAGCAGCAGCGGAGGTCTCCCGAAGGCAGCGCGGACGTTCTCGATCTCGGCGATCTTCCATCCGAGCACCAGGGCCCGCCCCTGTCCCTGGGAGGCGTAGGCCCGCGCGCTCCGCCCGGCGAGCGTCAGCTGCAGATCGTCAGCGTGCGGGCCGGCCGAGGTGAAGCCGCGCTCGCGATCCTTCGGCAGCCGCTCGTCGAGGGCGTGGCGGAGCGCGGCCCCGAGGCCCTCCTCGGTCTGCGGATGGTGCGCCCCGAGGTGCAGCGCCGTGTAGCCCACGCCCACGTCCGGGAGCTGCGAGATGGCCTTCACCGCGGCCACGGTGCGCGGCCCGAGCTCGTCCAGGAGCGCCCGGCGGCGGACCAGGACCCGGGCGCCGGTCCTGGCCACCGTCTCGTCGTAGGCCTCGACGTAGCTCGCCGGGGCGTGCTCCTTGAGGAGGCGATTGCGGCTCTTCAGCGCCCGCTGGTACGCGCGGTGCTCGCGGAGATACGCAGGAAAGCGGTTGAAGACGGCGCGATCGAGGAAGGCGCGCCGGACCTCGGGTCCGCCCTTCACCACCGCCAGGTCGTCGGGCGTGAAGGCGACCACGCTCACTCCGCCGAAGTAGTCCTCGAGCTTGGCGGCCTTCTTGCCGTCGACGAAGGCCTGGCGCAGGCCGGCGGCCACCTGGACCGAGATCTCGCGCTCGGCGCCGCCGAGGGTGAATCGCCCGGTGACGGTGGCCTGCTCCGCCCCGAAACGGACCAGCTCGGAGAGTCGATTGGCCCGGAGCGGGCGGAGGGTACAGAGGAAGTAGACCGCCTCGAGCAGGCTGGTCTTCCCCTGGCCGTTGCTCCCCACCACCACGGTCGCGTGCGGCGACGGTCGGAGCGTGACCGCGTGGAGGTTCCTGAACTCCGAGAGCTGGAGTCGCTCGAGGAGCACTACACCCGCATCGGCATGACCACCGCGGTGTAGCTGCGATCGCCCGGTCCGTGCAGGACTCCCGGGCTGTGGTCGTCTCCGAGCTCGAAGGCGACCTCGTCTCCGTCGAGCGCGGCAAGCACGTCGGTCAGGTAGCGGGCGTTGAAGCCGATGGTGATGTCTGCGCCGTCGTACTGGACCTCGAGGTCGTCCTTGGCCTCTCCCAGATCCGGGTTCTGCGAGCTGATGCGCAGCTGGTTGGTGGTCAGACCGATCTTCACCGCGTTCGACTTGTCCACGCTGAGCAAGGCGATGCGCTTGAGCGCCTCGGTGAAGCGAATGCGCGGGATCTTCACCTTGCGCTCGCCTTCCTTGGGGATCACCCGCTGGTACTCGGGGAACTGCCCATCGATGAGGCGCATCACCATCGTCAGGCCCGGCTTCTTGAAGAGCGCGGAGTTCTCGGCGAAGCCCAGCGCGCACTCGGCATCGGGCGCCTCGTCGAGGAGGCGTCGGAGCTCGTGCAGCCCCTTGCGCGGGATGATCACCCCGCCCTTGAGCTTGAAGTCCCCGGCGAGCTCGCGCTCCACCAGGGCGAGCCGGTGCCCGTCGGTGGCGACCATCCGGACCTTCCCGCCCTCGCGCGGCTCGAAGAAGACGCCGTTGAGGATGTAGCGGGTCTCGTCGGTGGAGATGGCGAACGAGGTCTTGCGGATCATCTCCAGCAGGACCGCGCCGGGCACCGTGACCAGATGCGCGTTCTCCTCCTTCGGGAGCTTCGGGTACTCCTCGGGAGACATCCCGACGATCTTGAAGTGCGCGCTGCCGCTCTGGAGCTCGGCGTACTGGTTGGGAAGCTTGCGGACCGTGACCTGCGGCTCGGGCAGGTTCTGGACGATGTCGAAGACCGTCTTCGCCGAGAGGGTGAGGCTCCCGGGCTTGGTGACCTCGGCCGGGTGCTCGCTCACGATCCCGACGTCGAGGTCGAAGGCGGTGATCTGCACGCCCGACTTGGTCGCGTTGACCAGCACGTTGGAAAGGATGGGCATGGTGGTCTTCCGCTCCACGATGCCCTGGGCCCGGTACAGCGCTCGCTTCAGCTCCTCCGCAGCGATGCGGAATTCCATGTGCCCATCGTCTCCCGCGGAGGAGACATCGCCACTCCGCCCGGGCGGACGTGTAGCCCGCAGATGCGAGGTGCGTCAAACGCGACGGCGCTCACGGACTCCGGAGGATCGAACGGACAGGATCGGGCCCGGAGGGGGGTCCCGGCCTCACGTATCCGCCTGGAAGAACTGGGGGGAAGATGGTCGAGATTGATTTTGCGATGCGTTCTCAAGTAAGGCCAGAGCCGTGATGATCGGGCGCCTCGTCCTCGGTTCTGCCGTGCTCGGCGCGGTGCTCGTTCTGGCCTGCGCGCACGCGGGGTTCGTTCCCCAGCCCACGGTGGCGGACGTGGACAGGGTCCAGCCGATCGAGCCCGGCCTGACGCTCGCGGAGATGCAGCAGGGCCGGGCGTTCTACGTCCAGCGCTGCAGCAGCTGTCATCCGGTCCATGGGCCTGGCGAGTACCGCGGTGATCAGTGGCCGGGTCTGGTCGAGAAGATGAAGCGCGAGAAGAAGATCAGGATCCCCGAGCACGAGCAGGTGCTGATGGAGCGGTACCTGGTCGCGTTCAGCTCGACCGCGCCGAAGCTTCCCGATGCGGGCGTGAACGTGGTGGTTCCGACGATCGAAGGCAGCTCGTCGGCCGCGGCGACGCGCTGAACGCCGTCGCAGCTCCTCTCGCGATCCCCTGGAGCCGTCGCTGGGGTGTGGTCGCGGCTCTCGCAGGCTCGCCGGGCGGCGGCTGTTGCTTCTTTAGAATTAAGAGATGGATCTAAGGGGTAGTGGAAGCAGGTCCCGCAGACTTGGGGAGAGCACTTCAACCCCTCGTGCTGCCAGCCGATTCCTATAAGGGTCCTGTGGAGAACGAATCGAGTTGTCCACGGGGCCACACAGCCGTCGCTCCGCGGACACAGATTCTCCACACCCGGTGCATGGCGATCCCCAGGTCGCTCCGGAAGTTCTCGACACCAGGTTCCAACAGGCTTGCTCGACAAGTTCCGGACAACATGGCCACCGAGAGAGCGTTCCCCACCGTCGAGTCACAGCTGCTGCACCGGAAACAACCAACATCTCCACACTGTGGAAACCGGTGGAAAACCGCCGCGCGCTGAGCTCACCCCGGCCCGAGCTTGCTCTCGAGCTCGTCCAGCTCCTTGCGGACGCTGGCGTCGATCTCCCGTTGGCGCTCGACCTTGCGCACCGAGGAGATGACCGTGGAGTGATCCTTGTTGAACCGGGCGGCGATCTCCGGGAACGAGCTCCGGGTCAGCTTCCGGGCGAGGTACATCGCCACCTGGCGCGCGTGGGCCAGCTGCTTCGTCCGCCGGTCGGCCCGCAGCTCCTCCACCGCCACCTTGTAGTAACGGGCCGTCTCGCGCTGGATGTGGTCGATGTCGATGGGCCGCTGCGCGGGGAGGATGTCGCGGAGCACCTGCGCCGCGAACTCCTCGGTCACCGGCTGTCCGGTGAGGCTGTGCACGGCCGAGATCTTGATCAGCGCGCCCTCGAGCTCGCGCACGTTCTTCTGCACGTGCTTGGCGATGAAGTGACAGACGTTGTCCGGGAGGTCGAACCCGTCCGCCTCTGCCTTCTTCTTGAGGATCGCGACCCGCGTCTCGTAGTTCGGCTCCTGGATGTCGGTGATCAGCCCCATCGTGAACCGGCTGCGGAGCCGATCCTCGAGGCCCGGGATCTCCGCCGGCACCGCGTCGGAGGTGAGCACGATCGCCTTCGACATCTCGTGGAGCGCGTTGAAGGTGTAGAAAAACTCCTTCTGCGTCTCCTCGCGCTTTCCGAGGAACTGGATGTCGTCGATCAGCAGGACGTCGCACTCGTCGCGGAACTTGCGGCGGAAGTCCGTCATCTTGTGATCGCGGACGCTCTCCACGAACTCGTTGGTGAACTCCTCGGACGACAGATAGACGATCCGCGCCGCGGGGTTCTTGGCAAAGATCGCGTTGCCCACCGCGTGGAGCAGGTGAGTCTTCCCCAGCCCGGTGCCCCCGTAGATGAAGAGCGGGTTGTAGGCGCGACCCGGGCTCTCGGCGACGGCCGCGGCTGCGGCTGCGGGGAGCTGGTTGCTCTCGGCGACCACGTAGTTCACGAAGGTGAAGCGCTCGTTCAGCCGCGGCGGGCGCGGTGCAGAGCTCGCGCCGCGGCCGGTGCTCGCCGGCTCCGTCGCATCGGAACTCGGCGCGCCCACCACCTCGTAGCCGAGCGCCATCGGGCCGCGGTGGACCCGCGTCAGCGCGTCCTCGAGCAGAGGGCGATAGTGGTCGTCCACCCAGTCGCGGAAGAAGCGGTCGGGAACGCCGAGGATCAGCGCGCCGTCGCGAAGCTCGAGCGCCTGCATCCGGTCGAGCCAGGTCAGCGCGTAGGACTTTCCGTCCTCGCGCAGGAGCGCAAGGGTCTTTTCCCAGAGTTCATCGGCACTTGCGGGCACGGGCGACTGCTCGGGAGAAGCCGACACGAAAGGCGACCTCGGGAGGGAAAAACCGTTCCTGTGGCGCGGAGGACGGGGGGGCGTGTTGTACGACTTCCCGCGGGCAGTTGGGGATCAAAAACGTGCGGCCGGGGCGCGCTGTGATCGCCTGGTCGCGACTCCGCCGCATTGACTCGATCGCGCAGGCTGGGTTATGCGCGCGGCCCTCCCCTCAGTCCGTCGCAGTCCATTCTCGGAGCATCGCCCCGTGTCGAAGCGCACGTACCAGCCGTCGAAAGTGAAGCGCAACCGGACCCACGGCTTCCGGAAGCGGAACAGCACCCGCGCCGGCCAGGACGTCCTCCGTCGTCGGCGGGCAAAGGGGCGAAAGCGCCTGGCCGTGTCCGCGGCCAAGAAGTAGGGTTGACGGCGGCGTTTCCCAGGGAGGCTCGCCTCCTCAAGCGCCGTGATTTCCTGGAAGTCCAGGAGCGGGGAAAGAAGGTCACCGCCGGGCCGCTGGTGGGCCTGGTGGCACCGAGCCCGGACGGAGCGTCCCGGCTCGGACTCACAGTGTCGAGCAAGGTGGGGACGGCGGTGGTCCGAAATGCCGTCCGACGTCGGCTGCGCGAGCTGTTTCGCAAGCGTCGCGACCGATGGCCAGGAGGAATGCACCTGGTGGTGGTGGCCCGTCCGAGTGCCAGGGAAGCCAGCTTCGCGGCGCTGGAGCGCGCCGCGGATTCCCTGCTGTCCGCGTTAGAGAACCGTCTCCGTTGAAGCTGCTCGCCCTCCTGCTCGCTCTCCCCGTCCACCTCTACCGGTGGACGCTCTCCCCGCTGCTGCCGCGGGCGTGTCGCTTTCATCCTTCGTGCTCGGCCTACGCGCTCGGGGCGCTCAAGGAGCACGGCCCATTCCATGGGCTGCTCCTCGCCATCCGACGCCTCGGCCGGTGCCATCCCTTCAACCCAGGGGGGCTCGACCCCGTCCCGCCCCGCCCAGGGAGGATCTGACCTTCGTGGAGAACCAATCCCAGAAACGCACGGCGGTGGCCTTCGGGCTCATCTTCCTGCTGACCGCCGTGTACATGACCTGGTTCGCCCCGACGCCCCCGCCGCCGCAGTCCTCCGCGGGGGCCGTGGATGCGGGCTCGGTCGCCTCGAGCCCGGCGCCGGTCGTTGCCCCTCCGATGGCCGTCCAGCCCCCGCCGACGTCTCCGTCCGATCGCCCGCCGCCCGCGGGCCCGGCCGTCCGGACCGTCGAGGGCCTGCGCAAGACCACCCACTACGTCTTTTCCACCGAGGGCGCCGGCCTGCTCTCGGCGCGGCTCCGTGGCGAGAAGACCCGCGACCAGGTTCCTCTGACCATTGCCCAGGGCTGGGCGCAGCTCCTGGGCAAGGAGGTCCCGAAGGGCCCGGAGATGGATCTGGCGCAGCCGGTTGCTGGCGGACCGCTGCCGCTCTCGGTCGAGCTCGCGGGGGAGGCGACGGTCCCGGCGAACCTGCGCTACTCGGCCGAGCAGGGCGACCATCGAATCACGTTCGTTGGCCGAACCGAGAGCTGGGAGATCACCAAGGAGGTCTCGTGGGTCGAGGACGGCTACGAGCTCGCGACCCGGATCACCCTGCGCAACCTCACGGGCCGCTCGCTCTCCGGTGAGCTGGTGTTCCCGTACCCGCGGGCGATCGACCCGGTGCACGAGGAGAAGCCGAGCATGTTCGGCGGCGTGGGCAACGTCTCCGACGCGGCGTGCGTGGTGAAGGACTCCTACGAGCACGAGACGGTGAAGGACAAGTCCGAGACCAAGGAGTTCGCCGGTCCGGTGCGGTGGGTGGGCATCAACCAGCAGTACTTCCTCTCGGCGATGTTCCCGGTGGGGACCGCGGTCGAGGGCAAGTGCGTCCTCACCACCTCGCTCACCGAGCGCGTGGCCACGGCGCGCTTCCCGGTCCAGGTCGGGCCGGGCCAGTCGGTGACGCGGGCCTTCGGTGCGTTCCTCGGGCCCAAGGACCACGAGCTGCTGAACTCGGTGCCCAGTCTTCCGGCGAATCGCGCGCCGGACGCGAACGCTCCGGTGCAGCTCGACCGCGCGGTGGACTACGGAATCTGGGCGGCGATCTGCAAGCCGATGCTCGTGGTGCTGCGCTGGTTCCACGGAGTGGTCGGGAACTGGGGCGTGGCGATCATCCTCCTCACCGTCCTGGTGAAGGTGTTGCTCATTCCGCTGACCCATCGGGCGATGGTGGGCCAGGAGGCGATGAAGAAGCTCCAGCCCAAGATCGAGGAGCTGAAGAAGAAGTTCCCGGAGGACAAGGAACGGCAGCAGATGGAGATGATGAAGGCCTACCAGGAGGCGGGCGTGAACCCGTTCGGGTCATGCCTGATGATCCTGGTCCAGCTGCCGGTGTGGGCGGCCCTCTTCACCACGCTGCGAAACAGCTACGAGCTCTACGGGGCGCCGTTCACCTCGCACTTCCTCACCGACCTGACCATCAAGGACCCGACGTACCTGCTCCCCGTGCTGCTGGGCGTGTCGCAGGTCATCACCAGCCGCCTCCAGCCGCCGGCGCTGGATGCCGCGCAGCAGCGGATGATGGTGTGGTTCATGCCGATCTTCTTCACGGTGATCATGCTGAACTATCCGGCGGGCCTCCTGCTCTACATCTTCACCAACAACATCCTCACCGTGGCGCAGCAGGCTGTGCTGCGGAGGATGGTTCAACGGCGCGACGACTCCGCCCCGCGGTTGAAGCCTGCGCTGGAGAAGCGGAAGTGACCGACTCACAGGTGGCGGTGGCGGTGGGTGCCGTGGACGATCGACGGGCGCAGGCAGTGTCGATGCTGGAGCAGCTGCTCCGGACGATGGAGATCCCGGCGACGCTCGAGGCGAAGGATCTGCCGGACGGCAGCGTGAGCATCGCGGTGATGCCCGGGGTCGAGCTTCCGGGCGTTCCGCTCGGGCGGCGCTCGCCGGTGGGAGATGCGCTGCAGTACCTGCTGAACAAGCTGGTGAACAAGCCGGGCACGGAGCGGCGATGGATCGCCGTGGGGCTCGGCGGGCATCCCGAGCCGCGTGGCGCGAAGCCACAACCGCAGCCGCGCGCACCGGTCCCGTCGCCGGCCCCCCTGACGAACGGGAGCGGCGCGATTCCGGCCGCTCGGCCGCCGCCGCCGCCCCGGGTTGCGGCTCCCGTGAGGTCGTCGGAGACGGACGAGCGGACGCTGGTCACCGAGGCGGATCCGGCGCTCGACGCGGCGGCGCGTGCGCTGGCCGAACGGAGCGCGAGCTCGGGCCGGGTCTACGCACTGGTCACGCTCGGGGCGCTGGAGCGAGGGCGAGTCCTGAAGGCCGCGGACGCGGTCTCCGCGGTGAGCGCGCGCGCCGAGGGCGAGGGCCGGCTGCGTCGGGTCGTGCTGACGCCGGACAAGCTGGTGCCAATGCCTCGGCAGCGGCTTCCGGTGGATGATCTGCCGGAAGACGACTGACGGACGCGGGGGAGGAGCCGTTGGGCAAGCCGAAGGCGCTCAAGGACAGGCTGTTCGGGGCCGCGGTGCTGAAGATGAGCTTCCGGCTCCGTGGCGACGAGCAGTCGCCGGCCTTCAAGGGCATCTACCCGGGCGTTCTCCGCGACCTCGAGCTCGAGGACGCTGCCGTCGAGAAGTACATCGAGGAGCACCGGGCCGCCGTCGAGGCCGCCGCGCGGGGGAAGCCGCCGGGCTGAGCGGCTCCGCCGCCGCCAGGCCGACCAAAACGAGGTGTCAGACACCTCGTTTTCCTCGTTTTGGGGACACAGAGGGCTCCCGGACGGACGGAAACACGGGCGCTTGCGTTCCCGTGTGGCTGGAACGGTTCGCTGCCCTCGGCCCCCGTTCCGGTCCCACGTTCGCCCCGCGGTTCCCACCGACGGGACGTTCTCGCCGGTCCTGGCGGGTCGTCTACGGGTGTCGTCGCTGGCACGGATCTGGCGTGACGCACTGGCATGACCGGCTGGTTCGCGGACGCCCGCATCGCTCTTCGTCTCCTGCGTCGCCGCCCGGGCTGGACGGCCTCCGTGCTGGCAACCCTCGCCCTGGCCATCGGCGCCAACTCGGCGCTGTTCAGCGTGCTCGATGCGGCGCTGCTCCAGCCGCTGCCGTACCCGGCACCCGAGCGCCTGGTGCTCATCGGGGAGACCGCGCCGTCGTTCTCGGAGATGTCGGTGAGCTATCCCGACTACGTCGACTGGCGCGCTCGGACCCGCTCCTTCGACGAGATGGGAGTGTTCCGCGGCGGGGAGGTGAACCTGACGGGGATGGGCGCTCCCCGCCGGGCGCACGTCGTGGAGGCATCGGCGAGCTACTTCCACGTGCTCGGGGTGCCGCCGCTGGTCGGACGCACCTTCGAGGAGGACGAGGATCGCGTCGGGGGGACTCCCGTGGTCGTCCTCACCGAGGCCATGGCGCGAAAGCTCTACGGTCATCCGGGCGCTTCTCTTGGACGCGCGCTGCAGGTGGACGGGGTGTCCTCGACGGTCGTTGGAGTGATGCCGTCCGGCTTCCGCGTCGAGCGACAGCCGGAGCTCTGGGTCCCGGTGGGACAGCGGATGCTTGGCCGGACCGCCGAGCGCGGAAACCACCCCGGGCTGACGGGGCTCGCCCGGCTCAAGCGGGGGGTGTCGTTCGGCGAGGGCCGTCTGGATCTCGAGGCCGTGGGGCGGGCGCTGCAGGAGGAATACCGGGAGAACCGGGCCGTGCTGCCCCGGCCCGACCCGATGCAGCAGCGCCTCACACAGGACGTGCGGGGCTCGCTGTGGCTCCTGATGGGTGCGGTCGTGCTCGTGCTGCTCATCGCAGCGGCGAACGTGGGCAGCCTGATGCTGGCCCGTGGAACCGGACGAATCCGCGAGCTGGCCATTCGCGGAGCGCTCGGTGCGGGCCGCTCGCGGCTGATCCGCCAGCTCCTCGTCGAGAGCCTGGTGCTGGCGCTCCTCGGTGGGGCGCTCGGTCTGCTCCTGGCGTGGGTGGCGATGCAGGTGCTCGCGGCGCACCGTCCCGAATCGCTTCCTGATCACGTCGCGCTGTTCCTCAACGTCCGGGTGCTCCTCTTCAGCCTCGGCGCCTCGGTGGGCTGTGCGCTTCTCTTCGGCCTGGTCCCGGCGCTCATCGGGTCGCGGACCCACCTCCACGAGGCGATGCGCCAGGGCGACGCGCGCATGCCGGGTGGGCAGCACCGGCTCCGGGTGATGCTGGTCGTGACCGAGGTCGCGCTGGCGCTGGTCCTCGTGGTCGCCGCGGGGCTCACCTCCCGGGCGCTGGCGGGCCTGTTGCGGCTCGATACGGGGTTCGACGGCACCGGCGTGCTCACCTTCCGGCTCTCGGTGCCCGAGGCGCGCCAGAGGACCGCCCAGGAGCTGCGCGATTTCTACGAGCGGATGGTTGTCGAGCTCCGGGCACTTCCCGGCGTGGAGGATGCCAGCTACTCGACGATGCTCCCTCTCGACGGGCCCTGGGAGACGAGCTTCCGGAGCGACGCCCAGCCGCAGCTGCCGCCGGAGCAGGTCCAGTTCGCAGCGTATGGCTCGGTGTCTCCAGGGTATGCGCGGACGCTCGGGCTCCGGGTGGTGGCCGGCCGCTGGTTCGAGCCGGGGGACACCCGGGACCGGACGATGGTTGCGGTCATCGACGAGCGGCTCGCCCGCGACTACTTCCCCACCGGGGCAGTGGGCAGACACCTGCTCTCCAATGACGGAAAGCAGAATCGTGAAATAATTGGGGTCGTCAAGCACGTTGCCGCCTACGGAGTGGTGGGGCGCGAGCCGGCCGTGCACCAGTTCTATCTGGCGACCGAGCAGCTTCCCGAGGATACGTATGCCCGGAACCTTCGCTCGGTGAACGTCGCCGTCCGCAGCCGGAGCGCGCCGGAGCAGCTCCGGCCGGAGCTGGTGCGGACCCTCGCCCGTCTCGACCCGGAGCTTCCGGTGTACGAGATGCGAACCGCCGCGCAGCTCCTCGGGGCCTCGGTCGACGCGCAGCGATTCGCGACCCTGCAACTGGTGCTCTTCGCGCTGCTGGCGCTGGTGCTGGCGGTGCTCGGGCTCTACGCGGTGCTCTCGTACAGCGTGGCGCAGCGGACGCACGAGATCGGCATCCGCATGGCGCTGGGTGCGCCGCCACGCCTGGTGCTTCGCCAGGTCGTGGGCCAGGGCGTGGCCTGGGCCGGGATCGGCCTCGCGGTGGGGCTCGTCGGAGCGGTCGCGACGAGCCGGCTGCTGCGGAGCGTGGTGGAGACCGTCCGGCCTCTCGACCCACTGGTGTACGCGGCGACCGTGCTGGGTCTGCTCGCCTGCGCCGTCCTTGCCTCGTGGCTCCCGGCCCGGCGGGCGGTGCGCGTGGATGCCTCGGTGGCGCTCCGCGACGAAGGCTAGGTGAGGGTCAAGGTCAGGGCGGCCGCGGTCGAGGTCCGGATCAGAATGCCGTCGGCGAGATCCGTGCGGTCACAACCAACTAGCCGCCCGCCTTCCGGTAGCTGAGGAGGGTGCGCCCGTCGCCGCCGAGGGGCAGGTGGAAGCGGTCCGTCGACGGTCCCGTCCACCCCGGGAAGGTCTGCTGCTGCGCGGTGGTCCCGGCCATCACCACGAGCGTCCCGCCGTCCCGGACGTAAGGCAGGGCGAGCGCGGCCCAGCGCGACGGTTCGCTGAAGGCTCGGGAGACCGCGACATCGAAGGTCGAGAGGCCCTCCACCTTCGGCGCCCCGCGCAAGGTCAGGTGCAGCGCACGGACCCGTGGGGCAAGCCCCAGCTGGGCGATGGCGTGCTTGAGGAAGCCCACCTTCTTCGCGACGGAATCCACGAGGGTGACGCTGAGGTCCACCCGGGCGATCGCCATCGGGAGCCCAGGGAAGCCGGCGCCGGACCCGGCATCGAGGACCGTGAGGGGCCCGGGGTCGAGGGCTCGGAGCACGCTCAGGGAGTCGAGAATGTGCTTGTCCGCCATCTCGAACGGATCGAGGATGGCGGTGAGGTTGATGCGGGAGCTCCACCGACCCAGCTCATCCGCCAGCCACGACAGCGCGTCCGCCTGGGGATGGGTCAAGGGGAGCCCCAGTGCGCGGCTCCCCTCCAACAGCATTCCAGAAATCGCCGGTTTCTCCACAGGCACAGCGAAACGCACTGCCTCCAAGCTCCCGGAAGGACTCAGGGAAGCCCCTGGCACGATGTTTTCCCCAGGTCTCCCACAGCACGGCCTGCGGCGCCCTCAGAGAGGCGCTGCAGCTCTCGGCAGAGGTGGCGACCGATCGACCACCCGCCTGCTTCTGTCGTGAGAAACGCGCGCCCCCGCGGCGGGAACTCCTCTGCCACGACTTCGATCGAAATACCAGCCACCTCGTTGGGAGCAGAACATTTGAGTGGCTCGGCTCTCGGGGAGTCCCGGACGCCGGAGCCGTGCATCCCCATGGCTCTCCGAAGGGCGACGCGTTCCACGTGGAACGCCGAAATCTTTGAGCCCCTTCGGCGGCTGAACGAGGCCTGACAGAGGTGTTTGACACCTCTCCCTCAGAGGGACCTCCCCCGCCGGCCGCAGTCCCGAGGTGCCTGAGCGGTCCTGACGCACGCCTACCGGTTGATGCGCGGGTCTCGGTCCTCATTCGAGCGTCGGGGTCGGCGCCAATTCGAGGGAAACGAGGTGTCTGACACCTCGCTGAGGGCCGAAGCACGGCTGGTAGCGCGCTCCAAAGTGCTGTTCTCGCCGGAGCTTGGAGCCTTCCCAGGGCGGGCGTTCCACGTGGAACACCGATCCTTTTGACCGAAGCGAGCGTCCTGGCGGGCCCGAAGTTGCCCTGTCATCCCAGCATGCTACGCCCGCATCCAGTCGTACTGAACGCGCCGGAGGCTTCCCCGTGGGACGTGTCATCTGCATTTCCAACCAGAAAGGCGGGGTGGGCAAGACGACCACCGCCATCAACCTCTCCGCGAGCCTCGCCTCGGCGGAGCGGAAGGTCCTGCTGGTCGACATGGATCCGCAGGGCAATGCTGGGAGCGGGCTCGGCGTGAGGCGCGAGACCCTCACCGGCACGGTCTACGACGCTCTCCTGGGCGAGCGGCCCATGGCCGAGCTGGTCCACGGAACCGAGCTCCGCTACCTCCAGGTCGTCCCCTCCACCCCCGACCTCACCGGCGCGGAGATCGAGCTGGTGAACATGCCCCGTCGCGAGTACCGCCTCCGGGAGGCGCTGCAGCCGCTCGTCGCCGAGTACGACTACATCATCGTGGACTGCCCACCCTCCCTGGGCCTCCTCACCCTCAACGCGCTGACTGCCGCCGACTCGGTCCTCATCCCGCTCCAGTGCGAGTACTACGCGCTCGAGGGCCTCTCCCAGCTCATGCAGACCGTCGAGCTGGTCCGCCGGGGACTGAACCCAGGCCTCGCGACCGAGGGCATCCTCCTGACCATGTTCGACGGGCGGGCCAACATCGCCCACCAGGTGGCCAGCGACGTCCGCGGATACTTCAAGGACCTCGTCTTCGAGGCCGTCGTTCCCCGCAACGTCCGGCTCTCCGAGTGCCCGAGCTTCGGGAAGCCCATCCTGCTGTACGACATCAAGTCGAAGGGCTGCGAGAGCTACCTCGCCCTCGGACATGAGATCCTGCGGCGCGACCAGGGCCCGACCGATCGGCGGGCTGCCTGATGACTGCCCCCACCATGCCCACCGGCCCATCCGACCGAGCCCCGAAGCGTGCCCTGGGTCGGGGCCTTTCCGCCCTGATTCCGCAGGCCTCCGTCCCCGTCCAGGGGGACCTGCCGCCCTCGACCGGCATCGTCCGCGTCGCCGTGGAGCGCATCCTCAGGGACCCGAGCCAGCCCCGGAAGACGTTCGACGAGGCCAAGCTTCGCGAGCTGGCTGAGTCAATCAGGACCCAGGGCGTCATCCAGCCCATCCTCGTCCGGCGCGACGGGGCGGACTACCGCCTCATCGCCGGCGAGCGCCGGTGGCGGGCCGCCCAGCTCGCGGGCCTTCACGAGATCCCGGCCGTCGTCCGGGATGTCACCGCGGCCGAGGCCTTCGAGCTGGCCCTGGTCGAGAACCTCCAGCGAACCGACCTCAACCCGCTCGAGGAGGCCGAGGGCTACCGCCGCCTCATCCAGGAGTTCGGGCTGACGCAGGAGCAGGTGGGCGAGCGCGTGGGCAGAGACCGGACCAGCGTGGCCAATGCGCTCCGTCTCCTTCAGCTCCCCGAGGCGGTGAAGGAGCTCCTCGCGGCCGGGGCGCTCGGGATGGGCCACGCGCGCGCGCTGCTCGGCATGGGCGCGGGCCAAGAGCTGGTGACGGCCGCGCAGCGGATCGTCCGCGAGCAGCTCTCGGTACGGGAGACCGAGCGCCTGGTCCGCACGGCGCGCACACCCTCGAGCTCCCCCTCGCGTCGTCCCGCGGGTAGTACCGCCGCACGCGCGGTGGTGGAGGACCTTCAGCGCCGGCTGGGGACGAAGGTGCGACTCGAGGACCGAGGCGGGAAGGGCACGCTGGAGATCGACTTCTTCTCGTACGAGGACCTGGAGCGTATTCTCGCGCTGCTGCGGCGCTGAGGCCGCGGCGCTCAGGGAGCCCGCGCCGCCGCTCGCCGCTCGAGCGTCATCCCGGGCTTTTGCCTCCAGGACAAGGATGAGGAACCCGATGGCGGTGCTGAAGCGCGAGGAGGAGAACGTGGTGGTTCGCGGTGGTGACGTGCACACGCTGCTTGGCAAGGGAAGCGAGTTCGAGGGGAAGCTGACCTTCGAAGGTCAGGTGCGGATCGACGGGAAGTTCTCCGGGCAGATCTTCACCAAGGACACACTGGTCATCGGCGAGGGCGCCCGGGTGAACGCCGAGGTCAATGCCGGGACGGTCATCGTCAACGGGCTGGTGGAGGGGAACATCCGCGCGACCCAGCACATCGAGCTCCACACCCCGGGTCGGGTGAAGGGCAACCTCGAGACGCCGTCGCTCAGCGTCGACAAGGGCGTGATGTTCGAGGGTTCGTGCAAGATGGAAAGCGCCGGGAAGTCCGCTGCCACCCCGACGTCGCTGTCGTCCGCCGCACCCCCCGATCTACCGAAGCGGTGAATCGGTGCCGAGTCGCCGCGGGGCGCTGATCTGCTGCGCGGTGGCCGCCGGAGCGATCGGCGGCTGCACGCGCACCCCGCACCCTGTCGCCGTCCGCGAGGACGGTGGCGTCGCCGTGGCGCGACCGTCGGGGCTGCTCCAGGTTCCGACCGGCTGGTCGGTGGTGACCGGCGGCGACGGCACGCTCCGGGTCTCGGAGTCACCCGGGCACGTGGTGCTGCGCGCAGAGATCAGGAGCGGCGTGGGGATGCCCACCCCCGAGACGCTCCGCACCGGATTCACCGAGGGGCTCCGGCGCTGGCGGGTCCGGCGCACCCAGGCGATCGACGAGCCCGGCTTCGTCGCCGTCCGGCTGGTGGTCGCCGAGCCGGCCGATGGAGGACCGGACCAGGAGGTCTTCCTCTCGGCCACCGCGCTCGGAACCGACACGCTCCTCTGCGCCTCGCTCCGGGGCGCATCGCCGGCGACGCTCGATGCCATCGAGCGCATCTGCCGCGGCGCTGGCGAGCCCGCCGGCGGCGGCTGACCGACGCGCTCTAGGCGCTGACGGCGAGGGTCACCGCGAAGTCGCCGGCCCGGTCGGTCCACCGGGCCTCGGTGCGCATTCCCGCAGCCTCGATCTCCCGGTCGATCTGCGGAGGGGTGAACTTCGCGCTGATCTCCGTGCGGAGGAGCTCACCTGCGGTGAACTGGACGCGGAGGTCGAGGTCCGCCACGGTCACCGTCTGCTGCTCCGTCGAGCGCAGGAGCATCTCGATCCACCCCTGGCGGGCGTCGTAGCGGGCCACGTGCTCGAACTGCTCGAGCTGGAAGTCGGCGTCGAGCTCGGTGTTCAGGACCGAGAGCACGTTGCGGTTGAACTCGGCGGTCACGCCCTGGCTGTCGTTGTACGCGGCCTCGAGTCGCGGGATGTCCTTCACCAGGTCCGTGCCGAGAAGGAACGCGTCGACCGGACCGAGCTGCGCCGCGATGTCGGCGAGGAAGCGGGCCCGTGGTGTCGGCGCGAGGTTGCCGACCGTCCCGCCGAGGAACGCGATGAGGCGTCGTCCGCCCTGGGGCAGCAGCGGGACGTGGCGCTCGAAGTCGCCCACCACCGCGTGCACGGCGAGCCTGGGATATTCCGAGGCGATCCGCAGGGTCGAGCTCCTCAGCGTCACCGCATCGACGTCGAACGGAACGAAGCGGCGCAGCGTGCCGCCGGCGGAGAGTGCCTCGAGGAGCAGGCGCGTCTTGTCCGACGTCCCGCTTCCCAGCTCCAGCAGCGTGTCCGCGCCGGTGCGCGCGGCGATCTCCGGCGCGCGTGTGCTGAGGATCTCCCGCTCGCGCCGGGTGGGGTAGTACTCCGGGAGCCGGGTGATGGCGTCGAAGAGCCGCGAGCCACGCGCGTCGTAGAAGTACTTCGGGGGGAGCTCGCGTGGCTTGTGGGTCAGGCCATGCCGCACGTCCTCCTCGAGGGCGCGGCGGAGGTCGCGCGGGCCGAGCAGGACGTCCCAGGTGACCCGCGGGTGCGGGCGCCAGTCGAGCGCGAGAGGGTCGACGTGCATTCCGGCTCCAGACTCCGTGGGCGCTCTCAAGCGTCTCGAGCGCAGCGAAAGCCGGCGAAGATCTGCCGACGGATGGGGTAATCCCAGTTGCGGAAGGTGTTCCTGATCGCCTCGGGCGCCACCGCCCACGAGCCGCCGCGCAGGACCTTGTAGTCACTGCCGAAGAAGACGGCCGAATACTCCGGGTACGGGAAGGCGCGAAACCCCGGATAGGGAACGAAGTCGGACGCCGTCCACTCCCAGACGTCACCGATGAGCTGTTCCACGCCCCACGCGCTCGCCCCGCGTGGGAACGCACCGACGGGGGCCGGGTGTCCGGAGACTGGCCAGAGGTTCGACCGGTCGCGATCGGCCGCCGCGTCGCCCCAGGGGAACGGCCGCGTCGAGGAGCCGGGGCCGGCGGCGGCCGCGTTCTCCCACTCGGCCTCGGTGGGCAGCCGACGTCCCGCCCAGCGCGCATACGCGTCCGCCTCGTACCAGCACACGTGACAGACAGGCTCATCGGCCGGGAGTCGCTCCCAGAGGCCGAACCGCCGCCGCTCCCATCCCTGCGCTGCGCGTCGCCAGAACAGCGGGTGCTCGAGCCGCTCCGCGGTGCGGAAGTCCCAGCCCGCGTCGCGCCACAGCTCGCGCCGCGCGTAGCCGCCGTCCTCGATGAAGGCGACGAACTCCTGGTTGGTGACCGGGAAGCGGTCGATGTGGAAGGCGGGCACGTCGACGCGGTGGCGTGGGCGCTCGTTGTCGTATGCCCAGGCGGCGTCGCTGCCCATCTCGAAGGCGCTTGCCGGAATGCGAACCTCGCGCGGGAGCGCGGTGCGCGGCGCGGCGCGGACGGCGGTGGAAGGAAGCGGCTCCAGCGCGGTCGATGTGACGAGCTGCAGCGCCGCGACCAGCGTCTCGACGTGCTGCTGCTCGTGCTGG
This sequence comes from Myxococcaceae bacterium, assembly GCA_017881345.1. Taxonomy (GTDB): domain Bacteria; phylum Myxococcota; class Myxococcia; order Myxococcales; family Myxococcaceae; genus RPRB01. The sequence continues at coordinate 2,516 of JADGQZ010000058.1, read as the reverse complement.
GCCACCATCCCGTAGACGAAGCCGCCGTCGAGGAGCTGGCCGATCCGCTGGACCGCCTCCTCGTCGACGCTGTCCAGCATCCGGAGCACGCGCTCACGCACCTGCTCGGCGTAGGCGAACGCCTCTCGCAGACCGAGCAGGGGCAGCTCGCCGCGTGTGCGACGCGGGTTTCGAAACGCGTCGTACAGCCGGTCGGTCTCGGCGCCGGCCAGCCGCGCCTCGCCCAGGGCGCGCAGGAGCCACTGCTCCTCGTAGTTCGCCACGTGGGCCAGGTCCCAGACCGCTGGCGACATCAGAGGCGAGTGCTGCGCCGTCAGCACCTCGGCCGGGACGGGCCGGAGGAGGTCCAGCAGCCGTCGCCGGGAGGTCGCGAGCGCCTCGCGGGCACGGTCCTTCCAGGCGAGGCCCCCCCCGAACTCGCGCGCGTCCATGGGACGTGTCATTCCTCGGGCCAGCGCCCGGCGCAACCCCTGGGCGCACCCTGATCGCATGGCGAACATCCGGACCCCGGACCCCGGCCTGAAGCTCGACCTCGCCGGAAAGACCACGTACGGCGACTACTTGCGCCTCGACCTGCTGCTCTCGGCACAGGAGACGCGGAGCCGACCCGAGCACCACGACGAGCTGCTCTTCATCATCCAGCACCAGACGTCCGAGCTCTGGATGAAGCTGCTCCTCCACGAGCTGACCGCCGCGCGGTCCCTGGTGCGCGAGGACCGCCTCGAGCCCGCGTTCAAGATCCTCGCCCGGGCAGGGCAGATCCAGCGCATGCTGTTCGAGCAGTGGAGCGTGCTCGAGACGCTCACTCCCTCGGAATACCTGGAGTTTCGGGGTGTCCTGGGACCAGCCAGCGGCTTCCAGTCGGCGCAGTACCGGGCGCTCGAGTTCCTGCTCGGCAACAAGGACGCGCAGGCGCTCCTGGTCCACCGGCAGAGCCCGGAGGTCCACGCCTGGCTCGAGCGATACCTGCGCGAGCCGAGCCTCTACGACGAGTTCCTTCGCCACCTCGCCCGCCGAGGGCTCCCGGTGCCTCAAGAGCGGCTGGACCGAGACTTCTCGGGACCTTACGAGCCCCACCCGGGTGTGATGGCAGTGTTCCGGACCGTCTACAGCGACCCGGAGCGGTGGTGGGACGGGTACGAGATGGCCGAGAAGCTGGTGGACGTCGAGGAGCGATTCCAGCTGTGGCGTTTTCGCCACATGATGACAGTGCATCGCATCATCGGGTTCAAGACGGGGACGGGAGGCAGCTCCGGCGTGCCGTTCCTCAGGCGAGCGCTCGACGTGCGCTTCTTTCCTGAGCTGTGGGACGTGCGAACGGAGCTCGAGCCGCCCCGTTGACCCCCTGACGTCCGCCGTTGCGCATACACTGCCGCCCCAGAGCGAGCCCGTGCTCCCTGGAGGTGCCCGCCTTGGACGCACCGACGTATGCGGAGTCGGAGCTGGTGATGAACCGCGCCCCGGTGTTGCTCTCGGGTGGCGCGGTTCCGGACCGGGCTGCGTGGGCGCAGGAAGCGGCCGAGACCAGCGGGCGGCCCCTGGTCACGGTGACCCGCGCCGAGCAGCTCGGCTCCGCGCTCGCGGTACGGGCCGCGGTGCTGTTCGTCCCCGACGTCCTGGCACTCGGGGACATGGGTCAGCAGCTCCTGGTCCGGACGCTCACCTCCATCGACGAGCGGCCGAAGCTGATCCTCGGCCTCGGCCGGTCCGACACCAGCGCACGTCAGGCAGGACTCCTCCGCGAAGACCTGCACTACCGCGTCCGCATGGGGGTCTTGAAACTCGATGCGCCAGGGCTGCGCGACGCCATCGCCGCCCGCCGCGTCCAGGCTGCCCGGCGCGCCGCCGCCCCGCCCCCACGTTCCCCGACACCGCCACGCATCGCGGCCCCGTCGAACGCGCTCGGCCGAGGGTCGCCTTCCAGGCCCGCGACCAAGGTCCGTCCTGCCGCCAAGGCCGGCCCGGTGGCAAAGGCGCGTCCGGCGACGAAGGGACGACCGTCCCAGCGAAGTCGGGCCGCCCCCCGGGTGAAGTCTGCACGCACATCGAAGTCGAGCAAGGCCAGGCCGGCGAAGAAGGGCTCGAAGCGGCGCTGAGGCTCGGTCCGGACTCAGGCCCCGGGTCGCGCCGCGAGCCGTCGCGCGTCGTTCACCAGACGCTCGAGCGCGTCCGCGTCGTTCGAGTCGTAGTAGCCGCGGATCCGGCCGCGCCCGTCCACCAGCACGACGTGCACGCCATGGGTGATGCTCGCGATGTCGTCCGATTCACGGGCGAAAGCGATCTTGAAGCCGCGCAGCACCGCCTCCTGCACGTGCTGGCTCTCGCCGGTGAGGAAGTGCCAGCGCGGAGACTCGGCGCCGTGGGCACGGGCGAACGCCGCCAGCCGCTCGGGTGTGTCGTACGCCGGATCCACGCTCACCGAGACCATGTCCGCCCGATCGCCGAGTGCTCGCTGGACGCCGGCCAAGCGCTCGGTCATTCGCGGACACACGTCCGGGCACCGGGTGAAGACGAAG
>JADGQZ010000499.1 GCA_017881345.1 Myxococcaceae bacterium | reverse complement strand
GCCAGCGCCGGGTGCTACCTGCGAAGCGCAGCCGGGTGCGTCCCCCGAACCGTTCGAACTCCGCATAATCGCGGGCTCCGCATGATTGCGCTTATGCAGAGCTCCGCATAAGCGCAAGAACTTCCTCTTCGTGGGCACTGATCACGCCGGCGAGAACCTGGCCGGCCTCTACTCGCTCATCGCCACCTGCGAGGTGAACGGCGTCAACCCCGTCGCCTACCTCGCCGACGTGCTCCTCCGCGTCCAGACCCACACCGCCTCGCGGATCGATGAGCTGCTCCCGCACCGCTGGAAGCCGCCACCCGAAGCCCAGCCGTCGGCCTGAAGCTGGTCGGCGGCGAACACGAACACCACCGAGGAGACATCAACCCGCCACGGCGCGGGCGACCAGGACCACTACGTCAAGACGTCCATGCCCGGGCGGTTATACCTCGCGCATCGCCCAAGGTGACTCCGCTGCAAAAGGAACCCCCGGCATTCGCATTCCGTCGCGAATCCGGGGGCTTAGCCGCGTGATGGTCGGGGCGACTGGATTTGAACCAGCGACCACTTGCACCCCAACCGGCGCCGGGACGATCGCACCTGGACTCATGGAGGCGGATGGCACGCAACCGCGTGGATTCCCTGGGATAGCGGCTCAGCCCACTTCGCACGTGGGCGCGGCGGATGCCGTTCTGCGCATGGCGTGCACTGCGCCAGCACTGCGGAAATCAGGGCTCCCGGCGCCGGAGCCCGCCCTGTTCCTGACGGCTGGGGGGACCGTGGCAAGGCTCTGGCCCACCCAGGAGGCCGTCATCCTGGCTCGCGCAGCCCTCCAGGCGGCGCTCGCGGATGCTGCGTTGCTGGCTTGAGCAGAGTCGGCTGGCATTACGAGCGCGCTGGATCCCAACCAGGGAGCGCGATGGCCGCGCTGTCTGCAAATGCCGCGGCGGTCAGGGCCGATCCCGACCGGAACGACGCCGCGCCGGCCGAGCCAGTAAGTCCCAAACACGAAGTCACGCCTTGAGCTGAAGGCAGGAACGAGCGCCTGGATGAGCGCCGAGGGGAGGTGAAGCACGGCGTGCGACGAATCACGGCCGACGGGAAGACCGTCAACGAACTCCGAATGGACGGGTTTATGGCCAGGGACACCGCTTGACTCTTGTATCCACACGGATACACTGTCCAAGTGCTCACGGTTCGCGTCACCGAGGAGTTCCAGCGGTGGCTCGACGACCTGGCCGAAGGCGGGCGCAGGTGCGCATCGTTGCGCGGCTTCGCATGGCCGAGGCCGGCAACCTCGGTGACTGGGCGTCTGTGGGAGGCTCGGTCTCAGAGATGCGTGTCCACCTTGGGCCTGGTTACCGCCTCTACTTCACACGCCGCGGTGGCGTCGTGATCGTAATGCTGGCCGGGGGCGACAAGTCCACCCAGGCCCGCGACATCAAGCGCGCCAAGAGAATCGCTGGCGAGCTGGGAGACGAGCTATGAAGAAGACCCGTCCACGCCGCAAGCTGCTGCCATTCGACGCCGCGCGGTACCTCACCGACGACGTGGCAGTGGCGGAGTACATGAACGCGGTCCTGGAGTCTGGCGACACGGACCTGCTCATCCTGGCGCTCGGGGACATCGCCCGCGCCCGCGGGATGGCGCAGGTCGCCAAGGACACCGGGCTTGGGCGCGAGAGCCTCTACAAGGCCCTCGCGCCGGGAGCCAAGCCCCGGTTCGATACCATCCTCAAGGTGGCGCGGGCGCTGGGAGTGAGGCTCACCGCGCAGGCTCAGTAGACCCGTGCGGAGTTCAGGGCTCCCGGAGTTGGAGCCTGTCGCTCCGCCGCGCCGTCGCACAGGGCCGCCACCTTGAGCCGGGGGCGTTTCGCGAGTAGTGCCGCCACGTCCACACCGAGTCCCTCGCACAGGTTCTTCGCGTCCTGTAGCTACCGGAAACCCCATCCGCGAGGGCCCGGTGCCAAGCGAGGGGCGATGGTTGTCCTCATCGACGCAGTATCCGCTCGTCCGGATCTTGCGGAAGGGCTGCCGAGCCTAGGGGCTGGCACGATCTTGAACTCGGCCGGACCGCTCTTCACCTCAAGGTAGTTGTTCTGTGCCTTCTTGAGGGTGACGCTGGCCTCGGGCAGGCGTAAGCGAGACGAATCTTCGGCTCCACCGACACTATGCTGGGGCGCGCTCGTAGCGGTGGTGCAGCCCGCCGACCTCTGGCAGCTCCAGGATTCTGCCGAGCTCGGCTCCTTGCACGGGCCTGTGGACAGGGGCATCGCCAGCCAGTGAAAGATGGCAGCGCGACCGGTTGTAATACGCGAAGTACGCCGCAAGGACCCGGAGGAGATGGAGCTCGCCGAGGACGACGAAATGATCCAGGCACTCCCGCCGAAGGGAGCCGATCAGCCGCTCCGCGTAGGCGTTTTGCCACGGCGACCTCGCCGCCGTGATCACCTCTTCGACGCCGAGGCTCCCCAGCACTCCCCTGAACCGGTCGCCGTAGATCCCGTCTCGATCCCGCACGAGGAACCGCGGTGCCGTCTCCTCGGGGAATGCCTGTACCAGTTGCCGCGCCGTCCACTCCGCTGTCGGGTTCGCGGTCACGTTGAGTGCAGCATCCGTCGCCGGTCGTGAGCCAGCACCAGAAATCCGAATAGCACTCCGAATGTGGCCGTCGGCACGGTGAAGAAGTCGACCGCCACCAGGTCTTTGACGTGATTGTCCAAGAACGCGCGCCAGGATGGGGACGATGGTCTTCGCTGCCTCAGCATGTACCTGGCAACTGTAGACTCCGCGCCCTCGATGCGGAGTTTGGCGAGCTCGTTGCGGATCCGTGGAGCGCCCCAGGTGACATTCGACCTCGACATCTTCCGGATCAGGGCGACGACCTCGCGACCGAGCGCGGGCCGCCCGCCACGATGCCCCGCTCGACTCCTGCGTTCCAGAAGCGCTTGAGGCTCTCACGACGCCACCTGACCACCGTGGACGGCTGGACGATCGCCAGAGCTTGTCTCCATGCTTGCCAACGACGGGCGAGGGTCACCCACAGTGCGCGATCCCAGCCGTTGAAGCGAGGGCGCCGATCGCCGAGAGCGCGGGTGAGGACTCCGATCTGATGCCGAAGAGCGAGGTTCTCCAGGGCAAGCTCGCGCCTCGTCCCAACCTGGCAGTCTCGAGGATGACCCGGATCAAGCTCCACACCGTCCGACGCTACCCGCCCAACTAACTGCGGCTCAAGGCATTTCTCGCGGACGAGGTATTCGGGAGGGACAGGACGTCGTCTCCGCCGAACGCGGGTACCCAAAGACGATCACCGTCGACAACGGGACGGAGTTCTACTCGAAGGCGATGGACGCGTGGGCCTACCAGCACGGCGTGCAGCTGCAGTTCATCCGGCTGGGGAAGCCGGTGGAGAACGCCTTCATCGAGAGCTTCAACGGGAGGCTGAGGGACGAGCTCTTGAATGGTGAGCTCTTCATGGGGTTACTTGATGCCCGCCAGAAGCTTGAGGCCTGGAGGCGGGACTACAACCAGAACAGGCCTCACGGCTCGCTCGGCGACCTGACGCCGGACGAGTACGCCACCCAGGTCAGGACGAAGACTCATGCTGTTAGTGAAGTTTCCTAAAGTGAGTTTCTGTCCAGGATTTGGGGGGACGTCAGACACCGTAAATGCCTTTCACTTGGTGTCCACTTTCCCGGATCAAGCCCATCCAGCGATAGAAGGTGAATCGTGAACGAGCCTGCAGGCACAGAAGGGAGTGGGGCCAAAGTCGACTGTGCGTCGCCGCCAGGCGAGGTGAGCGGCGCGCGCCGGGTCAACTTGCCGTATCGCCCCGGACTCGACGTGGTGCGATTCCTGGCGGCCCTGTGGGTGATGCTGAACCACGCCGGTGCAGCGAGCGGAGGTGGCCACGCCGTCGCCGTGTTCTTCGTGCTCTCGGGGTACCTCATCGGTGGCCAGCTCGTCAGCGAGAAGGTCTTCAGCGGCAGGGTTCGGTTCTCCGAGTTCTACTTCAAACGCGTCACGCGCATCTGGGTTCCGTACTTCATCGTCGTGGCCGGATACATCTTGCTCTTCATCGCCAGGGGGCAGGACTCGGTGCCAGGATTCTACGATCGGACGTTTGGTGCGCTGACGTACACCTACAACCTGGTGAACGACCTCCGTGGGAACATACATCCGACGTGGGTCTCAGCGAACCAGATCTGGTCGCTCTCGATCGAGGAGCAGTTCTATCTCGTCGCGCCTTTGATGATCGGCTTGCTCCCGGCGAGATGGATTGCTCCAGTCAGCCTGCTGTTGACGGCGTTCCTCCTGTGGGTGGTGCCGCTCTATGCCGGCTTGTTCCTCGGCGTCCTCATGGCGGCAGCGCTCGTCCGGAGACAGCCCGGGAGTCTCTCCGCGCTGCCGCCGCTCCTCGTCGGCGCCGTGCTCCTCCTCGTACTCGGACTGGTGTTCGCGGTGGGGCAGACCTCGATTTCGCAGGCCTCATGGATCACCTACGGTCTCTCCGCCGTCGCGGTGCTCTTGGCTGCCTATCTCGAATTGCCGCGGCGATGGTATGGCACCCTACGCTACCTGGGCCTGATGACGTATTCGTATTACTTGATTCACGGCGTCCCGGTGTATTTCCTCGGACCTCTCTACCGACGGCTCTTCGCGGTCTCCGACTTTCCAGTGTGGATCCACGTCGTGTTCGGGCTGCTCGCGCTACCGCTCAGCTTCCTCTTCGTGCGCTACGTCGAGTTGCCGACTCTAGGCATTCGGGGCAAGGTCCTGAAGAGTGGTTCACGGGTCATCCGCTATGCGCCTTGGCTGGCGTGGGGCTTGAACCTGGTGGGCGTGATCCGGCTCGTCTACGCGAGATGACCGTCG
>JADGQZ010000498.1 GCA_017881345.1 Myxococcaceae bacterium | reverse complement strand
GGCCGGACGACCGGTGAGCGCGAGGAACACCTCGTCGAGGCTGGGATGCCCGACCGACAGCTGGGCGACCTCGATCCCGCCCTCGCTGAGCGCCGCGATCACCGCCGCGGCCTGAGCCGCATTCTCGACGCGCGCACCCACCTCGGTCGGGTCCGACGACGGCATCACGCTGTCGCCCAGCACCCTGCGGATGAGCCGCTGCGCCTCCGCTCGCTGGCGGGCGTCAACGAGGCGCAGGTGGAGGGCGTTCGAGCCCACGGACGCCTTCAGCTCGCGGCTCGTTCCCTCGGCGATGACGCGACCATGATCGATCACGGCCAGCGAGCCGGTCCGCCTCGTCGAGGTACTGCGTCGTGAGGAGCACGGTCGTGCCCTCGGCCGCGATGCGGCGCACGAGGTCCCAGACCTGGGTGCGGCTGCGCGGGTCGAGGCCGGTGGTGGGCTTGTCGAGGAAGAGGACCTCCGGGATCGCCACGAGGCTCGCGGCGATGTCGATGCGGCGACGCTCGCCGCCGGAGTAGGTCCGCACCTGCCGTCCAACGGCGTTGGGGAGCCCGAACACCTCCAGCAGCTCGGCCGCCCGCTGCCTCGCGTCGCGCCAGGAGAGCCCCAGCAGCCGGCCCACCAGCACCAGGTTCTCCTGTCCGGTCAGGTCCTCGTCCACGGAGGCGAACTGCCCCGTGAGGCTCACCTTCCTGCGGACCGCGTCGGCCTCCCGCACGACGTCGTGGCCCAGGACGGTCGCGCTGCCTGCGGTGGGCTCGAGCAGCGTGGTGAGGATGCGGAGGTCGTGGTCTTGCCGGCGCCGTTGGGGCCCAGCAAGCCGTAGACCGATCCGCGACGGATGCGGAGATCCACGCCGTCCAGCGCGCGGGTCGGCCCGAAGTGCTTCACCAGTCCCGTCGTCTCGATCGCGTTCGTCATCGGTCTCGTATGGATAAGGGAATGCGGTCCCGATTCCTTGCATCCGCCCCGGCTGCGCCAGCGGGTCACGGCAGGACCGCCCAGGCGGGCGCTCACCCGGGGTGTAGTCCCCCCGGTCAGGTCCGGCGCGGCAAGGTGCCATCACCCCCGGCTTCGACTCCCGGGCGCGACGGCGGGCCCGGCCCGTTCACCGGGCGCGGTCGTAGTGGAGGCCGACGACGCCGCTCGGATAGGGCGTGGCGGCCCTCAGCTTGAAGGCCGCGTGGACGCCTTCCGGGAGCAGCCGCTTCCCTGCGCCGAGGAGGACCGGGTAGAGCAGCAGATGAAGCGCGTCGACCAGGTCGTGCTCGAGCAAGGTGTGGACGAGCGTGTGGCTCCCATCGGTGATGATGCTCTTGCCGGGCGCTGCCTTGAGCTTCCGGACCGCTTCGGCGGGATCGTCACGGATGATGGTCGTGTTCCGCCAGATCGGCCTCTCGAGGGTCCTCGAGACGACGTACTTGGCCGGCGCGTTCATCATGTCGCCGAACCGATTGCCGGGCTTCATCGGCTCGAACGCGTTCGCGTGGATGACGTACGTCTTCCTTCCCAGGAGGAACGCATCGACCTCCTGCATCAGCGCGCCGAACGCGTTGCCAATGTCGTCATGCCAGTACGGCCAGGTCCAGCCGCCGTGCGTGAAGCCGCCCTCGGTGTCCTCGTCGGCGCCACCGGGAGCCTGCATGACACCGTCGAGCGAAACGAACTCCGAGACGATCAGCTTCCTCATCGGTGGTCTCCTTTTCTCGACCCAGGCCGGGTTCTAGAGACCGACTCGATGGTGAGCCGCAGGTAAGCGGTCTCCGATTGGGCTTTCCGGAGGTCCCTAGGAGGGGGCGGGGCTGCCCGCTCCGACCCGTCCCGGAGTCCCCCGACCCGTCCCGGAGTAATTCTGAGGCCCGGCTAGGGCGCTTCCGCCGTCTTCCCGTCCCGGAGTTGTACTGGGGAGCCGTCCTGGGGGATGCGGACCTTACCAGCGTGGTTCTGGAGAGCAGGTCGAACCGCCGCGCTGAAGCCCCCAAGCTCGCCTGTCTGCTGGAGATTTCGGTGCAACTACCATCGAGCCGGGCGACCCGGGCCGAGCGCGAAGCGGTGTCCGGTGGCGTACCGGAAGCTCCCTGCTACAGCCGATCCACGAGCTCCACCCTCCGGTTCTTCGCCCGGCCCTCGTCGGTCCGGTTGGTTGCGACCGGCGAGTACGGGCCGACGCCGGAGGGCTTGAGGCGGGCAGAGGCCACGCCGCGTGCGACCAGCGCCTGGACCACAGCCGAGGCACGGTCGGCCGAGAGCTTGAGGTTGGCCTCGGGCGTGCCCACGCCATCGGTGTGGCCGACCACGAAGAGCTGAAGCTTCGGATCCTGCTGGAGGAGCTTGGTGATCTGCTCCAGCACCGCACCGGACTCCGACTTCACCACCGCCCTGTTCGTATCGAAGAGGATTCCGTAAACCGCGACCCGCCCCTCGGTCGCGATCCCGGCCTTGAGGGCGGAGGCGTCGGCCACGACCTCCTGCTCCATGGCCTTCTGCTCGACGATGAGCAGCTCGTAGTTCTTCCCCTCATCGAAGGCGGAGCACTGCACGAAAGTCCTGGCACCGGCCTTCTCGAAGCGTCCCAACACCACGCGGCCTCCGGAGGAGAGGATCTTTCCCCCCGCCGCCTTGAGGGCGGCCTCGTAGTTGCGGGCGATCTGGCTCATGCTGACCGGCTTGGTTCCACTCTGCGCCGAGTAGCCGAGCTTGGTGACCCTGCCGTCCCAGTGGCCCTCGTCGCCCGACAGGTATGCGGACACATCCACGCTGTCGAAGTCCTTCGGCTCGTAGCTCGAGATGTAATAGCCCGGCATCCGGGTAAGGAGCGGGTGGTCCTTGGCGCCTGCGGCATCCTTCTCCTGGGCAGGGGCGCGGGTAACGAGCGCGAGCAGAACGAGGGCGGCGAGCCAGCGAGCCATCAGGTTCCTTCCTGGGCGGGCGGGATGCTCGCCAGAACCGCGGGTGCGTCCGGAGTGTGCCACATCCGACCCCGTCCCGGAGTTGTTTCCGCGGACCATGGTCCGCGGCACGGACCAGTGCCGCGGACCGGAGGCGCCAAGAATCGGTGGAGTATCGAAGGCACGAACGAGGCATGCTTCCTGAGATGCCTGCGAGCATGACCGTTCCTCGTCGGGTAGTCGCCGGCGCGACCGTGATGGTCACGCGCCGGTGTCTGGACCGGATGTGCCTGTTGCGGCCGTCGAAGGCGGCAAACCAGCTGTTCGAGTACATCCTTGCGGTGGCGGCCGGGAGGTACGGGATTCAGCTCCACTGTTGGTGCGTGCTGAGCAATCATTTCCATCTGGTGGCGACCGACCCCGGTAGGCAGTTGCCGAAGTTCGAGCAATACCTGGACGCGCTGGTGGCGCGGGCGTTCAACGCG
>JADGQZ010000497.1 GCA_017881345.1 Myxococcaceae bacterium | reverse complement strand
GGAGATGGAACAGGTCGAGGTGCAGGGGCACCCGGTGCTCGCGGACGCATCGACCGCGCCCGACCTACGCGCGTCGGCGTCACTGCCGCGCCTGTTGCAACTCACCGGAACCGACGCCTCTCGACTGACCCTCACCGGCGTGGACCTCGCCGCCTGCCACTTTTCGGGCACGATCAATCTGGACGGGCTGCGCATTGACGGGTCACCGCGGCTGGCGGTGCGGCGAGGCTGGTGGCGGACGCAGCGCAGGGTGCTGGCCGAGGAACGCGTGTGGCGCCATGTGCACCGACCGACTCGGCGGCGCGACGAATGGTATCCAGAGGAGTGCCAACCGGACGATCCGAAAAAAGCTGAGCAGATTACTCAAAAAGAGGATTCCGCGGGCTTGCCTAAGGACCGCGCGGCCCGTGCGCAAGAGATTGCGTCGGTGTACCGGGCGCTGCGCAAAGGCCGGGAGGATGCCAAAGACGAACCGGGGGCCGCCGACTTCTACTACGGGGAGATGGAGATGCGCCGCGCCGCCGCCAGCGGCTGGGAACGGGCGCTGCTCACCTTGTACTGGCTGCTGTCCGGGTACGGGCTGCGGGCCAGCCGTTCTCTTGCGGCGCTCGTCTTGGTCGTGGTTGCCTTTGCCGGGCTGCTCTGCGGGTGGGGCTTTAAGGCGGGCTCTCCCAGCATCACGGGGGTCAACCTGACCACCGGAACAGTCACCTATGACCGGGCACCACCACCGGATTATTGGACGTCGCTCGCCTACAGCGCGGAGAGCGCGACGGCATTCTTCCGTGGGCCCGGCCCAGAGCAGTTGACCGAGTGGGGGCGCGTCTTCCAGGTCTGCCTGCGGCTGCTCGGCCCCGCCCTGCTCGCCCTCACCGTGCTGGCCGTCCGTGGCCGCGTTAAGCGCTGACCGGGAAACCAACCAGCCGCCAGCCTGCCCGTACTGGTGGCCTAAGACGGGAGCGGGAAGAGCGGGACCGGGAAGTTGCGCACCGGGAGCTGGCCGGCGAACCGGCATAACGTCACCGGCGCTCGCCGAGCAGCTCGTCGAATCTTGCCCGCAGCTCCGGCCCTCGCTCGTCGAGCTGCGCCTCGACTGCCTCGACCACGGTCTCCGGCCAGTACGCTGCGCGATCTTCCGCCGCCGCCGTCGCCATCGTCCCGGCCAGATCGTCCGGCGGTTCCTCCCCGTAATCCGCGACTAGCTCCTCGACGAGGCCGTCGAGGTCGAACACCTCGGCCAGCCATCCTCTTGCCCGCGTCCTGATCACCTCGCGCTGCGCGTCGAGTGCCAGCTCGTTCGCCACCTCCTCGGGCGGGAAGAACTTCTCGTCGGCGCCGTGCGCCCGCAGCCCCTCCTCGACGTATTCGACCAACGCACGCGAGCTGAGCGCGTTCAGCTCGACGCGCTGCACCTTCCAGCTCGGACGGTCGCCGAATCTGGTCTGCTCCCCTTCGAACGCTGCCAGCGCCGCGGGCTCCTCCTCCTCCAGCCGTTCGACCAGGCGTTCGGGCAGTGCCTTCCGCCGCTCCACGGTCTCGGCGATGAGCCCTCTGTCCATCGCGTCCGACCAGGTCAGCCCCAGATCGATCACCTCGATCGAATGCTCGGGCATCCGCGTGGTCTCCTCGGCCAGCGCCAGCGCGATGTTGTAGCCGTAGGCGTCCGCGTCGTGCAGCACGAATATCTTCGTGTCGTGGGTTGGTCTGCAGCCGGTCGGCCAGCACTCGGGCCGCGACGTTGGCATACCCCTGCCCGAACATGGGGGCGAGGTCATATCGCTCCTTGAACCGGGCGGCTTCGAACACGGGCCGCAGGCCGTTCTTCTCCACGTAAAGAATCTTGTTGTAGACGTACTCGCCCGGCTGGTGGTCGAGCCGGGCCAGCACCGAGTCGTCTCTGCTATAGGCCGATTCGCCGGGCCGGTACGCCTCCACCTCGCGGGTGCCCAGCTCGACCCGGCGCCCGGTGTGCGGCTCGATCAGCTCGCCGCGCGCCTCGTAATACAGGTTCGCCAGCTCGCCAGGGTGCTCCCGGTCGTACTCGGCCAGCAACGTCTTGAAGTAGTCATATTCGATCTCCCGGTCGACCACCGGCTCGACCAGCGGCCTCGCCTGGTAGAACATCGTCCGGGAGCTGATCGGCAGGGTTTCGCCGCTGCCGTTGGCGTAGGTCTGCCGCATCTGTTCGAACACCGTGTCGCGGATCGTCGGGCGCTTGGGTTTCCCCGCCGCCCGGTCCCGTTCGATCTGAGCCTGCCGCTGCTGCCGGCGCAGGTCCGTGCGGGCCTGCTCGTACTCCCGGAACGGTTTCCGGCAGACCGCCCAGACGGCCTCCCCCAGCTCCCCACCCACCGGGGAGGGCAGCGCCAGCATCGTCTTGCCCCGGTCGGTGAACGTAGGCGCCGGGCAGATCAGATGCACGACCGTGACGTACTCGAGGTTCGCCCAGCCGTCCAGGTGCGCGGCGGTGAACATCCCGCTCACCCCGAAGCCGCTAATCTCCCCGCCGGACAGCCGCGTCCGCGCCGTCGGGTCGCTCATCAGGACGCTGTGGTTCATCAGCCAGAACGACGCCGCCGTGGCGCTTTCCATCCCCAGCACCTCGGCCACCCACGGCACCCCGCCGACCGCCGCCGTCTCCGCCCGCCGGTACCAGTGCCGGCCATCCCGGCGCCGCAACCCATACCCCGCCTCGTCCAGCCGGCGCAGCAGGTGCTCTTTGCCTAGCGGGCCGAGACTGCGCGTCGAGGGCCGCTTGGCGTGGTACTTCATGGCGGCGAGCAGGTTCGGTATCCGGTCCCGATACCCGCACAGATCACTGAGCTGCCAGTCACTCACGCCAGCTAACTCGCGCACGTCCCGCCGGGTGGCGCTCCTGCTCAGCCCGGTGAACCTGCCGAGGAAATCGCCCAGCGGCGGCGGGCTCTCCAGGG
>JADGQZ010000496.1 GCA_017881345.1 Myxococcaceae bacterium | reverse complement strand
CGCTGGGCCGGGGGAGAGGCGGCGGTGTCCATGAACGGGGGCAGTCGGCTATCAGCGCCGCAGCGCCGTCGCAACCGCTTCGGCTATCCCTGCTCCAGGACCTGGCGCAGCGTCTGCGCGGTGAACTGCACCAGCGGGATGACGCGGGAATAGTTCATCCGGGTGGGGCCGATCACGCCCACCGTGCCCAGCGGCCGGTCCTCGGTCCCGTAAGGGCTGGCCACCACCGTCACGTCGCCGGCGGACGAGAACTCGCTCTCGTTGCCGATGAAGATCTGCATCGCGCCCGCCTGCTGGACGCGGTCGAGCAGCGCCACCAGCTTGCTCTTCTCGTCCAGCGCCCGGAAGAGCGCGCGCATCCGCTCCACGTCGGCGAATTCCGGCGCCTCGAGGAACGACCCGGTTCCCTCGATGTGCACCCGCTCCGGCGCGTGCAGCTCGGTGGCGGCGTAGCCCAGCCGCAGCGCCCTGGCCTCCAGCTCGTCGTAGAGCGCCCGGTCGTGCGCCAGCTCGGCCTGGATCCGGTCGCGCAGGTTCTCGAACGGCACCTCATGCAGCAGCTCGGACAGGTAGTTGGAGGCACGGGTGAGCTCCGCCTCCGACATCTGCACCTCGAGGCTGAGCGGCTTGTTCAGCACCTCGCCGTCGCGCCCCACCAGGATCGCCAGGACCCGGTTGTCGCGCAGTCGCACGAACTCGATGCGGTGGAAGAGTCCAGCCGACGGCCGCGGTGACACCACCACGCAGGCGTGCCGGGTGAGGAAGTGCAGGACCCGGCTCGCCTCCTGGAGCGATTCCTCCAGGCCGGCTCCGCTCGGGATGCCGCGCTGGATGAGCTCGCGGTCGCGGGGCAGCGGCTGGCGCAGCTGCATCAACGTGTCCACGTAGAAACGGTAGGCGCGACCGGTGGGCACCCGTCCGGCGGAGGTGTGCGGCTTGTCCAGATAGCCGAGCGCCTCCAGGTCCGCCATCACGTTGCGCAGGGTGGCGCTGGAGACGTCGAACTGGGTGCGCGCCAGCTGGTGGCTGCCCACCGGACCGCCCGTTGCGATGTATTCGCGGATCACGGCGTGCAGCACGGAGCGGGCGCGCTCGTTCAGGTCATCCATGAAGGCTCGGAAGGCAATGGTAGGGCCGCAGGGGAGCCGTTTCAACCGCGCTTCGGCCACGCAACCCCCCGCAACCCCTGGAGGACCCGGCTCGCCGTCCCACGCTTCAGCCCCCCCGGCACAGGCCTGTCGTTCCTCGTTTCCTTTTCGGGCGCCTTGAGGCTTCATGCCGGCCACCAAGGGCGTGCGGCACCCATCCGTCAGGAGGCGAGGCACAAGATGAAACCGAAGGAAGTTCTGGGGCTGGCCAAGGACCGCGGTGCAGTAATGGTCGACCTCAAGTTCATGGATTTCGTTGGCACCTGGCAGCACTTCACCGTGCCGGTCCACGAGCTGAAGGAAGAGATCTTCGAGGAGGGCCTCGGCTTCGACGGTTCGTCGATCCGCGGCTGGGCGGAGATCCACGCCTCGGACATGCTGGTGATGCCCGACCCGACGACGGCGGTGATGGACCCCTTCACCAAGGACCCCACGCTGAGCGTGATCTGCAACATCTCGGATCCGATCACCAAGGAGTCCTACGGCCGCGACCCACGCAACATCGCGCTCAAGGCGGAGAAGTACCTCCGCTCCACAGGGATCGCCGACACCGCCTACTTCGGACCGGAGGCCGAGTTCTTCGTCTTCGACTCGGTCCGCTTCGACAACAAGACCAACGGCGCCTTCTACGAGATCGGCTCCAGCGAGGGCTCGTGGAGCACCGGCCGCGAGGAGGAGGGCGGGAACCGCGGCTACAAGATCCGTCCCAAGGAGGGCTACTTCCCGGTGCCTCCGCTGGACAGCCAGAACGACCTGCGCACCGAGATGTGCCTGGTGCTGGCGCAGGTGGGGATCGAGGTGGAACGGCAGCACCACGAGGTCGCCACCGCCGGCCAGGCGGAGATCGATTTCCGCTTCAACACCCTGGTGAAGTGCGCGGACCAACTCACCTGGTTCAAGCACATCGTGAAGAACGTCGCCTGGCGCAACGGCAAGACGGCGACCTTCATGCCCAAGCCGCTCTTCGGCGACAACGGCAGCGGGATGCACACCCACCAGTCGCTGTGGAAGAACGGCAAGCCGCTCTTCGCCGGCGACGGGTACGCCGGCCTGAGCGAGATGGCACTCCACTACATCGGAGGCATCCTCAAGCACGCCCGCGCGCTGGCCGCGCTCTGCAACCCCACCACCAACAGCTACAAGCGGCTGGTGCCGGGGTTCGAGGCGCCGGTGAACCTGGCCTACTCCAGCCGGAACCGGAGCGCGTCCATCCGCATCCCGATGTACAGCCCGAGCCCCAAGGCGAAGCGGCTCGAGTTCCGGAGCCCGGACCCGTCGTGCAACCCGTACCTGGCCTTCGCCGCGCAGCTGATGGCGGGCCTCGACGGAGTGGAGAACAAGATCGACCCGGGTGACCCGCTGGACAAGGACATCTACGGGCTGTCACCGGAGGAGCTGAAGGACGTCCCGAAGATGCCGGGCAGCCTCGAGGAGGCGCTGGACTGCCTCCGCAAGGATCACAAGTTCCTGCTCAAGGGCGACGTCTTCACCGAGGACGTCATCGAGACGTGGATCAACCTCAAGATGGACAAGGAAGTGAACCCGGTGCGGCTGCGGCCCCACCCGATGGAGTTCGCGCTCTACTTCGACATCTGAGGCAGGTCGTCATTCTCGCGCGCGGGCCGCTCGATCCAGGCGATCGGGCGGCCCGTCGCGTTTCCGGGACGTCTTTGCAGGGAGCGGCACGCGCCGTCCCGAGAACGGCTCCCCCCGCCGGTGCTCCGCCCTGGACGACTGACGTAGACCGGTGCCGGCAGGAGGACTCCGCGATGCGAACGGTGATCGGGCTGGCTGCGGTGTTGATGCTCGGCGCGGCTCCTCCGGGAGGATCGGCCTCCGCCGGCGAACGCATGTTCGACCGCATGAAGACGCTCAGCGGTGACTGGGAGGGCACCTTCGAGTGGTCGGAGGGGCGAACCGGCTCGGGGACTCTGGGCGTCTCGTATTCTCTGACCGGCGGCGGCTCGGCCCTGATCGAGAACCTGATCATGGGTGGCGTCCCCACGATGACCACGGTCTATCACCTCGATGGTCCGGACCTCCGGATGACGCACTACTGCGCCGCGCGCAACCAGCCCCGGCTCAAGGCCGTCCGCTTCGACGAGACACAGGGAATCGCCGAGTTCGCCCTGGTGGATGTCACCAACGTGGGACCCAAGAACGCCGGGCACGTCCAGGGCTTCTTCATCCAGCTCCTCGACGCCGACCATCTGACGCTCCGGTTCACCTTCGCAGGGGGACCCGCCCGGGGGGTGGAGAACATCGTGGTCAAGCGGGTCCGGCGCAGCTGAGGCGACCACATTCGCCGCTCTCTGCAGGTGCCGCATGGGCTATCTACCAGGACCAGATTCCCGCTTCGGTGGAGGTGACATGCGCGTCCGTCCCTGGCTCGTCGTCCTGGTGCTCGCCGCCACGCCGGCCCTCGCCGCGCCAGTGCCGGCCTGGGTGAAGGAGAGCGACGCCCTGGCCCAGCCGCTGCTGACCACCACCGCCCGGTTCGGGCCCGAAGGGGCGCAGAGGCTCGGCGTCGAGGGCGTGGACGACAAGGTCATCGACCTCGGTCCCGGCTACCAGGAGCGCTACCGGGCGGCCCTGGAGACGGTGGCGAAGGACCTCGAGGCGAAGCTGGCGACCACGCGCGACCCGAAGGTGCGCGAGGACTTGCAGATCCTCATCGAGAGCTGCCGCCGGCAGATCGCCACGGGCAAGCTCGAGGAGTCGCTCCTCCTTCCGTTCTACAACCCGGCCCGCACCGCGTTCAGTGGGATCTTCGGCCTGCTGGATCCACGCGTGCCGAAGGAGCGCCAGGCCGCGGCGCTGGTCCGGCTCCGCCGCTACGCCGGGCTCGAGCCAGGCAGCACGCCCATCGCCGAGCTGGCGAAGGCGCGCATCGTGGAGCGGCTCTCCGACAAGGCCCTCCTCTTCCCCTACCGCCCCGAGGTGGAGCAGGCGCTGGCCGACAGCCCTCGGCTGGTGGGCGGCATCGGCGAGCTGTTCAAGAAGGCCGGCCTCACCGGATACGAGCCCGCCCTGGCAAAGCTGCGGGAGGAGATGGAGGCGTACGATCGCTGGGTCACCGCGGAGATCCTCCCCCGCTCCCGCACCGATAGCCGGCTTCCTCCCGCCCTCTACGCGGCCTACCTCCACGACTTCGGGGTGGACCTGTCTCCCGAGGCCGTGCTGCGGGCCGCGCTCATCGCCTTTGGCGAGATCCGCAACGAGATGAACGCCCTCGCCCCGCTCATCGCGAAGGCACAGAAGCTCCCCGCCGGGAGCGATTACCGCGCGGTGCTCCGCTCCCTGAAGAAGAAGCAGATCGCCAACGCGTCGGTGCTGCCGCTGTACACCCAGCGGCTCTCGGCGCTGGAGGACATCGCGCGGCGCGAGCACGTGGTCACCCTCCCCCAGCGGAAGGCCTCCATCCGGCTCGCGTCCGAGGCCGAGTCCGCAATGCAGCCCGCGCCGCACATGAGCCCGCCCCGGCTCATCGGGAACACCGGCGAGTACGGCGAGTTCGTGCTCCCGCTGTCGGTCCCCGGAGCGCCGGGACAGAAGGACCTCCGGACGGACGACTTCACCTTCGACGCCGCGACCTGGACGTTGACGGTGCACGAGGCGCGGCCGGGACACGAGCTCCAGTTCACCCGGATGATCGAGAGCGGGGTGTCGATCGCCCGCGCGGTGTACGCGTTCAACAGCGCCAACGTCGAGGGCTGGGCGCTGTACGCCGAGTCCGAGATGAAGCCCTACCTCCCGCTCGACGGCCAGCTGGCATCGCTCCAGCACCGGATGCTCCGGGCGGCGCGGGCGTTCCTCGACCCGATGCTGAACCTGGGCCAGATCTCCCCCGAGGACGCGCGGCGGGTCCTGATGGAGGACGTGGTCCTCTCCGAGGGGATGGCCAAGCAGGAGGTGGATCGGTACACGTTCCGCGCCCCGGGGCAGGCCACGTCGTACTTCGTGGGCTACCAGTCGATGCTCGAGGCGCGGCAGCGGGCCGAGCTCGCCCTGGGGGGCCGGCTCGACCGGCAGCGCTTCAACGACTTCATCCTCGCGCAGGGGCTGCTGCCGCCGGACCTCCGGTTGAAGGCGGTGCTGGAGGAGTTCGTCCCGGCGGAGAAGGCGCGAGCGGCGGCGAGCCGGCGGGAGCCGGCGGCGAAGCCAAACTGAGCACGGGCGGATCCACCCTGCGCATCCCCGGGCGCGACTTCTTCCAGCTGCGGCGCGATCCGCTCGGGTTCCTCGGCCGCATCCATGCCCAGCGCGGGGACCTGGCCCGGTTCCGGGTCCTGGGCCGGCGTCTGGTCCTGCTCGGCCACCCGGACCACGTCCGCGACGTGCTCCTGACCCACGCCTCGAAGGTCGAGAAGGGCCCGGCGCTCCGGAGCACGCGCGTGCTGCTCGGCGACGGGCTCCTCACGAGCGAGGGTGCCGTCCACCTCGAGCACCGCCGGCGGCTCCAGCCCGCCTTCCACCGGAGCGAGCTGCTCCGCTACGTGCCGGGGATGGTGCGGCAGGCGCAGGCCTGCGCCGGGTCCCTCGCCCCGGGCGAGCCGTTCGACCTGGGGCGGACGATGATGCAGCTCACCCTCGGCATCGTCTCAGAGGCGCTCTTCGGCGCGGACCTCACGGCGGACGCGAGCCGCATCGGGGACGCCCTGACCGAGGCGCTGGGCGCGTTCCGGAGCCTTTCCCTTCCGTTCGGCGGGCTGCTCCTCGCTCTCCCCCTCCCTCGCGCGCGGCGCTTCCGGGCGGCCCGGGCCGAGCTCGAGGCCGCGGTGGCATCGCTCGTCGCCCGGCATGGCGGCGCCACCCGGGACGATCTCCTCGGCACGCTCCTCGAGGCACGAGAGGCGGGCGTCTACGACGACCGGGCGGTACGCGACGAGGTGATGACCCTGGTCATCGCCGGGCACGAGACGACGGCGGTGGCCCTCACCTGGGCCTTCCAGCTGCTCGCCACGCACCCGGACGTCGAGCAGGCGCTCCATGCCGAGCTGGACCGGGTGCTCGCCGGCCGCAGTCCGACCGCGGAAGATCTCGAGGCGCTCCCGGTCACCCGCGGCGTCATCGGTGAATCGCTTCGCCTGTTCCCGCCCGCATGGATCATCGGTCGCCGGGTGCTCGAGCCGCTCCCGCTCTCCGACGGGACGGTCCTCTCGACGGGGATCGTCGCCGTGCTCTGCCCGTGGGTGCTCCACCGCGACGCACGGTTCTGGCCCGACCCCGAGCGCGTCGACCCGGGCCGGTGGACGCCGGAGGCTCGCACCGCCCGCCATCGCCACGCGTTCATCGGCTTCGGCGCCGGAACACGCGCCTGCATCGGGGAGGGCTTCGCCTGGAACGAGGCGATGCTCGCCCTGGCCACGCTCGCCAGCCGGTGGCGCTTCGTTCCTGCCCGGCCGGGCCCCGTCGTGCCCGAGCCGAGCGTCACGCTCCGGCCCCGCGGCGGGCTCCTGGTGCGTGCCGAGCGACGGGGCACCCCGCGCCGCTGAGGTCGTGGGGCGAGGAAGTCCCGGGTCGAGCGGGACACCGAGTAAACGAGGGCTTGCTCGATCGGTAGTAATACGACCTCACCATCCGAGCGTATTTGTGCCTGGTCGACCGCCCAACAGACTCCGTCTCCGGTGATTTGGTTGCTGACGGAAGGACCTCGACCGGGGCAAACCCTTCTCCACCATGCCGCGCGTACTCATCATCCAGGACGACCCGGCTGTTCTCGCCCTGATGCGTCACGGGCTCGTCCGCCGCGGCTACGAGGTGGACTCCGTCCGTTCGGCTCACGAGGCGATGGACCGGCTGATGACGGAGCGGCCGGACCTGGTCGTCTCGGACGTGCACCTCGAGGATGCCCGGGGAGATCTCTTACTCGGCGCGGTGGGCGCGCACTTCCCCGACGTGGCCTGCCTGCTGGTGACGAGCGGACCCACATCCCGCTCGTCCTTCGGGGGCATCAGCGTGCTGCGGAAGCCCTGGGACATCGTCCATTTCGTGGACCGGGTCTGCTCGGAGCTCGACAAGCGGGCCGCCCGCCCTCAGCCGGACGCCGCGCGCGCTGGCTCGGTGGGCAGAGCCTCGGTCTCGTGAAAGCGGGCGTAGTCGATCTCCCGTGACCCGTCGGACCCGAGGCGGATGACGTCGCGGAAGCGGTGGTTCCAGCGCAGCTCGCTCGCCACGTAGGACTGCCGGGCGTAGATGGTCTGCGCCAGCGTCTCGTCCCAGCCGGTGAAGATGACCAGGATCTCCATCATCCCCTCGGCGAACGACTCCGGCGTGACCCCGTGCAGCGGGCTCTCCGCGTCGATGGGGTGAAGCGCGAGCCAGGTCAGCACGAACGCCGGGCTCTCGCCGCGGGCCAGCGTGAGGTCCACCATCCGCCGGAACCGCTCACCCTCGGTGGTCACCTCCGAGCGGACCAGCGTGACCTGAAGTCTCGCCTGCACCACGTGGTTCACCCGCTCGTTCGCCACCCGGAAGCTGAGCGTGGGCAAACCGTTCCGCGGAGCGACGGTCGCCACGTCGCTGAAGATGACCCGGGCCTTGGGACGGCTGAACTTGGCGAAGGTGATGCCGGTGAAGGTGGCGAGCCCGAGCAGGCCCACCATGTTCTCGAGCGTGGCCGCCAGGTGCGCCTGGAGCGACTGCGGGGCCATCACCCCGTAGCCGATGGTTCCCAGCGTCTCGGCGCTGAAGAAGAACGCGTCGGCGAAGGACCCGGGGCGGGCGTTCGCGACGCCGCCGGTCCAGGTGTAGACCAGCGCGAAGAGCGCATTGGCGAGCAGGTAGGCGGCTCCGTAGATGGCGAGCACCACACGCCACTTCGCGGCGATGAGGAAGTAGTAGAAGTCGGACAGCGTCGAGCGCCGCAGGCCCACCAGGTCGCGGGCGCGGAGCAGCGGACGGCCGTCCCGCTGAAAGATGCGGGGCGCAGTGCTGGGAGGCGTCTGGACCGGGGAGGGCATCGCAGCCCCGCCAGGCTACCAGCGGCCGAGGTCCCGGAGCAGCGGCGTCCCGTCCCGCGCAGCCGTGGTGCAGGGACGCGACTCGGTCCAGGCGCAGGTGCTCCGGTCCACCGACGCCGCCCGGTGCAGCACGAAGGCGGACCGGGTCCCGTAGCCGACGGCGTCGGCGTGGACGCAGGTCCCAGCGCGCGGGTCGGGGTCGTGCTCGGAGAGCAGCGCCAGCCAGGCCTCGGTTCCCAGCACCCCTCCGGCCGTGACGCGCGATGCGACCAGGCGGTGACGTGCACCGTCGTCGCCGGCGCCGCGGCTCTGCTCGGTGATGACGTGCAACCCCGGCTCGAGCCGCTCCTGGCGAAGCACGCTCCCGTCGCTCCAGGTCAGCCCGGCGCACGTCCCGTCGGCGTACGCGAGGTGAAAGCCGTTGTAGGCCGAGGGGTCGAGCGTGGCGAGGCGGCGGTGCAGCGCCGATGCATCGTCCGACGCGAGCGCATCGGTGACCAGGAGCCCGCGCGAGCGCCGCGAGGTGTCCCGGGGGCCGGCCGATCGGTTCGTCACCCCGACGAACAGCCCCGCTGCGTTGATGCCGAGCCAGGTCCCGCCCGCCTGGCGATCACGCGGAGCAAGCCAGCGGCCGTCGGCGGAACGCGCCGGCGGGTCCGCGGGCCGCGCCAGGAACTCGTCCCGGTTGGCGGCCACCTGGAGCACTCCGCCCGCTTCGGGGACGACGAGGACCAGCGTGCACATGACCGCTCACTTCTTCGCGGTGAGGACCAGCACCAGCTGCCCGCTCTCGTGCGGGCCAGCCTGCAGGAACGCGGAGGCGCCGGCCCCGAGCTCGACCGTCGTCTTCAGCGGCGGGACCGACACGGCGACCTGCGGCCGCGGATGTTCCCCGGGCTGCAGGGTGAGCGTCGCGGTCTTGTCCGGGAGGGCCACGTCGGCAGGCTTTCCCGGCGCGAGGCTCAGGGTCTGCTCGGAGAGCCGCTTGTAGCTGCTGAAGCGGAGCCCGGCCTTCTCGAAGCCCTGCCGCATCTTCTCCAGGCCCGGATCCACGTGCGCCGGGCCGTTCGAGGCCTGCACCACCTGGACGTCCACCTTCACCGGTGCTGCGGCCAGCATCGCGGCCACGCCGAGCGATGCCAGGCCGGCCAGCGCGGTCACAGCTCCCCCGCGCGGGGCCTCTGCTGGGCCGGGAGGGGCGCCTGGACGCCCGGCTTGTCCGGGGACAGCACGGTGGGCCGGTGAGCGCCCGAGGCGTCCGGGTGCTCCACGAGCCAGATGATCGCGTCGCCGGTCTCGGTCTTCAGCACCACCGGCTGGAGCTGGGCCGGTGCGTCGGCGGTCACCGACTGCACGACGACGCCCTGTTCAGCCGGGACCGGCGCGACCGGACGGAGGACGAAGGCCGCTGCCGCGGCGATGGCGACGAGGCCACCGACGGGGAACCACGGACGGCGCCACGCGTCGCGCAGCCGATCGAGGACGCCCGGACTCCGCGACACGCGCCCGAGCACCCGGTCCGCGAGCCCACTGAAGTTCGCCTGGGCGACCTGCGCATCGGACAGCGTGCGCATCGCCGGACCAAGGCCACGCATCGACTGCTCGATCTCACGCACCCGTGGGTCCGCCGCCAGCGCACGCTCCACGACCTCCCGCTCGGCGGCGGTGAGCTCGCCGTCGATGTACGCGGAGAGCAGCTGGAGTGTGGACGGATTCAGCGACATGACGACCGAAGGCCCTTCCGCTCTGGGACGCACGCAGCCTGGCTCATATTCTTCCTCGACATCAGTCTTCACCGTCCCCGGACGGCATGGGGATTCCGAGGGACTCCGACAGCAACTTCTGCACCTTGGCCCGGGCATGGAAGAGCCGGGACATCACGGTTCCTTTAGGAATTTCGAGGACTTGTGCGAGCTCCTCGTAGCTCAAGCCATCGAGCTCGCGAAGCAACAGGATGGCGCGGTGCTTTTCCGGAATCTGCTCCAGGGCAGCCTGGATCTTCTCGCCCACCTCGCGCTGGAGCACCGCCTTCTCGGGGTTGTTGCCGAGCTGCGAGGAGACCCCCCCGAGGTTGGCCTCGGTGAGGTCGTGGGCGATGTGCTCGTCGAACTCCACCGTCTCGCTCCGCGCCGCGCCACGACGGCGGATCACGTCGATGCAGACGTTCACCGTGATCCGGTAGAGCCAGGTGTAGAACGTGGCGTCCGACTTGAAGCTCTCGAGCGAGCGGTAGACCTTCACGAAGGCCTCCTGGACGACGTCCATGGCCTCCTCGCGGTCCTTCACCATCCCCAGAGCGACCGCGTAGACCTTCTTCTGGTACCGCTCGACCAGGAGCCTGAATGCGCGCTCGTCGCCGGAGCGGGCGCGCTGGACCAGGCTGTGGTCGTCGGTGGCCACCGGGAGGAAGACAACCTAGCAGGCCTGATGGTGCGTTTCCGCTCTCACACCCAGGTGCGCGGGTCGCGAAGCACCGCCACCAGCTTCGCCTCCTCGCTTCCCGGCTCCGGCTGGACGTCATAGCCCCACGCCACCTCGGGTGGCATGGAGACGAGGATGCTCTCGGTCCGTCCACGCGTCTGGAGCCCGAAGACGGTGCCCCGGTCGTAGACGAGGTTGAACTCCACGTAGCGCCCTCGACGCAGCAGCTGCCAGCGCCGGTGGTCGGCCGAGTACGGCAGCTCCCGCCGCCGCTGCACGATCGGCAGGTAAGCGGGGACGAAGGCCCGGCCGCAGTCCTGGACGAAGGCGAAGTCCTTCTCCAGGGGCCGACCGGTGTTCTCGAAGAAGATGCCGCCCACCCCCCGGGACTCGTCCCGGTGTGTCAGCCAGAAGTACCGGTCGCAGTCGACCTTGAAGCGGGCATAGCTCCCCGGCTCGTGCCGCTCGCAGACGTCGCGCAGCACCCGGTGGAAGTGCACCGCGTCCTCCTCGTAGAGGTAGTGCGGCGTGAGGTCTGCGCCGCCGCCGAACCACGCCTTGCCGCCCTGCTGGATGAACCGCCAGTTGGCGTGCACGGTGGGCACGCGCGGGTTGCGCGGGTGAAGGATGAGGCTCAGCCCCGCGGCGAAGAAGCGTCGCCCCTCGCCCTGGAGCCGGTTCGCGAACTGCTCCTCGAGCTCGCCCCACACGGCGGAGACGTTGACTCCGCCCTTCTCGAACACCTTGCCGCCCTCGAGTACGCGGGTCCGCCCGCCGCCGCCGCCCGGGCGCTCCCAGACGTCCTCGCGGAACGTGGCCCCGCCCTCCTCGGCCTCCACCGCCGAGCAGATGCTGCGCTGCAGCGCCTCGACGAACTCGGTCATCCGGCGGCCGAGGTCGCCCTCGGTCTCGGGGGCTCCAGCACGCATCAGTGCACCGGGAGGCCGGGGTCACCGGCGTCGATGACGCCGTACTTGGCCTCGTACTTCTGGATGTTGTCCACCATCGCCGCCACGAGCCGCTTCATGTGACGCGGGCTGGTGATGACCCGGGCCTTCACCCGCGCCTTGGGCTGCTGCGGCTGGACGTAGACGAAGTCCAGGGTGAACTCGGAGTCGGTGTGGTTCACCAGGGCCATGTTCACGTAGACCCCGTCGGCCACCGCGTCGTCGATGTGGATCTGGAGCGCCGTCTCGGGCAGCTTTGGGTCAGCCATGGACCGCCTGCATAGCGCCCCTGCCGCGCGGGTGGCCAGAGGCGGAACGGTGCCGACCGACGTCGCCCTCGATGCAGGCAAGACCGCGCCCTTCGAGCT
>JADGQZ010000495.1 GCA_017881345.1 Myxococcaceae bacterium | reverse complement strand
CGCCCGCTCCTCGGGCACGCGGCGCGGCGCCTGTGTCCGGGCTGCGCGGGTTCGCACCCCGTTCGAACCGGCCTCTGGCGGAGCCGGAAGCGGCGACCAGCGCGGCCTTGCCGGGACGACGCTTGCCTCGGCCCGGACCGTGACGGGGTGTCGCGCATGCCCAGCAGTCCGACGCGCTCACGGGCCTTCGAGGTGGGCACCCCGGCATGGTTTGCGAACCATTTTGGAACGGTCCCCCCGGGGACCAAGGTCCGCGCCCACCCCGTTTCGCGTTCCGAATTGTCTCCCTCGCGAGCCTTGGGAAACCGGTCCGCTGACGTTGAAACGGTTCCCGGGTCGTGTCCGCGGGACAATTTGGAACGCGAAACGGGGTGGGCGCGCCCCTTCCCGAGGAAGGGACCGTTCCAGATTGGTTCCCCAAGCCCATTCGGGGAACGGCAGGAACGAAGCTGCGCGTCTCCTGGGTACGCGCGACAACCCGCCCCGGTCGGCGCGAGGCAAGCTCCACCTCCGGCACACCACTGCATCTCCCCGGTGGTTCGGCGTCCCCCATGGGCCGATGCCCCCACCCTCCGCCGCTTGCTCGGCGGCCGCGCTCACTTCACCGCGGCGGAGATGCGCTTGAACTCCGGCGTGCCGGCAGTCTCGAGCATCTCGAACAGCGCGGCCTCGACGGAGGTGAGCGTCGCCCCGGCCGCGCGTGCCAGCTCGAGGCCCGCCTCGCGATCCACCGGGAACCGGCTGAGCACGGCGTCCATGCACAGCGCCGGATGCCGGCCCTCCGAGATGAGATCTCTCACGGTCTGGTAGACGCACACGTGCGTCTCCATCCCGGCGACCACGACGTGCCGCCGCCCCGCCAGGCGCTCCCGCACCGTGCCTTCGAGCGCCGAGAACCGGAGCTTCTCGACCACGGGGACGTCGCCCAGTCGCTCCTTGATGCTCCGCACGGTGTGCCCGAGCCCTTTCGGATACTGCTCGGTGACGGCGATGGGGAGGCCGAGCACGCGGGCACCCTCGATGAGGGCCCCGAGCCGCCCGAGCATCCGGGCCAGCGCCTCCGGATCCATCGCCGCGGCGAGCCGCTCCTGCACGTCGACGACGAGCAAGGCCGTGTCGTGCCGTTCCAGCCGGTGCACCTTCATACGGCGTACCCCATCGCGCCGGAGGTGGCAGGGGCCTCCGGATCGAGCATCACGTTGACGCAGGCCACCGTGCCCGAGGCGACCGCGCGCTCCAGCGCCGGGCGAATCTGTGCTGGCTCGGTCACCAGCTCGCCCCACCCGCCGAACGCCTTCACCACCAGGTCGTACCGGGTCGGCGCGAGCAAGGTCGCGGGCGACTTCTCGGGTCCGAACATCCCGAGCTGCGGGAGCCGGATCTGCCCCCACGCCGCGTCGTTCCCGACGACGCAGATCATCGGCAGCTTGAACCGGACGGCGGTCTCGAAGTCCATCCCGTTCAGCCCGAACGAGCCATCGCCCTGCACGATCCAGATCTGCCGCTCGGGATGCAGCAGCTTCGCCGCCAGCGCGAAGGGCGCGCCCACGCCGAGGCAGCCGAGCGGACCCGGGTCGAGCCAGCGTCCCGGCGCCTTGAGGGTCAACACCTTCGCCGCCAGCGCCACCCAGTTCCCGCCGTCGGCGATGAACATGGGGTCGCGGTCGCCGGCGTTGGCGACGTTCGAGAGCTCCTTCGCCAGCCGGTAATGGTGGATGGGGACGGCATCGCTCCCTGTCCACTCCTCCAGTGCCTCGAGCTTCCGCTTCTCCGAGGCCCGGAGCTCCTGGATGTACGCGGTCCGCGTGGCCTTCCTGGCCCCGTCGGCAAAGGCCGAGAGCGCCGAGCGGCTGTCGGCGACCAGCCCCACGTCCACCGGCCGGTTGCGTCCCACCTCCGTGGGATCGATGTCGACCTGGACGATCTTCGAGGCGGCGCTGAACGTCGGCTCGGCCCCGTAGTTGAGGCGGAAGTCGAACGGGGTGCCCACCACGAAGACCAGGTCTGCCCCGGTGAGCGCCTCCTTCCGGGTGTGCTGGAAGAACATCGGATGGTCCGGCGGGAGGCAGCCGCGGCCGGCGCCGTTCAGGTAGGTGGGGATCTGCGCCCGCTCGACGAAGGCCCGGAGCGCATCCGGGGCGTCGTCCCAGTACACGCTCGAGCCGGCGATCATCGCCGGGCGCTCGGCGGCGGCGAGCAGCGCCAGCGCCTCGTCCACCGCGACCGGATCCGGCGCCACGCGGGCGCGGGTCCGGTACAGCCGGGGAATCTGGAGCGCGGACTCGTCGACGCCGTTGCACAGCACGTCCCAGGCGAGCTCGAGGAACACCGGCCCCGGCCGCCCGCTCAGCGCCACCCGGAACGCCTTGGCCATGTACAGGGGGACCAGCTCGGGGGACGGGACACGGTCGGACCACTTGGAGATGCGGTGGAAGAGGTCCACCTGCTCCATCTCCTGGAGGCTGCCGCGGCTCTGGTTGAAGAGCGGCGCGGCGCCGCCGAGGAGGATGAGCGGGGAGTTGGCGGCGTTGGCATTGGCCACCCCGGTGAGCGCGTCGGTGACGCCCGGGCCGGCGGTCACCACCGCGACGCCGACCCCGCGGGTGATGCGGGCGTAGGCATCGGCGGCATGTGCCGCGGCCTGCTCGTGCCGGGTGTCGACGACCGCGATGCCCTCCTCGACCAGCCCCGCGTAGATGGGCGCGACGTGGAGGCCGGAGAGGGTGAAGACGTGCCGCACCCGCTCCTCCTTCAGCATCCGCGCCACCAGCTGGCCGCCCGTGACCATCCCCATGGGGTCGTCTCCTGCCTGGCGCCGGGGCACAGGCCGTCGTAGGACTCGGGGGCGGTTTATCCCCCGTGACCGATCCTTTCCAGGACCTCCGCCCGCTCGCCGCCGGTTACGCGACTGCGCTCGCCGACGAGGCATTCGCCCGTGGGCTCGTGACCACCGGAGCCGACGGGGCTCAGCGAGCGATCCCTCCCGGCGCCACCCCTGTGGTGTTGCCGGCGCGGGTCATCGAGGAGCGGCATCGGCTGGCGCGGCTGCTGTCGCTCGCCGGTTTCCGGATGGCGCAGGCCACGGTGCAGGGACCCTCGCGTGAGCTGCTCCTGGACGCGCTCTCTCCGCTGGAGCGGCGGCTGGTGGAGCTCTCGGCGCCGGGGACGCACCGTCTGGCCATCGCCCGGATCGACTTCCTCGTCCCGGGCCGCCCCGCGGCGCTGGAGCTGAACGCCACCATCCCGGCGATGCCGGGCTACTCGGACATGGCGGCCGGCGCATTCATCCAGGTGGTCGGTCGCACGGCTGGTCTCGACGCAATGAACGTGCGACGCCTGGAGGTGGAGAACGGGAGCAACGTCCAGGCACTGTACTGGGCGCTGGTCGCGTCCTCGATGCAGGAGTCCGGACGGCCGCCGGAGCGCATCGCGGTGCTCTGCCGCCGAAGCGACAGCCAGCTCTCGGAGGTGGACCACCTGGTGCGCCGGTTCGGCGAGCTCGGCACCGAGACCCACCGCGTCTACCCGGACGAGGCGAGCGGGGATGTGATGTTCACCGCGCACGGGAAGACGTTCGACCTGGTCTACCGCCACCTCTTCGTCCACCGGCTGAGCGAGACCCCGAGCCCGTTCCTCGAGGAGTTCTTCTCCGGCCAGACCGCCGGGGGCTCGCTGCTCGTCAACCGTCCCGCCGCGCACGTGGAGGCGAAGAGCAACTTCGCGCTGCTCTCGCGTGCGCTGGCCGAGCCCGCCCTGGCCCGGGCGGCAGGTCTGGGCCCCGAGGAGCTGGGGGCGATCCGCGCGGCGGT
>JADGQZ010000494.1 GCA_017881345.1 Myxococcaceae bacterium | reverse complement strand
GATCCCGCCAATCCGGAAGATGACCTCACGACGATTCATCGAGAGCATGCCCGGAGGACCCCTGGACGGGCCGAACGTTGCACCTGCCCCCTCCCACCCGGCCCCGGCGTCGAGAGAAGCGACCGGCGGGTTGGCGGGTTCCGGCTGGTCGGCGTCTGCCTTGACTTCCGGGGGGTTGCGGGCTATCCGTCCGGCCCTTTCACGACAGGGGCAGGTCCAAGATGTACGCAGTCATCCGCACCGGCGGGAAGCAGTACCGCGTCGCCGAGGGCGACGTGGTCCGCATCGAGAAGGTCCCCGGCGAGGTCGGCAGCGAGATCACCTTTGCCGAGGTGCTCTGGCTCGGCGGGACGGAGTCCCCCAAGGCTGGCCGCCCGCTCGTCGACGGGGCCAAGGTGGTGGGGAAGATCCTCGCCCAGGACAAGTACCGCCGCGTGCTGCACTTCCGGAAGGAGAAGGAAGGCTGGACGCGAGCGAAGGGCCACCGGCAGCCCTACACCGAAGTGAAGGTCGTCTCGGTCGCGGGCTGAACCGCGCCCCACCAGGAACAACACCATGGCTCACAAAAAGGGACAGGGCAGCTCGCGCAACGGGCGTGACTCGGGCGGACAGCGGCGCGGGGTGAAGGTGTTCGGCGGCGAGGCCGTGAAGGCGGGCAGCATCCTCATGCGGCAGCTCGGCACCGTCATCCACCCCGGCTCCAACGTCCGCCTCGGGCGCGACTACACGCTCTACGCCACCGTGGACGGCGTGGTGAAGTACGAGCGCCTGGGCAAGGATCGGAAGAAGGTCTCGGTCTATCCCCAGGCGGCCGCCAGCGCCTGATCCAGCTGCGCGGGGCCCGCCGCCCCGGCGCCGAGCATCCCCGAGCGGGCCCGCGCACCCTCCGACGAGGGGACGCCGGCCCGCTTCGAACATTCCGAGCGATTCGAGGCCCCCGTGAAGTTCGTCGACCAGGTCTCCATCCAGGTGAAGGCCGGCGACGGCGGTAACGGTGCCGTGGCCTTCCGCCGGGAGAAGTTCATCGACCGCGGCGGACCCTCCGGCGGTGATGGGGGGAATGGCGGCTCGGTCATCTTCGAGGCCGACACCGGGCTCACCACGTTGCTCGACTACCGGTACCAGCCGCTCCACCGGGCGAGGAACGGGCAGCACGGGATGGGGAGCGACTGCAACGGGGCGGCCGCGGAGGACCTCGTCCTGCGCGTCCCGGTGGGCACGCTGATCCGCGACCAGGACTCGGGCGAGATCCTCGCCGACCTCGCCAGCCCGGGCGCCAGGGTGGTCATCGCCCGCGGCGGTCGCGGCGGACTCGGGAACATCAACTTCGCCACCTCGACCCGGCAGACGCCCCGCTTCGCCCAGGACGGCACACCGGGCGAGGAGCGGAAGCTGGTGCTCGAGCTGAAGCTGCTCGCCGACGTGGGCCTGCTCGGGTTCCCCAACGCGGGGAAGAGCACGCTTATCTCGCGCATCTCGCGCGCCCGGCCGAAGGTGGCCGATTACCCGTTCACCACGCTGGTGCCCAACCTGGGGGTCGTCCCGTACAAGGACGGCATCTCGTTCGTGATGGCGGACATCCCCGGCATCATCGAGGGCGCGGCGGAGGGAGCGGGCCTCGGGCATCAGTTCCTGCGCCATGTCGAGCGGTGCCGGGTGCTGATCCACATGGTCGACCTCGCCGCCCCCGGGGAGGACCGCGCCCCGCTCCACGACCTCGACGTGCTGAACCACGAGCTGGCGCGCTACAGCCCCGAGCTCGCGGGGAAGCCCCAGATCGTCGCCGCGAACAAGATGGACCTGCCCGATGGCCGGGAGCGGCTCGCTCCGTTCCAGGCGGCGATGGCGGAGCGCGGCGTTCCCGTCTTCCCCATCTCTGCAGCGACGGGCGAGGGCCTCGGGCCGCTGCTCGACGCGGTGGCCCAGGTGCTCACCGGCGGTGCGCTCCCGACGCTCGGGCGCGCGGCACGGCCGAGGCGGCGTCCACGCTCCGGCGCTCCGGTGGAGCCCACGGCCGCTGCGCACCCCTCGGCCCCCGCGGAGGCGGTCGTGGCGGCGCCGCGCAGACCCACGGCGCGCATTCCCGTGCCTCCACGCAAGGCGCCTGCCTCGACGAAGCCGGCGCGTGGTGGCCCGGCGAAGACTTCGGCGGCGGGTGCGGCCAGCCGGAAGAAGACACCCAGCCCGCGTGGCTCGGGCGCTGCTGCACGCAAGACCACCGCCAGGGCGGGTCGCCGCCCTCCCGGGAGGTCTCGCCGGTGAAGCGTGTCACTCCGGCCGGGCCCTCACGTCCTGCGCCCGCGGCGGACACGCTCCTGCTTCCACCGCGGCGCGAGAAGGTGGACGCGGTCGTCGGGCGCCGGCTGCGCGGGCTCACCGTGGTGCTCGACCAGCTCGAGGACACCTTCAACATGGCCGCGGTGCTGCGCAGCTGTGAGGCCTTCGGGATCCAGGACGTCCACGTGGTCGAGAACCCGGACGTGCCCTTCGCCCCGCACGACAAGGTCACGCAGGGCTGTGACAAGTGGCTCGACATTCACCGGTACAAGAGCTTCGCGTCCTGTGCCCGCGCCCTGCGCGTTGCCGGGTACCGGATCTGCGTGTCCGCAGTCCGCGACGACGCGCGCAGCGTCTTCGAGATGGAGTTCGACCGTCCCCTGGCGCTGGTCTTCGGAAACGAGCGAACCGGTGTGACCCCCGACGCGCTCGCCGCCGCCGACGAGGCGTTCTGGATCCCGATGCGCGGCTTCACCCGGAGCCTCAACGTCTCGGCCGCCGTCTCGGCGACCCTCTCGCGCGCCATCGGCTGGCGGCTCGATCACGGGAAGGCGAACGGCGACCTTCCCGAAGCGGAGGCACGCACGCTCCGCGACCGTTTCTACGCCCTCAGCGTCAAGCAGCGGAAGCGCCTCTTCGGCCGCTGAGGCGCATCGCCGGGCTCATGCCATGATCGGGGCGAGCGCCTTCATCACGCGCTCCGTCTGCGCCGGGGTGATCATCCCCGTGAGCAGCTTCAGGAATCTCGGGTGCTGCGCCCCGGAGACGATGTACTGCCAGCGGTACGCGCGCAGCACGCCCTCCTCGAGCGCAGTCACCTGCTCGCTCCGGAACGGGCCAGCGGCCAGCGTGCGGAAATAGGTGACGTCGGCCGCCGCCTGCGCCTGGATCAGTCCGTCCACCGCCCCGACCAGGGCGATGAAGTCATCCACCGCGCGATCCCGCTCGGCCGGTGTGAGCCGCGCGTCGCAGCGCGTCCACTCCAGCTCGTCGAGGATGGCGTGCTGGGACTCCTCCTTCCAGTGGAAGAGGAAGACATCCTTGAAGAGCGGGGACAGCGAGCCGTCGGGCTGGATGGACTCGAGGTAGTGCACCTGGGTGAAGAGCTCGATGTGGCAGGTGAGGGCCAGCACCGCCCAGGTCGACTTGCCGAGCACCAGCGAGGCGACGTCGTTCGCGTTGCCCACGGCGCTGTACCCGGAGGGCATCCCGGCGGTGATCATCCGCTCGATGCGCCGGAACAGCTCCTGGTGCTTCAGCTCCTCCTGGCTGAAGCCCACCAGCGCCTCGAGGGCGACCTGATCTCCCAGCCAGTGCTCGCGCGAGAGCTCGAGCACCTTGGCGTTGATCCAGCGCTCGACCAGGCCAAAGATGTTCGCGTACGTCCGCCCCTGGATCTGGCTCAGCAGCCGTGCATCGGCTGCGTTCAGGAACGGGAGCCGGTTCACCATGGAGAGCCCATCGGGGAGGAAGTGGCCGGAGAAGTCGAACGTCCGGCCGCGGATGACGTCCCGGTCGATGTCCCAGCGAATGCGGCGGGAGTTCTCGAGGCAGCGGGCGTAGCGACCCTCGGTCGCGGGGGAGGGCTGGGTCTGCATTTCGGTCTGCATGCTCGTTCCTTGATCTGGGTGCGCGGCAGGAGCGCCGTCGGGGGAGCACTGAGCAGTCGACGGGCCAGGACGATAGAGATGCAAGTATTTGATTTTGCTAAATTATCAGCGCGCGGGGGTCCCGAGATCTCGTGAGATCACGAGATCTCGTGCCGGGGGATTGGGTCGCCCGGCCCCTGTCAGCGATGGCGCCGCAGACGAAGCGCCTTCATCCGCGAGGCCAGCGTCGAAGGGGCCAGCCCGAGCAGACGGGCCGCGCCGCCCTCTCCGGCGATCTGCCAGTCGGTCGTCTCCAGCGCGCGTCGCAGGTTCTCTCGCTCCAGCCGTGCGAGTTCCCGCGCGGTCAATACCTGGGCGGGCGCCGGCGCGGGCGCCGCATGGTCGTCCGGCGCAGGGAGGGCCCGTTCGAGGTTCAGCTGTCCGTCGCGCGCGGTGATGACCGCACGCTCGATGACGTTCTGCAGCTCGCGCACGTTGCCTGGCCAGGCGTACGCCCGCAGGCGCCCGGCCGCGTCGGGCCCGAGCGGGAGGAGCCGTTTGCCCGCGCGGGCGGCGAACTGCCGGGCAAACTCCTCGGCCAGGAGCACCACGTCGTCGCCGCGCTCGCGGAGCGCGGGAACCACGAGGGGAAACACGCTCAGCCGGTAGAACAGATCCTCGCGGAACTTCCCCTCGGCCACCGCCTTCCCCAGGTCCCGGTTGGTGGCGGCGAGCACGCGGACGTCGACCTTGCGCGTGCGCGAGCTACCCACCGGCTCGAACTCCCCCTCCTGCAGCACGCGGAGCAGCTTCCCCTGCAGCTCCAGCGGGAGCTCGCCCACCTCGTCGAGGAAGATCGTCCCGCCGTCGGCGAGGGTGAAGCGCCCATCGCGCCTCGCGGTCGCGCCGGTGAAGGCGCCGCGCTCGTGGCCGAAGAATTCGCTCTCGATGAGCGCCGCAGGGATGGCGGCGCAGTTCACCTTCACCAGCGGCTTGCCACGGCGGCGGCTGGCCTGGTGGAGGGCGCGGGCGAAGAGCTCCTTGCCGGTCCCGGTCTCGCCCAGGATGAGCACCGTGGTGTCCGCCGGGCCGACCTGCCGCACCTCGGTGAGGACGTGGAGCAGCGGCGCGCTCCGGCCGAGGATCTCCCCGGAGCGGCCCAGCTGGCGCAGCTCGGTGCGGAGATACTCGGCCTCGTCGCTGAGGGTGAGGATCCGGCGCTCGGCCTCGAGGCGCTCGTCGACGTTCCGGAGGATGAGGGTGAAGTGCTGGTGGCCGTCCAGCTCGAAGAGAGAGAGCGTGGCCTCGGCGCGGAAGGTGCTTCCGCCCGCGGTCCGACCGGTCAATCCCCCTGGGACCCAGGCGCTGCGCTCCGCCGGGGGGCGCTCGCCCAGGCTCCGGCAGAGCGCCTCGAGCTTCGCCGCGTCCTCGACGGCGACCAGCGTGGAGAGGGGCATCCCCTGCGCGTGCTCGCTGGGCTGCTCGAAGGTCCGCTCGGCTGCGGCGTTCATCTGGGTGACCCGGACTCCACCGTCGAGCTGGACGATCGCGTCCATCGCGCTGTTGACCAGCCCCGCGAGCTGCGCCTCCCGGGCGCGCACCTCCTTCTCGGCGCGCAGACGCCTGAGCTCGGCTGCCGCGCGCCCGGCGAAGATCTCGAAGAGCGTCAGCTTGATCGGGTCGGCCGGCATCGGCTTGATGTCCATCACTGCCAGATGGCCGAGGACCGTGCCGTCCAGATCCCGGAGCGGCACTCCCAGATAGCTGACCGCCTGGACGCTGCGGAGGTTCGGCTCGTCCGGGTAGATCTCGAGGACGCGGTCCGGGTAGTGAACGACGCGTCGATCCTCGATGACCACCTTGCAGGGCGTTCCGTCGACGGGCTGCTCGAAGCCCTCGAGCCACTCATTCCCCAGCCGGAAGGCGCGCGCGCGCAGGACGCGCTCCCGGGGGAAGAACTCGGTCACCCAGGCGCCGTGGGTCCCGAGCGCGCGGGCCAGGTTCTCGACCAGCGCGCGAAAGAAGCCGTCACCGACCTCGCTCGCGGTGCCCGCGAACACCGCCTGGAGCGCAGCCTGGGTCGACCCGTCTGGTCCCTCGCTGGAGGGCGGCAACATCGTTGCAGCTTGCCACGGGCGCGGACGCTTCGCAGCGGTGGGCGTCTCGGACGTCGACGGCTCTACTTCTTCTTGCAGCGGTCCTCGCCCATCTTCTGCCACGCGCCCTTGTTCTCGATCTCGCTGACCACGGTGATCTCCTTGGGGCTCTTCCGGGTGACGGTGGTCCGGGTCTTGACCGGTTGACCCATCATCGCCCCCTCCTCGGACCAGACGATGGTCCCGTCCTTCATCCCGTCCGCCGTGCCCACGAAGGTGCTGCCGATGTTGTCGAACCCGAACTCGACCATCTTGTGCTTGGAGTCGTCCCACCCCCAGCTGAGACGCATCTTCATCGGCATCGGCATCGCGGCGTTCTTCTCCATGCGGTAGTTGCCTGTCCAGGCGAAGCCATCGAGCTCGGGCCCGATCTTCATCTCGCCCTGGGTCTTCACCTGGGTCCCCGGGGCCGTCGGATTGTCCATTGCCCCCGTGCACGCCCAGGTCCCGGCCATGTCCTTGAAGGCCTCGGTCAACGCGGGGTTCGGCTTCGGAGGCACGGGCTTGGCGGCGGGACCCGAGGTGCTGGGCTGCTGGGCGAGAGCAGGGACCGCGAGAACGAGGACGGATGCGGCAAGTCGGCCGAGCGGACGCATGGACTCCTCCTGAGGTTGAGGGGCGGAGGGTGCCACGCCGACGCCCGGCCGGGAACTGAATCCAGGCCCCGGACTGGACGTCGGACCCTGTGCATGGCACGGCTGTTCTCCATGTCACTCCTGCCGCTGGTCCTGGCGCTCGCCGCAGCACCCGCCCCCGCCGGCGCACATCCGATGGCGCCCGAGGTGAAGGCCCTCGTCGACCGGATGCAGGGCTTCTACGAACGCACGCAGGACTTCACCGCCGACTTCAAGCAGGAGTACCTGTACCGGACCTTCAATCGCACGGTGGTCTCCACCGGCACGGTGGCGTTCCAGAAGCCGGCGAAGATGCGCTGGGAGTACCTCACCCCGTCGAAGCGAACCTTCGTCCTCTCGGGCGATCGGATCTACGCGCTCGACCCTGACGCGCAGACGCTCACCAAGGCTGCGCTCCCGACAAGCCAGCTCTCGGCATCGGTGACCTTTCTCTGGGGAAAGGGGAAGCTCGGGGACGAGTTCGACATCTCGCGGACGGAGTGCAAGGAATGCGTGGGCACGCTGCTCACCCTGGTGCCGAAGAAGCCCGACGCCCGCTTCCGGGAGGTGCAGCTGGAGATCGACTCGAAGTCGGCGCAGGTGCGCCGGAGCATCGTCATCGATCCGGACGGAAGCCGGAACACCATCACCTTCTCGGCGCTGAAGACCAACGTGGCCCTGCCCAAGGAGACGTTCCAGCTCACGCCACCCCCGGGCACCCAGATCATCGACAGCACCGCCGCACGGTGAGCCTCTCCCGTCGGCTGGGCGCGGGGCTCGCATTGCTCCTGGGCTGCGCGCACGGCGGCGTCGCCGACGCCGGTCCGGTGGTGGCGCTCACCATCCGGCCGGGGCCCGGGCTCCACGTCGAGGGGAAGGTGGGCGGCGCGGCTGCCGACGTGCTGCTCGCGGTCGAGGAGCCTCGCTCGCTCATCACGGCGACCTGCCTCGGAGCGAACACCGGTGCGGAGGTGCAGGTCCGGCTCCCGCTTCTTCAGGGAGGTTGGCAGACCCTCCCCGAGGTTCCGGTCACCGGCGTGACGCTCGGGCCCGCGAAGCTGCCGCAGTTCCGTGCGGCGGTGGTGCCTGGAACGGGCTGCACGCTCTGGCTCGGACTCGACGTGCTCGGGCGCTCCATCCTGGATCTGGACCTCGACGCCGGGACCATCCTGGTCACCCGGGACGCCCCCAAGCTCCCGGCGGCCCTCGAGCAGATCCAGGTCGAGGTGACCCGGGCGCCGGACACCGACCGGCTACTGGTGGCCGGCCAGCTCACTGGCACCGCGGCCACCGTCCTCCAGACGCTGATCCTCGCCACCGGGCGTTCCAGCGAGCTCGGCCAGTTCCAGGCCCGCCTGCTCGGGGCCGAGAGCGTGCTCCGCATCGTCCAGCTCGCCCCGGGCTGGGAGGCGTGCGACGTGCCGGTGAAGACCCGGGCAGACTGGACGCGGGCCCCGGCCATCGGCGTGCTCGGCCCGGAGGCCTGGGGAGCGCGCCGCGTCGTCATCGACCTGGCGGCCGCCCGGATGACCCTCGCCCGACCGAAGGGAGCCGCGGCGCCGGCGTGCCGGCAGGCGGAGGACGCGGGACCGGCCGCCGCACAGCGAGGTGCGGGAGAGCGCGAGCCGCGCTGAGGACCGCTCCGCCCTCGTGCTAGGCGCTTGCGACGGCCTTCTTCTCCGGGCGGTCCACCACCCGTCCCACCAGGTCGTAGTCGTGCGCCTCGGTGACCTCGACGGTCACGAACTCGCCCGGATAGCCGAACCCATCGTTGATGTAGACCACCCCGTCGATGTCCGGCGCCTGGCCCTCGTGCCGGCCGACCAGGAGATCGTCCGACTCGGGGCTCGGGCCCTCCACCAGCACCTCCAGCCGCTTGCCGATCAGCGCGCGGTTCTGCTCGCGGTTGATCCGCTTCTGGATGGCCATGACCTCGCGCCAGCGCCGCTCGATGACCTTCGGCGGGACCTTGTCCGGGAAG
Organism: Myxococcaceae bacterium; assembly: GCA_017881345.1. Classification (GTDB taxonomy): domain Bacteria; phylum Myxococcota; class Myxococcia; order Myxococcales; family Myxococcaceae; genus RPRB01. The sequence goes on along the minus strand of JADGQZ010000494.1, from coordinate 4,708 downwards.
TCGTAGGCCGCCGTGCCTTCCTCGTCCGAGTACTGGAAGCAGCCCATCCGCTCGAAGTGCTGCGTGCGGACGAACTCCTTCAGCAGCTCGAAGTCCTCCTCGGTCTCGCCCGGCAACCCGGCGATGAGCGAGGTGCGGAAGGTGAGCCCGGGGATGCGCGCGCGCAGCTTGGCGAGGAGCGCGATGAGGAACGCGCTGTCCCGGCCGCGCCGCATCGAGCGCAGGAGCCGGTCCGAGGTGTGCTGGAGCGGCATGTCCAGGTACTTGGCGATCTTCGGCTCACGCGCCATCACCTCGATCAGCGCGTCGGGGAACACCCGCGGGTAGGCGTAGTGCAGCCGGATCCACCGCACGTCGACGGTGCAGAGCGCCTCGAGCAGCTGGTGCAGCGCGGGCTTCCCGGGCAGGTCGTGCCCGTAGGCCGTGAGGTCCTGCGCGACGAGGTTGAGCTCCCGGACCCCGCTCGCGGCCAGGGTGCGTGCCTCGGACAAGAGATCTTCGATGGGCCGTGAGCGCTGCGCCCCCCGGAGCGTGGGGATGATGCAGAAGGCGCAGGCGTTGTCGCATCCCTCGGAGATCTTGAGGTACGCGGTCCACTTCGGGCTGGAGTTGACCTTCGGTGTCCGCGCGTCGTGGACGTAATGCGGATCGGGGATGACCTGCCGGGGCGCGGCCTCGGCGGCGAGCAGATCGCCGATCTGCACGTACGCCCCGGTGCCCAGGAAGTGGTCGACCTCCGGCATCTCCTTCGCCAGCTCGGGGCCGTAGCGCTGCGACAGGCAGCCGGTCACCACCAGGGTGTTGCACTGGCCGCTCTTCTTGAACTCGGCCAGCTCGAGGATGGTGTCCACCGACTCCTGCTTCGCCGGTCCGATGAACGCGCAGGTGTTCACCACGATGACCGCGGCCTCCGCCGGGCTCTCGACGAGCCGGTACCCCCGGGCTCCCAGCGTCCCCAGCATGACCTCCGAGTCCACCCGGTTCTTCGGGCAGCCCAGGGTCGCCATGTACAGCGCCTTGCTCTCGTGCGTGCTCACAGCCGTCCGTACTCGATGCGTTCGAAGTGGTCCCGGTCCCAGGTGAAGCGGACCGTGGCCCCGCTGGAATAACCGACCGACAGCTCGCCGTCCTCATCGAGTGACACGGACAGCGCCCGGCCCAGGGAACAGCTCATCGCGGGCCAGTCCAGCACCCGTTCTCCCACCCGGCCCTTCACCCAGAACACCGCCAGTCGCATCTCCCGCTCCGGGGCGCAGGTCTCGTCCTGCCCGAACGGAACCTGGCCGGTCAGGACGGCCAGGAGCTCCTTGCCGTCCGGGAGCCGCATTCGCGAGGGGACATAGACCCGGACCGCCGCCGGGTCCACCGGGGTGTCCGTCACCAGCACCCGGAGCGACTGCTCGTTGAGCGGCCGGTCCCCGAGCACCCACTTCGGGTCCACCTGGCCGTTGAAGCCCACCCAGCCGCCCGGACGGCCCTCCACCGTCTGTACCTCCGGGGGCGGACGGGGCCGGAGCCCCTGGCGGAACACCTGCGAGAGCGCCAGGAGCTCGGGCTGCGGCGCCCCGGTGGCGCAGGTGGAGATCTCCTTCGCCCCCGGCCCTTCGTCGTCCACGTCCTCGTACGAGAGGCACAGCTCCAGCACCAGCGCATCCCGGGCCGGGAAGCGGGGAAGGGCGCGGGCCGGCACCGCGACCTCGAGGGTCATCCCCTTCTTGCCCCGGTGCACGGCCGCGTCGACCATGGCCAGGGTCGCCGGGCTCACCCCATCCTCCGGCCGTGGTTCGAGCTTCCCTGCCGGTCCGAAGCGCAGCACCATGCCGCCGGCGGTCACTCCTGCCTCCGGGAAATGGAGGGCGAGCGTGAGCCGGTCGCGGTCGGTGACCGCCTCGTCCTGCACCTCGACCGCGATGTAGAGCGTGTCGCGGAAGGAGCCGACCCGGGCGATCGCCGTCGCGCTTGCGCCCTCGAGCGGCCGCGCGGTGAGCGGCACGCCGCCGCGGAAGTCGCCCAGCACTCCATCCACCTTCGGGCTCCGGGGGAGCTCGGGGACAGGGCGAGCGGCAGGTGGCTCGTCGGGGGGCGCGAGCAGGAGCGCGGTGAGCAGGAACGGCAGCATCGAGGAGCCCCCCGGGGGGTGGGGGGGAGAGCGCGCGGTCATACCAGAGGCCGCCTGTGCGGTGGTCTCCTGCCTGCCAGGCGAGTAGCGCACCGCGGCGAGGCGTCGTGGGGCGCCCCCCCTGACGACACGCTCAGACGCGGAGCAGCAGCGGCAGGATCACCGGCCGGCGGGCAGCACGCTCGCGGAAGACCTGGCGTGTGATCCGGACCATCGCCTCGCGGAGGTACGCGTCGTCGCCCCGCACGGCCGGGCTGAGCTCCTCGAGCAGGGGCACGAGATCCAGCGCCGCCGAGGCGAGCACCCCCTCCTCGTCCCGGGTGAGGCCCCGGCCGATGAGCTGCGGGAGGCCGATGTACGCCCCGGTATCGCGCGCGACCGTCACCGCCACCGCGACCACCCCGCTCCGGGCGAGCCGGTTCCGGGCCGAGAGCGCCTCGGGCGCGATGTCCCCGCCGCCGGCCCGGCTCTCGAACACCCGCCCCACGCGCGCCTTGCCCCAGAACGCGCCCTGGCCACGGGCGAAGCCGAGCACGTCGCCGTCGCGGGCGAGGAGGCACTGCTCGGCGGCGAGTCCCGTGTTCCGGGCGAGGTCCAGGTGGGCGGTGAGCTGGCGCAGCTCCCCGTGGATGGGGACGAAGTGACGGGGCCGCACCGCCTCGAGCATCCGCCGCTGCTGCCCCCGCGCCGCATGGCCAGACACGTGGAGCCCGGGCTCGATGCCGGCATGCAGCACCCGTGCCCCGGCGGCGAGCATCGCGTTGATGAGCGTGCTCACCGCTCGCTCGTTGCCAGGCACCGGACGGGAGCTGAGAAGCACGGTGTCCCCGCGCTCGATGCGCAGGCCCTCTCCCTCGGGCTGGAGAAGCTGGGACAGCGCGGCCCGCGGTTCTCCCTGTGCCCCCGTCGCGAGGACGCACAGGTGGTGGGGCAACAGCCGCTCCGCTTCCTCGACCGAGCAGAGCAGGCCTTCGGGGACCTCGAGGCGTCCCGCCCGCCGGGCTGCCTCCACGTTCCGCTCCAGGCTCCGCCCTGCGAGGACCAGACGCCTCCCGGTGCGCTGGCAGACCTGGATGACGTGCTGCACCCGGTGCAGGTGCGAGGCGAAGAGCCCCACCAGCACGCGGCCGCCGGCCTCGGGGATGAGGCGGTCCAGCGTCTCGGCAACGACGCGCTCCGGCGGGGTCTCGCCCTCCACCTCGGCGTTGGTGGAGTCGCTGAAGAGGCACAGCGCCTCGCCGTCCGCGAGCGCCTCGAGCCGTCCGATGTCGGTGGGCCGTGCGTCGAGCGGGGTCTGGTCGAGCTTGAAGTCCCCGGTGTGCACCACCGTTCCCTCGGGTGTCCGGAGCAGGAAGCCCACCGCGTCGGGAATGGAGTGGGCCACCCGGAACGCCTCCACCTCGAAGACCGGCGTGGGGTGGAACGGCTCACCGGGGAGGATCTCCCGGAGGTCGGCCCGGACGTCCATCTCGTCGAGCCGCTCGGCCACCAGCGCCAGGGTGAGGCGGGTGCCGTACACCGGGACCATCCGCTCGCGCAGCAGGAACGGCAGCGCGCCGATGTGGTCCTCGTGAGCGTGGGTGAGGAGCACCGCGCCGAGCTGGGCCGCGGCGTCCCGGAGGTAGCTGAAGTCGGGGATGATGAGCTCCACCCCGGGCAGCTCGGGCGGGGGGAAGAGCAGGCCGGCGTCGACGAGGAGGAGCTCGTCCCGGCACTCGAACACCATCGAGTTCAGGCCGATCTCGCCGAGTCCGCCGAGGGGGATGACGCGCAGCACGGTGGCGCTCGACTCTAGGCGGGCCGAACCACGAACGCCTGGATGTCCCGGCGGAGGTGTGCAGTCCTGCTCGCCCAGCTCCAGGCCGCCAGCCACGCCCAGCGCGCCCTCTCGAGGCCTGCCGGGAGCGCGGCACCTGGCCGCGGGCGCCGGACCGCCCGGCCCTCGAGCGCGACCTCCAGGCCCGCGCTGGCGCAGGCGCGACGGAAGCTCCGCGAGTCGAAGTACACGTGGTGCTGCCAGCCCCGCGCGTCGGGGCGAAAGTCCCGGCCGGTCCGCGGGACGACGGCGTGCTTGTAGTAGTCGCCGTCCGGCACCACGACGAAGAGCACGCCTCCGGGGCGCACCACCCGCGCCGCCTCGCGCAGCCCGGCCATCGGGTCCCGGATGTGCTCGAGAACCGCCTTGAGCATCACCACGTCGAACGCGCCATCCGGGAAGGGCAGCGCGGTGGCCGAGCCCACCACCGCCTCGAAGCCACGCGCACGGCAGGCGTCCACCGCGAACTCCGAGACGTCGAGCCCGGTGGCAGAGAGTCCGAGGCCCTTCGCGGCGGCGAGCACGTAGCCCATGGAGCATCCGACGTCGAGCAGCGCGTGCGCCTTCGGCTGGAACTCCAGACACGCCTGGATCTGCCGCGTGCACTTGCGGACCCGGTGGGCCCACCGGCGAAGGTACTTGGCTCCGCCTCCGAGGAAAAACTTCTCCTCGTAGCCATGCCCGAGCCCCGAGACTTGGTGAGACTTGTAGATCAGCCCGCAGCCGGCGCACCGGGAGAAGGTGAGCTCGGGGAACTCGACCAGCGTGGACCG
>JADGQZ010000493.1 GCA_017881345.1 Myxococcaceae bacterium | reverse complement strand
GCCGTCCGGTACTGCCCGGTGGCGCTGCGCGAGGCGTAGCTGGGGACGCCGGCGGGCTCTGGCTCGCCCATGGCGTCGCTGGCCGGGTGCAGGCGCAGGTTGGCGTCGGTGAGCTCGGTGCCGGAGTGGCAGGTGGAGCAGCCAGCAGCGCCGGCGAAGAGCGCCTGCCCCCGGGATGCTGCCGCAGGGTCGAAGCTACCGGCGGGCGGCGTCGGGGCGGCGAGCGAGAGCTGATAGGCCTGCAGACCGGGGAGCTTGTTGCTGACCAGATCGTCGGCGCCATTGGTGACGTTCACGCCTGTCCGCGAATCGGAAAACGTTCCGTGTCCGCCCATCTGGGTGACGGCGACGTAGCGGTTCCAGTAGGCGATGTCCGATCCATCTCCGGTCGCGGTGATGCTGTGGATGCCGTTCAGGCCATAGGCCGGTGGGATGACCTGCGGCCCGTTCAGCCCGTCCTGGTTGAATCGTGGGTCGTACTTCCCGGGACCCCAGGAGTTGAAGACCGCACGCGCCGCTGCGTCGAGCGCCGGCGAGAGGGCGACGATGGCGCCCACGTTGAGGTCGCGATTGGGCCATCCGTCCAGGCGCTTCCCGATCCCGGCGGCAAACGAGTTGTCCACGGTCGAGTGGCACAGGGCGCAGGTGAAACCCACCCGGGTCAACGTGTCCTTCCCGTTGACGGCCTCGACCGTGCCCTTGACGCCGACGACGGCGCCCAGCTTGAGCAGCGCCACCGTCGTCGCTGGATCGGTGAGACTGACCGTTCCGTTCTGGATTCCGGTCACCACTGCGGGCGGGAGAGCCTCCGCATCCACCTTCAGGCCGACGGTGAGTGCGGTCGTCGGGTCGACCGTGCTCACCACCTGCTCCATGTGCAGGGCATCGGTCCACTTCGTCTCGTCGCCGAAGGTGTCGTAGCGAAAGGTCTGCTTCCCCTGGGCGAGCAGGGCTGCGTCGATCGCGCCGCTGTCGTTGCTGCTGCCGCAGGCCGTGACTGCCGCCAGCGCAACGCATAGACCACTCCACACCAGCATCGACGTGCCGTTCGAATTCATTTCAGCTCCGGTTGGGTTGACTGCGCGCCCGGTTTCTTCAGCGAGGCGTGTCGTCGACACCGCTGGTCATTGGAGGAACGGCGCTGGAATTGGTGACAGACGCCGACCCGCAAACAGGGCCGCGTGTCGCGCGCACAACATCCTCGACCCAGGACGCGGTCTGACCGGCTGACGTCGGGCGCCCAGGGATCGCGATCAGGGCGGGTGCTCTAGCCACCACCGCGCCGGGCGTGACTCGGACCTTGCGCTACAGCACGAAGGGCACCAGCACCTTGCGCTCCCGCGGATAATCCGGGAAGCGCTCCCGGTACCAGCGGTGATGGGTGACTGCCCGGGGCAAGAGATTCGCCACGGTGAAGACGAAGAAGGCGAACGCGGCGAGGGTGCCCGCCGCCATTGCGAACCCAAGCCACTCGAGGCACTCGCCGAGGTAGTTGGGGCAGCTCACCCAGCGGTAGAGCCCACCCCGGGGGATCCGGTACTCGCCCGGAGTCGAGCGCAGCCCGCGGAGCACGGCGTCCGCGTGGAGGTTGAGGGCGAAGCCGACCGCGAAGACGAGCACCCCCAGCACCACCGAGGGCGAGGGTCCTCGCGGGGCGAGAGCTGCGCCGTTCCCGAGGGCGTTCAGGCTGTTGAAGACCATCGCCATCACCATCGTCGCCAGCGGCATCGGGCGCGGCTGCTTCATCATCAGCGGGAAGACGAAGCTTCGCTGTCCGTAGTGCAGCAGCCACGGGACGAGGAGCCACTGCGCGCGCGGGTCCGAGGCGAAGGGCGACAGGGCGAAGAACGAGAGCGGGAACACCGTGAAGGACACGCTCTCCATCACCGTCCAGCCGAGGCGCGCGGGGATGTTCGGGCCCCAGCCGGCGCGGGCGTAGCGCCCATACGGAGCGGGGATCTTGAGGAGCAGCGGCCCGACCACCACCGCACAGGCGAGCACACCCCACGGAGCCCACCGCGCGAGCTCGGTCCAGTTCACGTGGCGACGAGACTACTCCGGGCCGTCGACCAAGGGTTCAGCGCGGTGGGCCGAGCCGGCAGATGAACCCCCACCCTCCCCCGAGCTCGCTCAGCGCCAGCACCAGCTCGTTCTTCCCCTTCTTCAGCGGGAGATAGACCGCGTCGTCGTCGGAGCTGACGATCCCCAGGAAGGCCGGATCGCGGAAGTTCTGCGCACTCCGCCCCCGGTAGAGGATCTTCCCGTTCAGGAAGACGCTCACGTCGTCGCTGTAGCCGAGCGAGAGCTTCCTCACCGCGTCACGGTCCGAGGTGATGGTCGTCCGGGCGTAGACGATCTTCATCCCCGGCTGCGGATCGAGCCGCTTCGAGAAGTCGTTGGCGAAGGTGACCCGCGGGTGCGGGCTCGGGCGGTACCGGTTGATCGGGACGAGCCCCGGCGGCTCGGCCTCGACGTCCTGCCAGGTCATCGCGGCGCTCTCGGTCGCCGACAGCGGACGCTCGAGGTCGCGCGCCAGCGCGTCGAACGCCGGAGAGAGGCTCCAGCGGGTCAGGGCGTCCGCAGGCATGGGGGGCCAGTGACGCTCCCAGCCTGCATCGGGCGTCTGCCGGACCTCGATGTTGGAGAAGTAGGTCTCCCCGATGAGCACGTTGAGCGCCAGCTGCCCCTTCTGGTTCCCGGACTTCAGATCGTCCATGACCAGCGCCGGCTTCTCCATGTCCTTCACGAACAGCCGCGCCTGCGCGCCGGTCACCTCCAGGCGCACGTGGAACCAGACGTCCTTCGGGATGTCGACCGCGCCGGTGAACCCAGGCCCGTTGTAGAGCTGCCAGTTGAACCCGGTGTTGAGCACGGGCGTGTACTGCATCGCATCCGGCGCGCCCGACTTGTGCTGGCGCAGGTAGACGTACTCCGCGGTTGCCCCCTCGTCGGAGATACGGAACTCGATCCCGAAGAACCCACGCGTGGCCGGCGTCGACACGTCGAGGTCGATGACCCCGTCGCGGAAGTCGAGGTCCTTGACCACCGCGGCGCCGCCGTCGAGGAAGAGGCTCTTGCGGCCCTGGTGCTCGACCACCTTGGCCTGCCCCTCGAGCTCCCAGCGCGGCGAGTCCGGCGGAAGCGCCAGCGGCGCGGGGGCCCCGGCAGCGGACACCGACCGGGAGAAGAGCATGCACAGCGCACAGACGACGATGGACCGACGCATGACGTGCCTCACCGGAAGGTGACTGCTCATTTCGGGGGACCGTACGGTCCTGCCCTCCGGCGCAATGCCCGTGGTGCAGGCAGCTCCCCGAAGCGTGCAGCCAGCACGCACCGGCCCTCAGGCGCTGCTCGGGAGCGCGGCCCCTGCGACCTCGGCCGACCGACGCGGTTCTCCTCGCTCGAGCGGCTCACGCCAGGCGATGCCCCGGCGGCGGCTCACCATCCACAGCGCCGCGGCAGCGACACCGATGATCGCGATCGCCAGCCCGCCCCCCTCGATGCTGGGGGACTGGCCGGTCCAGGCCACCGGCCCGTGCTGGACCACGGTCACCAGCTGGTGGTGCTTTTCATCTCCGACGTTCGCGATCCCGAGCAGGTCCTGCGTCCAGTCCCATGCGGCGTGCCAGCCAATCGCCCAGCCCAGGGTGCCGGTGACGAAGCGCGCCAGGACGAGCATCAGAGTCGCGAGCGCCGCCGACGCGACGAATGCGACATCCACGTGCTGCGCCGGATTGGCCAGATGGAGCAGCCCGAAGACCGCGCCGGTACCGAGGGTCGCGGACCAGAGCGGGAACCGTTCGCCCAGGTTCTGGAGAAACGCGCCCCGGAGGAGCAGCTCCTCGAGGAGACCGATGGCCAGCGCGGCAAGCAGCGCACCCACCACGGCGGAGAGCCTCCCGCGCTCGGCCACCCACGTCGGCTCGATCCACCCGAGTTGCCACTCGACGCAGAAGACCACCACCAGCATGAGCACGCCCGTGCCGAATCCCCAGAACAGCGCGCGGACCGTCCGCCAGGAGAACGTGAGCCCCAGCCAGTCCCACGGCCGCCGATCCATCCGCAGCCGGAGCATCCGGAATCCCAGGACGCATGCGCCGCCGCCCACGACCAGCACCTCGAGCCCGCGGAGCCAGCGGGGGAGCGTGTTCCGGAGCGCGTGACTGAGGGCGCTCGCCGCCCCACCACAGAGGGTGAAGACGAGGACGTAGATCAGGAGTCTCCAGCCGACCCGGAGACGTCCTTCGCCGTCGAGCAGCACGCGCCGCATGGGGGCCGTACGCCCCAGATCACTGCCCATTTCGCGCGGCGAACGCGGCGCGGCGTGCACGCAAAACCTGCGCGCGTTCGGGACACGAGCGTCCTCGCCGTCGAACGCGGCGGGTGCGACGATGGACGCCATGACGGATCCGCTCGCCCCGTTCTTCCTCGGCGCCTACGGCGAGAACAACGACTTCTTCGAGAAGACGCTGCTCGAGCTGGTGCGCGACCACGTCTACTGGCGGCGCAACTTCCATCCCGAGGACGAGCCACCCATCGGGACGCATGACCAGTACACCCGCGCCTACCTCGACGGTCTCGCGCGGACGCGGCACGAGCTCCACCAGCTGACCGCGGCGCTCAAGCGCTCGGTGCCGTCATTCCATCCGCGATACCTCGGCCACATGGTCTCGGACCTGCTCCTGCCCGGGCTCATCGCGCAGCTGGTGACCACCCTCTACAACCCGAACAACATCGTCGAGGACGTCGCGCCGATCACCGTCCAGCTCGAGCTCGAGGTGGGACGGCAGCTCGCGCGAATGCTCGGGCTTTCGGTCGATCCGGCGCAGGAGCCCTGCGCCCTGGGCCACCTGACCTCGGGAGGCACCGTCGCCAACGACGAGGCCCTCTGGCTGGCACGCTCCACCCGCCTCTATCCGCTCGCGCTCCGCGACGCCTGCGCGGCGACGGCGACCTGGGTCCCGGACGTCGCGGTGCGCGCCGGGAGCACCGACCTCGAGCTCCTCGCCCTCGGCGTGGACGAGGTGCTGGCGATCAGCCGGGCGGTCTCGGTGTTCTGCACCCGCGACGCCCGCGGACCGGAGCTCTTCGCCGCGCTCACCGCCGCCCGCGTCGAGGAGCTCGGACTGGCCGCGTTCGCCGACCGCCACCCCGCTCTGAAGCGCCTCGCGGTCGTCGTCCCGGCCACTGCCCACTACTCCTGGCACAAGGCGATGAAGCTGCTCGGGCTCGGGGCAGCCAACCTGGTCACGGTGCCGGTCAACGATGCCCGTCTGGATGGCGCCGAGCTCGAGGCGGCGCTCGCCGTCCTTCGCCGCCGGGAGCAGCCGGTACTGGCGGTGGTCGGCGTGTACGGGACCACCGAGTTCGGCACGCTCGACTCGATCCACGAGCTGGTCGCGGTGCGACGGCGGTTCCCGGGTTTCTGGCTACACGTGGACGCAGCCTGGGGTGGTTACCTGCCCACGCTCTTCCGCGACCGGCACGGGCACCTGCTCCCCCGCGAGGCGGTGCGGAAGGACTTCCGCTACTTCCCCTCCGAGCGCGTCTACCAGGCCACCGCGGCGCTGGCGGAGGCCGACTCGGTGACGGTGGATCCGCACAAGCTCGGCTTCGTACCGTTCGGCGCCGGCGCGCTGGTGGTCCGCAACCGCCGGGTGCTGGACCTGGTGCAGCAGG
>JADGQZ010000492.1 GCA_017881345.1 Myxococcaceae bacterium | reverse complement strand
GGCCGCATCGCCGCGCAGACCGCCAAGCAGGTCATCCTGCAGCGGACCCGCGATGCCGAGCGGGAGAACGTCTACAACGAGTACAAGGACCGGCGGAACGAGATCGTCACCGGCATCGCCCGGCGTTTCGAGCGAGGCAACATCGTCGTCGACCTGGGCCGCGCCGAGGCGGTGCTACCGGTCCGCGAGCAGGTGCCGCGCGAGACGTACCGCGCCGGCGATCGGGTCCAGGCCTACGTGCTCGACGTGCTTCGCGAGTCGAAGGGCCCGCAGATCATCCTCTCGCGGGCGAGCGTGAACCTCCTGACCAAGCTGTTCGAGATGGAGGTCCCGGAGATCGCCGAGGGCATCGTGGTCATCGAGGCCGCGGCGCGCGAGCCGGGTGGCCGGGCGAAGATCGCCGTCAGCAGCCGCGACCCGGACGTGGACCCGGTGGGCGCCTGCGTCGGCATGAAGGGCAGCCGGGTTCAGGCGGTGGTGCAGGAGCTCCGGGGCGAGAAGATCGACATCGTGCCCTGGGACGAGGACCCGGCCCGCTTCGTCTGCGCGGCGCTGGCCCCGGCCGAGGTGGCCCGGGTCATCATCGACGAGGCCAACCACGCGATGGAGCTCATCGTCCCGGACGACCAGCTGTCGCTGGCCATCGGGCGGCGAGGACAGAACGTGCGGCTCGCGGCCCAGCTCACCGGCTGGAAGCTGGACATCAACAGCGAGACCCGGGTGCGCGAGATGCGCGAGTTCGCCAGCCGCTCGCTCGGCGCGCTCCCCGGAGTCACCGAGATGCTGGTGGAGACGCTCTACGCCCACGGCTTCCGGCAGGCCCGTGACGTGGCCGATGCCTCGCCCGAGGTCCTGGCGCAGATCCCCGGCCTGGACCCGGCGCGCATCCCGGCGATGCAGGAACAGGCCAAGAAGCAGATGGTGGACGACGAGATCGAGCTCCGCCGTCTGGAGATGGAGCGGGAGCAGGCCCGGGCCATCGAGGCCCGCCGCCACCCGGACGAGCTCACGGTGGCAGAGCGGATGATGCGGGTCCGGGGGATGAGCGAGAAGACGGTCGAGGCGCTCGCCCTCTCCGGCTACAAGACGCCCGAGGACCTGGCCAGCGAGAAGGACATCGCCAAGCTCGGCGACTCCCCTGCGGTGGGGATCAAGAAGGCCCGCCAGCTCAAGAGCGCCGCCGAGAGCTATCTGTTAGAGGAGGCAAAGCTGCGCGCCGAGCTCGACGCCGAGCGCGCGGCGATGGGTGCCGTCGCATCCGCTCCCCCGCCAGCCGAGGAGGCGAAAGCGCCCTGAGCAGGGAGCCCGGACGAACGTGCATCGGGTGCGGGACCAAGCGTCCCCAGCGTGAACTGAGGCGGCTCTGCCTGTCGAGCGAGGGCGAGCTGCGGTGGGACCGAGATCGGCGGGCTCCAGGACGGGGCGCTTGGCTCTGCGGCGCAGGTTGTCTGACCGCGGCGGTGAAGCGGAAGTCGCTGGGGCGGGCTTTCCGGGGACGGATGACCGGCGGGCTCGAGGCGGTCGAGAGGGAGCTGATCGCCTCCAAGGGTTAAGTCCAGGGCGCAGGTGGAGTAGAAGGCAGACGCTGTTTCTGAAGGGGTCTGGATGTCGAAGAAGCGGGTTCACGAGATCGCCAAGGAGCTGAAGGCCTTCGGCATCGATCTCGACAACAAGGAGGTCGTCACCGAGCTGGCAGCTCTCGGCTACGACGTGAAGAGCCACTCGAGCTCGCTCGAGGACGACCAGGCCACGTCCGCGGTCCAGCGGATCGTCGAGAAGAGGAAGCCCCGCGCGGCGCCCCCACCGGCCACGGCCAAGGGCTTCGTCGTCCGCCGGCGCGCCCCCGGCGCCGACGTGCCGCACACCAACGGGCACCAGCACGAGCCGGCGACCCCCGCGGCCCACGAGCCGGCGGCCCTGTATGGCGAGCCGGCCCAGGACGTGGTCCAGGCGCCCGAGCAGGTCGAGGCCCCCGAGGCCGCCGCGCCTGCCCCCGAACCGCAGGCCCTGATGGCAGAGGAGGCGCCGGAGACCGCGGCCGCCCCAGCCGCCGAGCCCGTCGCCGCCGCGGTCGAGGCGGAGGTCCCTGCCGCAGCCCATTCACCCGAGATGCCGGCCGTCTCCGAGCCCACCCCGGCCATGGCCCCTCCACCCGGCGCCGCCGCCCCGCCATCTGCAGCGCGACCGTCCCTGCGGACCTCCACGCAGGGATTCCGCCCCGCGCAGATCATCTCCAAGCCACCGGCCCAGGGCATGCGCCCGGGAGCCGTTCCCCCCGGGGCGCGCCCCGGCTCCGCTCCGGCCGGTCTCCGCCCAGGAGGGGCTCCTCCGCGCGGTCCGATGTCCCAGACCGGCCGTCCGGGTGGTGGCGCCCGTCCGGGGATGCAGGCCCGTTCGGGCTCGGCTTCTCCCAGGCCGGGCCCCGGCGTCACGACGCGACCAGGTGGCCCGGGAGGTCCCGGTGCCCAGGCGCCCGGCGGGTCTCCGGCGGATCCGCGCTCGCTCCGTCCCACCGCCACGCAGGCCGTGGTCATCAGCCGGCCGGCCGTGCCGTTCCGGCGAGTGACGCCCTCGTCCACCGCCCACAAGAACATCCCCGTCGCACCGGGCCGCAAGGCCATCGGCGAGGTGCGCGAGCTGAGGGTGGTGCCCGACCACCTCGGCCGCGGTCGCGAGTTCGTCGACGTCACCAAGAAGAAGGAAGACACCCAGCGCGGGAAGAAGCGCGCCACCGAGCGTGACGGCACCCAGGTCAAGCAGGAGATGGACAACCTGCTCTGGGGCCGGGTGCAGATCCCCGTCCGGGGCAAGAAGAAGAAGCCGACCAAGAAGGGTCAGAAGACTCAGATCACCGAAATGGCCGAAGAGAAGAAGGTCATCCGCCTCGAAGAGGGGATCAGCGTCTCCGACCTCGGGCAGCGGATGGGCATCAAGACGACGGACATCATCCGCAAGCTGATGGCCGGCGGCACCATGGCCACGGCCAACCAGATGGTGGACGCGGACACCGCGGCCATCATCGCCGGCGACTACGGCTGGAAGATCGAGAAGGTCGGCTTCGAGGTGGAGGACCACCTCCCCGAGGTGACCGAGCGCGCCGAGGACGAGCGTCCGCGGCCGCCGGTGGTCACCGTGATGGGCCACGTGGACCACGGCAAGACGTCCCTGCTCGACGCCATCCGCAAGGCCAACGTGGCCGAGGGGGAGGCCGGCGGCATCACCCAGCACATCGGCGCCTACTCGGTCGATGTGGTCGGCTCCGACGGCGGTGAGGCGAACATCACCTTCCTCGACACGCCCGGCCACGAAGCCTTTACCAAGATGCGTGCCCGCGGCGCCAACGTCACGGACATTGCCGTCATCGTGGTGGCCGTGGACG
>JADGQZ010000491.1 GCA_017881345.1 Myxococcaceae bacterium | reverse complement strand
TTCCTGGTCATCCTGGCGATGGAGCTGGGCGGGGTGGAGATGGGGAACTACCGCGGGCTCATCAGCTATCTCATCCTGCCGGCGATCTTCGTTGTGGGCCTGGTGCTGATCCCCATCGGCATCCGCATCATTCGGAAGAGGGAGAGGGCCGGAAAGCCGACCACCTACCCCATCCTCAACTTCAACGAGCCGCGGTTCAGGTCGATCGCCCTCCTGGTCCTCGCCCTGACGGTCGCCAACCTCATGATCGTCTCGACGGCCACCTACAAGGGCATCGAGGTGATGCACAGCGACGCGTTCTGCGGTGGAACCTGTCACAACGTGATGCAGCCAGAGGCGGTCGCCCACGAGATCACGCCGCATGCGCACGTGTACTGCGCCGATTGCCACATCGGCGAGGGTGCTGCCCACTTCGCCAGGGCCAAGCTGAACGGTGCGAAGCAGGGGCTGGAGTTCCTCCTCGGCGACTATTCCCGCCCGGTGCCGCAGCCCACCTTCGTTCCCAATCAGATCTGCACCCGGTGCCACGCCACCAATCGGTTCAGCGAGGATCGTCTGCACATCCGGAAGACCTTCGACGACGCCGAGAAGACCAGCGCGAAGACCACCATCTTCTGGACGCTGGTCGGCGGCCATCGCGACGGCAAGTGGAGGGGAGCCCACAAGCACAATTCACTCAACATCCGGTACCTCTCCGACCCGAAGAACTTGAAGATCACCGAGGTCGAGGTGACGCGCCCCGATGGCAGCACCGACAGGTTCGTCGACAAGGAGGCCAAGGCCCCCGAGGGCGCCATCTGGAAGGAGATGGGCTGCACCGACTGCCACAACCGGCCCGCGCACAAGTTCTCCACGCCCGAGTCGATCGTGGACGGGGCGCTCGGCCGGGGGGCGATCGACAAGAGCCTGCCCTTCATCCGGCGTGAGGCGGTGGCGGCGCTGAAGGCCAGCTACCCGTCGCAGGACGCGGCGACGAAGGGCATCCCCGCGGCCCTGAACGCGTCGTACGCCAAGCTGTCGCCGGACCTCGACGCGAGCGGGAAGACGAAGGTCGATGTTGCCGGGCAGCTGCTCGCCAAGGCCTGGACGGAGAACAACTTCCCCGACATGAAGGTCGGCTGGGGCACCTACGTGGATTTCTTCCAGCACGATCCAGGCTGCTACCGCTGCCACGACAAGAAGCACGTCAACGCCAAGGGCGACGCGATCGCGCAGAAGTGCAGCGGCGCCTGCCACGACGTGATCGCCGACAAGGAGGAGAAGCCCGAGGCGCTGGACGTGCTCTACCCCTGAGGCCGGGGCCCCGGTAGGACCGAATCAGGGCCGCCTTAAGGTATCCTTAGGCTCCGGTCGGGTCGTGGCGAGGCACACTGCTCTCCCATGACCCGACCGAACCGTTTCCAGCCCATCCACAAGGCGCTCCGCGCCACCCTCTTCGACGCCACTGCGCTGGTGGCCCGGACCGAGTTCGCCCACCAGGGAGAGGCGGCGGCCGCCGCCCGCACCGTGGCGACCCTGCTCGACCTCCTCGATGGTCACGCGCACCACGAGGAGCAGTTCGTGATGCCGGAGCTCGCCCCACACGCCCCGGCGCTCGCCGCCTCCCTCGAGGCGGACCACAGCCGGCTCGAAGGGCTCCAGGCCGAGCTACGGGCGCTGCTGCCGCGGACCTGCTCCGACGTCACCGCAGAACGGGAGGCCGCCGGTCAGCTCCTCGGCCGCGCGCTGACCGTCCTGGTGGCCGACCACCTCCGCCACATGGACCGGGAGGAGAGCGAGGCGATGCCGGTCCTCTGGGCATACCGGACGGAGGAGGAGCTGGACGCTATGGACGGACGCATCCGCGCGACCATCCCACCCGAGCGGATGCCGGCGATGATGCGGCTCATGCTCCCGGCACTGAGCACGCCCGAGCTGGCCGGGATGCTCTCCACGGCGCGGGCCCAGATGCCGCCTCCGGTGTTCGCGCAGCTGTCCGGGCTCGCCCGGGAGGTCCTCGGCCCCGAGCGCTGGGCGAACGTGGCCCGGCGTGTCGGGCTGGACTCACCGGCCTGACCCGCCCGGTCGTCTGGTGACAGCTCCTGTTCGCGGAGGGTAGAAACGCCCGCGCGTGCCCACGGTCGACGCCGCTCTCACCGAGTTCCTGACCTCCGGGCTCGCGCTCGGCGCAGCCACCCGGGATGATCGCCTGGTGCCGGACGTGGTCCGCCCCGGCGGGCTCCGCGTGGAGCCCGGCGGCGAGGAGGTCACCATCTTCCTCGCCACGGCGGTCGGCGCCCGGCTGCTCAGGAACGTGGAGAGCAACCGGCGCCTGGCGGTGGTGGCCAGCAACGTCCAGGACAACCGCTCGGTCCAGCTCAAGGGCCGGGTGATCGAGATCCGTCCGGCGCGAGAGGACGAGCGGCCGCTGATGGATCAGTACCGGGCGCGCTTCGCCCGGATGCTCGAGCCGCTGGGGGTACCCAAGAACTTCGCCCTGCGCAGCCAGATCTGGCCGGCGGTGGCGATCCGGTTCCGGGTGGAGGCGTTGTTCCTCCAGACGCCCGGTCCTTCCGCCGGCCAGCCGCTCGAGGCGCCGCTGCGCGACCCGGGGCGGGTGAAGCCATGATCCCGCTGCGCAGCATCGCCTCCTGCTTCGAGGGGGTCATCCCGGCCATGGTGGCCACCTGCTCGCTGGAGGGCGAGCCGAACATCACCGAGATCAGCCAGGTGCACCTGGTGGACGAGAGGCACGTGGCGCTCTCGCACCAGTTCTTCAACAAGACCCAGCGCAACGTCCGGGAGAATCCGCACGCCACCATCCAGGTGTTCGCGCCGGTCACCTACGAGCTGTACCAGCTGCAGCTGCGGTTCGATCACTCCGAGAGCGAGGGGCCGCTCTTCGAGGAGATGTCCGCCCGGCTCCAGGTCATCGCCTCACACACCGGGATGCTGGGCGTCTTCAAGCTCCGCTGCGCGGATGTCTACGAGGTCCTGTCGGTCGAGCAGCTGACGGGCTTCTTTCTTCCGGCCGACCCACGTCTCGATCCGCCCCAGGCCACGACCGGCGTCCTGGACGCGATGGCCCGCGAGCTCCGCAGCCTCCGGGCCATCTCCGACCGGGTGAACCAGGCCAGGTGCCTCGAGGTGCTGCTGGAGAACGTGCTCCAGGCGCTCGACGACCAGCTCGGCTTCCACCACGCGATGGTGCTGCTCCCCGACGACCGCGGCCATCTGGTCACCACCGCGAGCCACGGGTACGGCTCCGGCGGAGTGGGGGCGGAGGTGCCGCTCGGCGAGGGTCTCATCGGCACGGTGGCGGCTCGCCAGCGTCCGATGCGGGTGGCCGGGGTCGGGGCGGAGCTGCGCTACTGGCGCACCATCCGCGCCGAGCTGCAGCACGCGGGGAAGGCCCAGCCCGCGCCGGAGATTCCCTTGCCCGGGCTTCCGGACGCGCAGGCCCAGCTCGCGCTCCCGCTCCTCGTCGGCGAGCGGCTGGTGGGCGTGCTGGCGCTGGAGAGCCGCGAGGCGATGGCCTTCGACGCGTGGACCGAGACGTTCCTCAACATCCTCGCCAACCAGATCGCCCTGGGCATCGACCGGGCATCGAGCGGGGACGAGGAGGGGGAGCCGGCACCCGGTCAGGCGGAGCGCGGCCGGACCACCGCGCCCGCCCCACGCACGCGGGTGTTCCAGCTCTTCCGCAACGACGACTGCATCTTCGTCGACGGCGAGTACCTCATCCGGAACATCCCGGCGAAGATCCTCTGGAAGCTGCTGCGCTCCCACGCCCAGAGCGGGCGGACCGAGTTCAGCAACCGGGAGCTCCGCCTCGACGACTCCCTTGGCCTGCCGGAGCTGCGGGACAACCTCGAGTCGCGGCTGATCCTCCTGAGGAAGCGCCTGGAGGAGAAGTGCCCCGAGGTGCAGATCCGCCCGGTCCGGCGCGGGCGCTTCGAGCTGCAAGTGGGCTGCACGGTGCAGCTCCGGGAGAGCGACTCGGCCTGAGCGCCGTCAGTCGAGGAGCTTGCTGATCCGGCGTCGGTCCACGGCCCGGACCGCCACCTGGGCGAGGAGCGCCACCGCGAGGCCGAGGCCCGCAAAGCGCTCGTCCTGCGTGAGGCCCTGCCGGTACCGGAAGTAGATCTGCTGGGCGATGACCGCGACCTTGAACAGGCCGAGCACGTAGTGAAAGACCACGTCGTCCACCGGGCGGCCGCTCCGCGCTGCGTAGCGCTGGACGATCTCCTCGCGGGTGAGATTTCCGGGCAGAGCAGTGGGGCCGAAGGCCGCCGGACCCACCATCTCTGCTTCGCCGGGCTCGAACCAGTAGGCGAGGGTCATTCCCAGGTCCGCCACCGGGTCGCCGAGGGTGGCCATCTCCCAGTCGAGCACCGCGCGGACCGTGGTCAGCGCCTCCGGATCCAGCACCACGTTGTCGTACTTGAAGTCGTTGTGGATGATCGTCCCTGGCCGGTCAGGGGGGATGCGCGAGGCGAGCCAGGACGCGAGTCGGTCCATGTCCGGTACGTCGTCCGTCCGGGCCCGGGCATACCGCTCGGTCCAGCCGCCCACCTGCCGCTGCACGTAGCCCTGGGGCTTGCCGAAGTCGGCGAGGCCCGCGGCGGTCGGGTCCACCGCGTGGAGCTCGACCAGCGTGTCGACCAGCGTCTCGGAGAGGGCGCGCATCCCGGCGGCGTCGAGCTCCACCCCGGGCGGGAGCCGGGTACCTCTCAGGATCAGTCCCTGCACCCGCTCCATCACGTAGAACTCGGCACCCAGGGGGGACTCGGCCTCGGAGACGAGGAAGAGCGTGCGGGGCACCTTCGGCCACGCCGTCCGGAGCCGGCTGAGGACCGTGTACTCGCGGCGCATGTCGTGGCCGGCCTTGATCTGCTTGGCGCCCCGGGGCGGCCGGCGAAGCACGAGCTCCGTCCCGCCGACCTTCAGGAGGTAGGTGAGGTTGGAGTGGCCCTTCGGGAACTGCTCGACGACCACCGGTCCCGCGAGCTCGGGGGCGTAGCGGTCGAACACGCCGCGGAGCGCCTCCGCATCCAGCTCCTCGCCGGCCCGGGCGGGTCGGGTGGGATCGAGGGCGGTCACCCTGCGCCGCCCCGCCGGTCGGTCAGGCCACGCGCCCGGAGGATGTGCCGCGCCACCGACGCCTGGTGCACCTCGTCAGGGCCGTCGTAGATGCGCGCGCCGCGCTCGTGCCGGAACCACCAGGCCAGCGGCGTGTCGTCGGTGATGCCCAGAGCGCCGTGGGCCTGGATGGCGCGGTCGAGCACGCGGAAGAGGGTGTTGGCCACCACGAACTTGATCATCGAGATGTCGTCGCGGGCGGCGTAGGCCCCGTCCCGGTCGATGCGCCAGGCGGCGTGGAGAACGAGGAGGCGCGCGGAGTCGATCTCCGCCCGGCTCTCGGCGATCCACTGCTGGACGGTGCCCTTGAGCCCCAGAGGTCGGCCGGGAGACAGCTCGCGGGTGATGGCGCGCTCGCAGAGCAGGTCGAACGCCCGCTGGCAGATGCCGATCCACCGCATGCAGTGGTGGATGCGCCCGGGGCCCAGCCGGGCCTGGGCGATGACGAACCCCGCGCCGCGCTCGCCGAGCACGCTGGCCGCGGGGACCCGGACGTTCTCGTAGGAGATCTCCCCGTGCGAGGCCCAGCCGCCCCCGGGCTCACCCATGACCGAGATGTTCCGGACCAGGCGGACCCCCGGCGTATCCATCGGGACGATGAGCTGGCTGGCCCGGGCGTAGACGTTGGGCTGCTCGGGGTCGGTCACCGCCATGACGATGGCAAAGGCTGCGCCATCGGCGGCGGTGGTGAACCACTTGCGTCCGTCGATGACCCAGGTCTCGCCGTCGAGGCGAGCGCGGGTGGCCATCCAGGCCGGGTTCGAGCCGGGCATCTCCGGTTCGGTCATCGAGAAGCAGCTGCGGATGCGGCCTGCGGCGAGCGGCTCCAGCCAGGTGCGTTTCTGCTCCGGCGTCCCGAACTCGGAGAGGATCTCCATGTTCCCGACGTCGGGCGCCTGGCAGTGGAAGCAGTAGTGGCCGAGCGGGGTTCGGCCCAGCTCCTCGCTGACGAAGGCGAACTCCATCAAGGACAGCCCCATGCCCCCGTGCTCGCGGTGGAAGTGCGGCGCCCACCACCCGCGCTGCCTCACCTCGGTGCGCACCCGCTCCAGCTCCGGAGCGATCGCCGACCATCCCTCGGCCATCCGCTTCTCCAGCGGCTGGATCCGCTCGGCGACGAAGGCGCGGATGGCGGGGAGGAGATCTGCGACGCGGGACGGGATGCTGAAGTCCATGACCGGGGCCTACAGGAAGAAGTCGGGGATGAGCTCGGAGCCGGGCGCGGTTGCGTACCGGGAGAAGTCGGTCACCCCCTCGGCGCGCAGGACGTCCTCGTCCACGCAGAACTGCCCGGTGAACGCCCGGCTCGGCTTGGTGAGGATGGCGTGCGCGGCGTCGGCCATGATCTCCGGGGTGCGGCTGCCGCGGACGGTCTCGTCGCCCCCGAGCAGATTCTGCACCGCGGCGGTGGCGATCACCGTCCTGGGCCAGAGCGTGTTGACCGCGATGCCCTCGTCCCGGAACTCCTCGGCCATCGCCATGGCGCAGAAGCTCATCCCGAACTTGGCGAGCGAGTAGGCCACGTGGGGCGCGAACCAGCGTGCGTCGGTGCTCGGCGGCGGGGAGTTGTTGAGGATGTGCGGATTCTTCGCCTTCAAGAGATGGGGGACGCACGCCTGCGAGCAGAGAAAGGTCCCGCGCGCGTTGATCCCGTGCATCAGGTCCCACTTCTTCATCGGGGTCTGCAGCGTGCCCGAGAGGTAGATGGCGCTCGCGTTGTTCACCAGGATGTCGATACCGCCGAAGGTGGCGACCGTCTTCTCTACCGCAGCGAGGACCTGATCCTCGTAGCGGATGTCCACCACGCAGGGGAGCGCGCGGCCGCCGGCGTTCTCGATCTCCGCGGCCGCCGTGTAGAGCGTGCCGGGGAGCTTCGGGTGTGGCTCGGTGGTCTTG
Source organism: Myxococcaceae bacterium (assembly GCA_017881345.1). Classification (GTDB taxonomy): domain Bacteria; phylum Myxococcota; class Myxococcia; order Myxococcales; family Myxococcaceae; genus RPRB01. The sequence continues at coordinate 1,415 of JADGQZ010000491.1, read as the reverse complement.
GCGGCGATGGCGACGTTGGCCCCGTCACGAGCGGCGCGCAGCGCGATGGCCAGCCCGATGCCACGGCTCGCGCCGGTGATGAAGAGCGTCTTTCCCTTGAGGGTGGACATGTGGCCGCGGACCCTATCACCGGGCTTCGGGCCCGGGAGCGCCGACGTAGCGGGCCCGCGGACGGAGCAGCTCGCCCGAGGTCCGCTGCTCGGCCGCGTGGGCGATCCACCCGGCGCTGCGCCCGATGCAGAACAGCACCTGGCCTGCCCAGGGAGGAAGGCGCAAGGCGTGCGCGACGGCGAGGAGACCCACGTCCAGGGTGGGCCGGCCGAGCTTCAGCCGCGCCGCCTCGGACACCAGCGCGCGCAGGGTGGACAGCGAACGCGACGGCCGGCATTGGCGCGAGGCGAGCGAGACCAGGACCGCGCCACGCGGGTCCCCCGCCGGGTAGAGCGGATGGCCGAATCCGGGCAGCGCCTCGCCCCGCCGGAGCCGCGCGAGCAGCGCAGACCGGGCCCGCTGCGGGCGAACGGCCTCGGCGACCAGCGCCTGGACGCGTATGCTCTCCGCCCCGTGCCGTGGCCCGCTGAAGGTCGCCAGGGCGGCGAGGATGCAGGCCTCGAGGTCGGCCCCGGTCGATGCGGCCACCCGGGCCGCGAAGGACGACGCGTTGAGCTCGTGGTCTGCGCAGAGCACCAGCGTCGGTCCGATGAGACCCACCGAGCGGGGCGAAGCACCGAGCGCCCGCTGCAGACCGGAGGCGACGTCGGGCGCGGCGAGCGCGTGGGCCGCACGGGTCCCCGACGCCCTGGCCACGAGACCCACCAGCGTCCAGACGAGCTCGCCAGCCCGCGGCTCGCCCTTCGGACCGTGATGCCGGGCGAGCCGCAACGAGGCGAGTCCGGCCAGGAGAGCGTCGATCGGGTTCCCCTCCACCTCTCGCCCGAGGCGCGGGGACGACAGGCGCGGCCGCGGCCAGGCGGTCCGATGCGGGGGGAGGGTGCCGGTCCACAGGAGCTCCGCCACCGCTTCGAACCGGGCCGTCCGGGCGAGGTCCACCACCCGGTGACCGCGATACGACGGCCCATCAGGGCGAATCTCGGTCAGCGCCGAGCTGAGCACCGGCTCACCCCACCGCAGCGCCCCGGCGGCGGCCGCCTCGTGTCCGAGCCGGGCGTCGGCACGGCTCCGGAGCCGCTCGAGGTCCGTGCGCAGGTAGCGTTTCTCCCGATGCCGTTCGGAGGGAAACGCCCGGACTCGGCCCCGGCTGGCGTAGGAGTAGAGGGTGGCCACCTTCACCCCGAGCATGCGCGCGGCCACACCGGCGTCGACGAACGCGTCAGGTGGATCGTCGAATCCAGATGGATCCATGTGACGCCGACGCTATGTCAGCGCCACCGGAGGTGCACGTCATGGCGCAGTCG
>JADGQZ010000490.1 GCA_017881345.1 Myxococcaceae bacterium | reverse complement strand
CGCGACGGCGGCGGCACCCGTCCCTCCACCGCCCGCGCGCGCGCCCGAGGCGTCGCCGGTCGCCGCGCACGCTCCGGCGCGTTCCGAGGCGGGGTCGCCCGCGTCCGGGCCCCGTGCTCCGGGGACCGCCTCCGCGCCGTCGACCGGCGCGGGGCCTGGCGCGCCGGTCGGGCAGTCCGGGACCGGCGCCGCGGCGACCGACGGCACACCCGTCCCCGCGGAGGACGGCGAGTCCCGCGAGGCGAGGCCGGCGCGTGACGTTGCGCTCGCTCCTGGCATCGCCGCATTCCGGGCGGGCCGGTGGGAGCAGGCCGCCGAGGCGTTCCGGGCGGCGCTGCGCGATCACCCGGACGACGTCGACGCCCAGTTCAACCTGGCCCTCACCGAGGAACGGCTCGGGGCCGCAGACCGGGCCCGCGCCGCGTACGAGGGCGCGTTGAGGCTCGCCCCGGAGCACCTGCCCTCCCTGGTGAACCTCGCTCGCCTGGAGCGCCAGACTGGCCGCGCGGAGCATGCGGCCCAGGTGCTCGAGGCCGCCTCGCGCCGCCCGGCGCTCGCCTCCCGCCCCGCGCTCTGGGTGCAGCTGTCGCTGACCGAACGCGTGGCAGGGAACCTCGACGACGCGGAGCAGGCGGCGCGGCGGGCCCTGAGCCTGCGGCGCGATCCGGGCGCCTACGAGGCGCTGGCGCTGGTCTCGAGCGCCCGCGGACAGGACCGGGAGGCAGAGCTGCTGGCCACCTCCGCCCTCCGCCTCGACGAGGCGCGCGCCTCGACGCACGTGACGCTGGGCCTGGTGGCGTACCGGCTCGGCGAGGTGGGACGCGCCCGCGCGGAGTTCGAGCGCGCCGCCGTGCTGGACCCGTCCTCGGCCGACGCCTGGGCCAACCTCGGAGCTCTGGCACTCGGCTGGCGCGACTATGCCGGCGCCGAACGCGCGTACCGGCGCGCGAGCGAGCTCGAGCCGTGGTCCGTCGACTCGCGCCTTCACCTCGGCGAGGCGCTCGCGGCCGAGGCGTCGGAGGATCCGGCGAAGGTCGTCGCGGCGGGCGCGACCTACCGCGAGGTGCTCCGCCGCGCGCCGGATCGCCCCGAGGCCATCTGCGGCGCCGGCTGGGCGCTCGCGCTCGACCGGGGGTCGGCGGCCGACGCCGCGCGTCTGCTGCGGCGGTGCCGCGACCTTCCCGGGACAGCGTCCGCGGAGCGCCAGCGAATCGACGGGCGGCTGTCGGCCCTCGAGTCGCTGGCCCGCGCCCCTGCCAGCCCACCGGCTGGCCCGGAAGCTGCTTCGTCCCGCTCGGGCGGGGGCGACGTGAGGGAACAGGCCTCGGGTACCGGGGGTAGCCGGTGATTTTTACAGCCGGGGTCCGGGAACAAGTGACGGGACGGAGGTCGGAGGCGGCGATGCGGCGATGGTGGATGGTGGCCCTGCTCGGCGTGACGGCGGTTGCGCATGCCGAGGATCGGGTCGTCCGGGAAGCGGACCGGACGGTGGTCCGGAAGGAGACCCGGATCGACTTCGCGGACCAGACGCTCGAGGGGAACATCGTCCGGCCGGAGGGGAACTACATCCTCGACCGGAACCGGAACCGGTTCGAGAGCCTGGTCCGGCTGCGTCCGAGCTTCGAGCGCGAGCTCCGCGCCTCCACCGACGGGCTCCAGCGATGAACGCCTCCGCGCCGGTCACGCTCCGGCTCACCACGCCCGAGGGAGCCGTCCGGGATGTTCTCCTCGACGAGGAGATGCTCGTGCTCGGGTCGGGGCCGGCCGCTGGCCTCCGGGTGCACGACCCCGCGGTCTCCAGCCTCCACCTGCTCCTCAAGCGACACCGCGACACGGTGCTGGCCATCGACCTCGCCAGCGAGGCAGGCACGCAGGTGGGCGACGCGCCGCTCCAGGCCCCCCGTGCGCTCCGGCACGAGGAGGTGGTCCGGCTCGGCCGCTCACGGCTCACCATCTACTTCGGCGCCGCGCCGGCCATCGCGTCTCACTCCTCCGGGCACCACGGGCTGCCACGGCACGAACCCTTCCCGCTCCGGGGTGGGCTGCCACCGCCGGCCCCCCGGGTTCGCGGCGCAGCGGCGCTGGCGATGGACCCGGCGCCCCTCCCGCGGGTGCTCCCGGTGCGCCACGCGTCCATCCCTCGCGCCGAGACGAGCGCGTGGAAGCTGCTCCTGGGACCGCTGCCGGCGGCGCTCGCACCCACCGAGAAGCACCGGGTCCTCCAGGCGGCGCTGGTCTGGGGAGACCAGCTGCTCGGAGTGGAGCACCTGGCCGATGCCGAGCCCCTCCTGGTGGGGGAGGACGCCGAGGAGTCGACGTTCCAGGTCTTCCACCCCGGGCTCGGCCGGGCGTTCGAGCTGGCGCGGGTGGAGCGCGGCCAGCTCCGGGTGACGGTGCCCGAGCGTGCCGAGTGGACCGTGTTCGACGGCGGGCACCCGGTCGCGATCTCCGAGATCCGTGACGAGGGCCGCCTGAAGCTCGGCGCCGTCGGCTCCGAGGTCCTGCTCCCCACGCTGCGAGAGGCGGTCCGGGTGCGGTTCGGCCGGCTGTCGCTGCTGCTGCGCTGGGTCCGGCCCGCCCGCCGAACGGGGTTGCTCCCCGGTGGATGGGAGACGCTGCGCTTCACCACCATGCTGCTGGGGAGCGCGGCGCTGCTCGGCACGCTCATCGTGGCGGTCCAGTCCGCGCCACCGGTGCGGCCGCACGCCTGGGACGCGCTCGGCAACGACCAGCGCTGGATCTCGCTCGTCCGCCGGCCGCCTCCCCCGCCGCCCCGGCCGAAGGTGGGTGAGAAGAAGGAGGACGGCGGCGCCGAGGAGGGCAAGGCGGCTCCGGAGGACCCCGGGAAGGTGGGCAAGCAGGACGCGACCCAGAAGGAGGCGGAGGCCTCGAAGAAGGGGAGCCCCGCGGTGGACCCGCGCACCCGCGAGGCGAACCGGACGCGGGCCTTCCGGGGTGGGCTCCTCGGTGCGCTCAAGGGTCAGGCGATGTCCGAGGTGCTCGGACCGGGGAGCGCCGGCACCGGGATGAACCAGGCCATCGGAGGGCTCCGGGTGGGCACGGGTCCGTCCGGCACGCAGCAGGGCGCCGGCGGGATGGGCGCCCGGGGAATGGGGCTCGGTGGCGGCGGCGAGGGGCTCGGCATCGGCGGAGCCGGGACGGTCGGCCTCGGTGAGGGCTCGGGCGGTTACGGACGGGTGGACCTCGGCGGAAGGAAGAAGGATTCGGTGCGCATCGTCCCCGGCCAGACCACGGTCGTCGGCGGCCTGGCGCGCGAGGTGATCGGCCGCGTCATCCAGGAGCACCAGAGCGAGATCAAGTACTGCTACGAGACGCAGCTGAACCGGAACCCGTCGCTCGCCGGGAAGGTGACGGTGCTCTTCACCATCGACGGGAGCGGGACAGTCTCCGATGGCCAGGTCTCGGAGACCACCCTGCACAACCAGGACACCGAGCGCTGCATGCTGGCGAAGATCCGCCGCTGGAAGTTCCCCGAGCCGGCCGGCGGGGGCGTGGTGAAGGTGAACTTCCCCTGGATCTTCAAGCCGGCGGGTTCGGACTGAGCACGGGGGCGGGCTTCAGCCCCCCCCCGCACCAGGGGGACGCCCAAGGAAGCGCGCAGGGGCGCGCAACCGGTGAGGCTCAGGGGCGGACCGCGGCGAGGATGGACTGCACGAGCACGCGCTCCGTCTGCTCGTGCATCCCCTTGGCGTTGTAGTTGTTGCTGGTGATGGCGAAGGCGACGTCGAGCTCGGGGATGAAGCCGACTTTGTTCCCGCCGTTGCCGGACATGTAGACGACGTGGACCTTCCGGGCGCGCCACGGAAGTTCCTTGAGCCACCAGAGGTAGCCGTACTCGGTCTGCTCATCGATCTGCACGTGGGGACGGACCGACGTGGCGACCCAGGCCCGATCGAGCACCCGGGCGCCACGCCACTGGCCGTGCTCGAGCGACAGCTGGGCCAGCGCGAGCAGGTCGCGGCCCCGGAGCCGGAGCCCCCCGCCGGTCTGGACGGTGCCCTGCGGGGACCGTGCCCACTGCACCCGGTCGATGCCGAGGGGTCGGAAGAGCGCGTCCTCCGCGAATCGCTCGAGCGGCACGTGCACCGCGCGCTGGAGCAGGAACCCGAGCGTTGAGACGCCGGCGGTGCAGTAGCTGAAGCTCCGGCCGTACTTGCTGTTCTCCGGACGGGTGGCGAACGAGGGGAAGCCGCGGATCGGGAGGTCGAGGAAGAACCGCGGCCAGTCCTCGATGAGGTACATCCTCTCCTCGTTCCCGCGGCTGAACTGGTTCCAGTCGTCGCACTCGAGGAGCGAGCTCATGGTGAGCAGGTCCTCGACCGTGAGCCGGTCCTTGCGCGGGTCCGTGCTGGCGAAGGGCTTGCGGTCCTTGAAGTAGGGGGTGACGCGCGCGCCGACGCCCGACAGGAGCTTCCGGTCGATGGCCGCACCGACCAGGTAGCCGGTCAGGGTCTTCGTCGCCGAGCGCGTGTCGAGGAGCGTGTCGCGCCCGGCGTCTCCGAAGTAGCGCTCGAAGATCAGCGTACCGTTGCGTGCGACGAGCAGGCCGGTCAGCTTCACCAGGGCGCCCGAACGCACTTGCTCCTCGACCGCCCGGAGCTGGACAGGGTCCACGCCCGCCGCTGCGGGTTCGCCTTCGCTCCAGGCGGCACCACCCGCCGCGAGCGTGAGGCAGAGCAGTGCACCGGCCACCGGCATGGGAGCGGAGCTAGTCCGTCGGTCCGACGCTCCCCGGGTGGGGCCCGTGGGCAGCCTTCTCATGCGGGCGTGCGTCGTCCGCGTCGAGCTGCCGTCGATCCTCGTCGCCGCGGCGAACGCTCGCCGCGTCCTCACCCGGCGCGACCTGGCGCGAGCTCTTGGTCTCGGGCGGACGCGTTCGCCGGGTCAGGAGATCCTCGCGGTCGGACCGGAGGTGCACGCCCCGGTCGTCCACGTACGCGACCGACGCCGCCGCATCGACCACGATGCGCTCGGTCACCAGCAGCGCGCGGGTGAGGAAGAAGTGGCCGCCGTGGAGGTCCTCCACCCGGCCGAGCTGCCGCCCGGTCACGTCGAAGACCGCCATCCCTTCCCGAATCTGTGCTTGCGAGTCCACGCCCGGTCTCCCTGTCGCAGCCGGTCCGGCCGATGAGGGGAAGCTAGGGACGCAGGGCCCGTCTCGCCGGCTCGGGCCGGTGCTCGTCGACCGAGCGGGCAGGCGGCGGCGCGGTCGGCGATCTCGCTCAGCCCGAGGCGAGCTGATCGCGCTTCCGCTCCCGGTCGGCCTTGAAGCGCTCGCCGGTGGCCAGGACGCGCTTGCGCATCCGGACCGACTTTGGAGTGACCTCCACCAGCTCGTCCGGGGCGATCCACTCGAGCGCGCGCTCGAGGGACATGTCGCGGGGCGGGGTGAGGATGACGTTCTCGTCGCGGCCGGCGGCGCGGATGTTGGTCAGCTTCTTCTCGCGGCAGGCGTTGACGTTGAGGTCCGAGGGGTGGGCGTTCTCGCCGATGATCATCCCCTCGTAGACCTGGACGCCGGGACCGACGAAGAGGCTGCCGCGCTCCTGGATGGAGAACAGGGCGTAGGGGACGGTGTCACCCTGGCGGTCGGAGACGATGGCCCCGTTGCTCCGCTTGGGGATGTAGCCGAACCACGGCTCGTAGCCGTCGAACTGCGAGGACATGATCCCCTCGCCGCGGGTGACGGTGAGGTACTCGTTCCGGAAGCCCACCAGCCCTCGGGCCGGGATGCGG
>JADGQZ010000489.1 GCA_017881345.1 Myxococcaceae bacterium | reverse complement strand
GCCCACGCGACCGAGCAGGACACCCGCGCGCTCTTCGTGAGCACGCTCGCGTGCAACGTCGCCTGGGGCCTGGTGGACGGCGTGATCTACGTCTTCAACGCGCTGGTGGAGCGCGGCCGGCTGTCCCTGGTGGCGCACGCGGTGCGTGCGGGCACCGACCCGAGAGACCTGCCCATGCTCCTCGCGGATGTACTTCCCGGCCGTCTGGTGCACCGCCTAAGCCCGGACGAGCTCCGCGCGTTTCGCAGCCGGTTCGCCCGGGACCCCCACGGTCCGGAGGCGCCGCGCATCCACGGCGAGGACCTCCTCGGCGGCGTCGGCGTGTTCCTCCTGGTGGTGGCGAGCACCTTCCCGGTGGCGTTGCCCTTCCTGCTGTTGAGCGATCCGGCGCAGGCAAAGGTCCTCTCCCGGGGGCTCGCGCTGGTGCTCCTGTTCGCGAGCGGCGTCGCGCTCGGGCGCTTCGCCGGCCTGCGGCCGGGCCGGACTGGCCTGGCGACGCTCTCAATCGGCGTGGTGCTGGTCGTCCTGGTCACGGCACTCGGCGGATGAGTCCCCGGCGCCTCACACCCGTGTCCGCACTGGTCCTGGTGCTGGGGTCGGCGGTGTCGGGCGCCCAGGAGCCCTCCGAGGAAGAGGCGGCGCCAGCGGCCTGGGCGTACCGCGCCTCGCTCGCCTTCTACGGAGTGCCCAGCCAGACGAACTTCCTGCAGCCGGTGATGAAGGCGGACCACGGTCCGGTGCATCTGGAGGCCCGCTACAACTACGAGTCGCTCCGCACCGCGTCCTTCTTCCTCGGCTGGAACTTCGCGTTCGGCGACACGGTCAGCTTCACCCTGACGCCCATCGCCGGGTGCATGGTCGGGGACGCCGGCGGGCCGATCGTCGGGCTCGAGCTCTCGCTCGGCTGGGGCCCTCTGTCGTTCAGCTCGGAAGGTGAATGGGTGTTCGACCTCCAGGGCGGAACGGACGGTTACGTGTACGTCTGGTCCGAACTGGACGTGAGCCCCTGGGAGTGGTTCCGGGTGGGGATGGCGCTGCAGCGCACGCGGGTGTTCCACAACCCGAGGGAGGTCGTGGTCGGGCCACTGGTGGGAGTGTCGGTCTGGAAGGTCTCGCTCTCGGCGTACTGGTTCCAGCCGGGGGGCGCGGACCAGTCGTTTGTCCTCGCCGCGGGCGTGAGCTTCTGAGGCGCGCACCGTTTGCGCGGACCGGGATGGTCCACGCAAGCGGGCGGATCCATCCCTCGGCGATCCGGCCGTTTCCCGAGGCTGGCATGCATCCTGAATCCCTGGCGATGCGTGACCTCCACGTCGGCCTTTGCCACGACCTCCGGTTCAGCCCACCCCTGGCCGCAGGTGTGGGTGCACGACGAGGACCCGCAGCTCGTGGCGGCGGTGGCGCGGCAGCTGCGGGCGACCGCGGTCGAGGTGACGACGTTCGACTCCACGGACTCGCTCCTCGTCGCGCTGGAGCGTGCGCGGCCGAACTGTCTCGTGGCCCCGCTCGGCCCCGTCGGCCGTGCGCTCATCGAGACCGCCCGTTCCCGGGGCGCGCGACTCCCGGTGGTGTTCATCAGTGACCCCGTCGACGTGGGGGGAAGCGTCCAGGCGATGAAGGCCGGCGCCGCCGACGTGCTGGCGCGACCGGTTGACCTGGACGCGCTGCTCGCCGCGGTGATGTGCGGGCTGGCCCTCGACGCCGAGTGGCGCGAGGCGCTCCGTCGAAGCGCGGAGGCATCGGACCGGCTGGAGGCGCTCACCCCGCGCGAGCGAGAGGTCCTCGGGCTGGTGGCCACCGGAAAGGGGAACCGGCACATCGCGGCCGAGCTCGGAACCAGCGAGAAGACGGTCAAGGTCCATCGCGGCCGGGTGATGCACAAGCTCCAGGCGAAGTCGGTCGTGGACCTCGTGCGCCTCCTCGCGCACGCGGGTCTGGCCTCGGTCTAGCCCCGCGCTGCGTCCGCCTCAGAAGTAGTAGCGGGCGTCGAAGTGAATGCGGAGGTAGATCTGCCACGCGGTACCCAGGTCTGGCACGGGACCGGTGGCGGCGGGCAACGTGAGCTTGGAGACGTAGCGAACCTGGTTCGGGAACTCGACACCCCAGCCGAGTTGCACCGCGAAGGTGAGCGCCAGGTTGGTGGCGAACGAGCGCAGCGGCCGGTACTCGAAGGTGGGAAAATCGAAGGACAGGACGCGGTAGGAGAGAAAGACCAGGTCGCTCGGGTAGGGCACGGTGGCGCCGGGGGCCGCGAGCCCCACGCCCTCGACACGATTGCCGAAGTAGCCGAACAGCGTCACCCCCACCTCGCGGCCGAGCAGGAACTGGAACGCGCCGAACGGTGTGATGAACGCCTGCTGCCAGGGGATCAGCCCGCCGCTCGCGGCAACGATGCCCATGTTGACCATGGCATCCGGCGCTGCCCAGCTGAGGATCGGAGCCGCGAGGAGCAGATCGAAGGGGATGATGTAGAACGGGATGCGCAACCGGAAGGTGAGTCCCTGTCGGGCGGGCACCACCGGAGCACCGGCATTCTCGATGGCTGGCTGAGCACCGCCGTACTGGGCCCCGTCGTAGCTGAACCCGACTCCGAGAAAGGCCTGGCCTGCGCCGGTGGAGGCGGTGAGCGCCTCCAGGCCGATCCCGACGCGGAACTCGACCTCCGCGCCGCCCCACCACCGGGGGTTGCCGGTGCCGGACTGGAATCCGCCGAACTCGAGGCCGCCGGTGAGGTCCCCGGAGAAGCCGACGAAGGGGCCGATCTCCTGGCGGAAGTGCGGCACGTGGACGTCGTTCTCGCCTCGCCCCGGGATCGGCGTCTCCTTCGCCACGCTCAAGGCCACCACTGCGGTCTTGGCGGTCAAGGTCGACGTCGCCTGCTTCGTTGCGGTGCACGAATTGAAGACCGCTGCCTCGCCGGTGGCGGTGTGCGAGACATCGCTGGCGGCCTCGGCGGACGGAGTTCCATCGCGGGTGGCCTCGAAGATCTGCCCCAGGCTCATCGCCACGACGCGCGCGGTCCGCGTCAGGTCCTCGGGCCGCATGTACCCGTCGCCGAGCAGGGTGAAGAGGGTTCCGTTCCACGCCCCGGTGTCGATCCCGAGCTCCGAGTAGTAGTCGTGCGTGCCCTTCCGCTCGGCGACGCCACCCCAGCTTCCAGCCACATGGCCGGCGGCGAAGGTGTCCTCGAGGAAGTGAAGGGCGAAGGCCTCGGTGGCCAGCACCTTGCGCGCGAGCTCCGCGCGCGCTGTCGGATCGGCTGCCTCCGCCCACTGGCGTGCCAGTCCGAGCGCGCCGAGGTGGTAGTAGAGGTAGAGGCCGAGCGCATTGGGTTCGGCCGTGGCTCCGAGTGTCCGGGCGAGGTATTCCTTCGGATCGTCCGAAGTCCGGGTGGTGAGGAAGTGCCCGTTGTTGGCTCCGGCACGCGTCGTGTATTCGCGGTCAACGAATTGAAGCTTGAGGTTGTTGACCGCCGCCGCGTTCTGCTTGGCCTCGCGGGTCTTGGCCTTCTCCAGCCTGACCTTGGTCTCCGCGCTCACTCCGGCGACCTTCAGGACCCAGTCGCTCGGAAGGGTGGTGTTCAGGAGCAGCTCCGGCGAGCACGAATGGTCACCGGCGATGCCGGCCCAGGAAGCGAGATCGATGCACGTCGGTGCCGAGCGGAGGTCGCCCTCGACCATCGTCGCGCAGTAGCGTGACTCGCTGCCGAGGCGGGCGTCGGCCCAGAGCCTGGCGAAGAGCTCCTGCTGGTCCGCCGGCAGATCTCCCAGAGCCTGGGCGAGGATGTCGCGATGCTCCGGGTAGATCCAGGCGCCGCTGGGACCGGGGAGCAGGATCACTGCGAGCCCCAGCGCCAGGGGCACGCGCGCCCAGGCGGTCCGGCGCGCATCGAGCAGCGGTCGTCGAGGGCGAGCGCTCACGCGGAGCGAGTAGACGCCCCGCCCACCGCGGAGGCAAGGGAATCACCGTGGGTCGGCAGCGCCTACGCGAGGCGGGTGGTCGGTTGCGCCATCGGTGCCCCGGACGCCGTCGCGGCCGTCGCGGGGAGGTAGTGATCGCGCACCACGTAGCGGCGGGCGATGAGCGCGAAGACCACTGCGGCGAGGTAGGTGAGGCCAGCCCAGAAGAGGAACTCGACCGTCCCGTGGACCAGCCCGAGCTTCTTCACCAGCACCACCACGAAGTTTCCGGCGAAGGTGGTCAGGAGCCAGAGGCTCATGATGGTCCCCTTCATCCGGAGCGGCGCCTGGGTGTACGCGAACTCGAGGCCGGTGATGGAGACGAGGATCTCCGAGAGCGTCAGCACCAGATAGGGCCCCACCTGCCAGAGGACGGAGGGGCGGGCGCCGCCCTCGAGCGCGCGCTGGATGATCGCCACCCCGACGAACGAGGTCGCGGTGAGCACGAGGCCGGTCCCGATCCGCCGCAGGGGAGTGAAGCGGATGCCGCGTCGCTCCAGCCACGGGTACAGGCCGTAGGTCGTCAGCGGGACGAGGAGCATGACCAGGAGTGGGTTCACCGCCTGGAGCTGGCTCGGCGCCAGGGTCAGCGAGCCGACGTGGAGGTCGAGGTTCCGGGCCTGCAGCACCCAGAGCGAGGCCTTCTGGTCGAAGCAGGCCCAGAACAACGGGATGGGCGCGAAGATGCTCGCCACGCCGAGGACGGCGCGCGCCCCCTCGACCGCCTCGGCCGGGTGCTCGGCTCGCGCTCGCTCCCAGAAGCCCCCTGGCGCCTTGCCGAAGAGCCCCGATCGAAGGACGAAGACGAACGCGTGCCGGTCGGGCTCTCGCGGCGGAACCTTCACGTACAGCCGCCGGCCGGCCCAGAACACGAGGGTGGCGATCAGCATCAGCACCCCGGGAATGCCGAAGGCAACCCGCGGGCCGAAGTGCTCGAGGACCTTGGGGATGGTCGCCGAGGCGAAGAAGCTCCCGAGGTTGATCGACCAGTAGAACCAGCCGAACACCTTCGGGACGAGCGCGCGGCTGGCCTGGGTGAACTGGTCGCCGACGAACGCCGAGACGCACGGCTTGATGCCGCCCGAGCCGAGCGCGATGAGGAACAGCCCGGTGTAGAAACCCCGCTCGGAGCTCTCGAAGAACGCCAGGCAGGCGTGGCCTGCGACGTAGACCAGGCTCAGCCAGAGCACCGTCCGGTACTTCCCCCACCACCAGTCGGCGATGATCCCGCCCAGCAGCGGGAAGAGGAACACCCCCATCACGAAGGTGTGGAAGATCGCCTGTGCTTCGTCGGTGTGGTTTCCGGTGTGCCGGGTGAGGAGGTAGTCGACGAGGAACACCGTGAGGATGTTCCGCATGCCGTAGAAGCTGAAGCGCTCGGCGGCCTCGTTCCCGATGATGTAGCGGATCTGCGGCGGGAACCGGGGCGCGGCGTCGGTCACGGGCGCTGGCATGCCATGGCCTCCCGGGACGCACAACGGATCTCGTCCGCGCTCAGCGCAGGAGCGTCACCGAGAGCGCCTGGCGCACCTCGCCGTAGGCGAGCCACGCCACCGCCGCCACGCCGGCCAGCAGGCTCAACGTCTGGAGCAGGGTCTGCACCCGCGCGTCCACCGGCCGGCCGGTCGCCGCTTCCCAGACGGTGAGAAGCATGCGGCCTCCATCCAGTGACGGCAGCGGCAGCAGGAAGAACAGCGCGAGTCCGAACGACAGGGCGGCCAGCGCCCGGACCAGCGCGTCCGCGCTCGCGCCGGCGGCCTCGGCCGCGCCCCACACCAGCGCGCCGACGGTGTGGCTCCGGGCCGCGCCCCACCAGGGCTGGGCCAGCACCTGCCCGGCTTCGCGGAGGAGACGACCGAGGACGACGTCGCTGTGACGCATTGCCCGGCGAGCCGCCTCGGCCGGGGCGAGCCGCTCGAAGCGGTACAGCTGGCGGAGGCCGATGCGGGCGCGCCCCTCGGCATCGAGCTCGGGCGTGACCTGGAGGACGCGCGTCTCGCCGCCCCGGGCGACCTCGACCGCCACGATGGTGCCCGCCGCACGGCCGAGTCCGTCCACCAGGTCGGACCAGCGATGGACCGGTGCGCCGTCGACCGAGAGCACCCGGTCTCCGGGGTGGAAGCCCGCGCGCGCGGCGACCGATCCCGGGTCCACCGCCCCCACCTCCGTCGCGACCGGCTGGTGGGTCCCGGCCGCAAACAGAACGGCGAGCAGACCGACGCCGACCAGCCAGCTGCCGAGAGGACCGGCGGCGAAGATGGCCAGCCTTCTGGCGACGGAAAGGGCGGCGAATGGGACCCCCGAGGCACGCGTCGCGTCGTGCGGGTTCTCGCCCTCGAGCCGGAGCCACCCGCCGAAGGGAATTGCGCCGAGCGTCCAGCGCTGGCCGAGCGCCCGGAACCCGAAGAGCGGGGGGCCGATCCCGAACGAGAAGACGATGGCCCGGGTCCCGAAGATGCGGGCGGCCAGGAGGTGGGCCAGCTCGTGCAGCGTCAGGAGCGCGCCCAGGGCGAGTAGCGCGAGGAGGGCTCGCATGCGTCCGCGCGCCAGCGTATCAGACGGTTCCGGTCCACATTGAAGCCTGGGGCCACCGGTCCCTAGAGTCCCTGGCCACTCGAATGAACGCACGCACTGCACTCGTGGTCCTCGCCACTTCCCTGGCCGGCTGCAGCACGCTGCTCCCCACCCAGGAGCCGGGGTGCTATGCCCTCACGCCGGTGCGACCCTCCGGAATCCTCCGCGACGAGTGCCAGCTGCTCGCGGATGCGGCGGGGACGCTGGGAGCGCGGATGACGCAGTCCGGCTACATCCTGGACGTCCGGTTTCGCTTCTCCAGCCCTGCGGAGGGCCCGGTGGTCGACGTCGCGATGGCGGGCCGGTTCGACGTCGGGCGGGACACTTTCAGCGTCGATGGATCGGCCGAGAACATCGTGCTCCCCATTGCCGGCCAGTCCTGTCAGCTTCAGGTCGTGGACGTGCACCTCGAGGGCGTCACTGATCCCGACGACCCCGCCCACTTCTCGGGCCTGATCCGGATCACCACCTCCACGCTGCGGCCCGAAGCGTGCATCTGTCAGGCCTGGTTCGAGTACCAGGCCATCCGCAGCACTAACGCAAGCATCTGTCCCTGAAGCACGACAGAGGAGCGTCGTCATGGCCGACTCACCCTCCACCGACATCACCTCGGTTCTCACCGAGGGCCGCGTCTTCCCGCCCCCACCCGAGTTCTCGAAGCGGGCGCACATCAAGTCGATGGAGCAGTACCGCGAGCTCGCCGCGCAGGCCGAGCGGGACCCCGAGGGTTACTGGGGCGCTCGCGGGCGCGAGGAGATCTTCTGGAAGACGCCGTTCCAGAAGGTGCTCGAGTGGAAGGCGCCGTTCGCCAAGTGGTTCGTGGGGGGCACCACCAACCTGTCGTACAACTGCCTCGACCGTCACCTCGACGCGCACGGCGACAAGACCGCGCTGATCTTCGAGGGCGAGCCCGGTGATCAGCGCCGGCTGACCTACCGCGAGATGCACGCCGAGGTCTGCAAGCTGGCGAACGGGCTCAAGTCGCTCGGCATCAAGAAGGGCGACCGCGTCGGCATCTACCTACCGATGATCCCCGAGGTGGCGATCGCCATGCTGGCCTGCGCGCGGATCGGCGCAGTGCACTCGGTGGTGTTCGGGGGCTTCTCGGCCGAGGCGCTCCGCGAGCGGATGAACGACGCCGGAGCGAAGGTGGTCATCACCTGCGACGGCGGCTGGCGCAAGGGCACGGCGGTCCCACTGAAGGCCAACGTGGACCAGGCGCTCCCCGAGATGACCACGGTGGAGAAGGTCATCGTCGCGCAGCGGACGGGGAAGACGGCACCCTCGAAGGGTCCCAAGGACGTCCTCTGGAGCGAGCTGACGGCGAAGCAGCCGGCCACCTGCGAGCCGGAGTGGGTGGACAGCGAGCACCCGCTGTTCATCCTCTACACCTCGGGGTCGACCGGAAAGCCGAAGGGCGTGCTCCACACCACCGGCGGCTACTCGGTGTACGTCTCGCTGACCACCCGCTGGGTGTTCGACCTGAAGGACACGGACACCTACTGGTGCACCGCGGACGTGGGCTGGGTCACCGGGCACAGCTACGTGGTCTACGGCCCGATGATGAACCACGCGACGGCCTTCATGTACGAGGGCGCCCCCACCACGCCCGGGCCGGATCGGTTCTGGGAGATGATCGCCCGGAACAAGATCAGCATCCTCTACACCGCGCCGACGGCGATCCGCGCCTTCATGCGGCTCGGGGACGAGCATCCGAAGAAGCACGACATGTCCAGCCTGCGGCTGCTGGGCACGGTCGGCGAGCCGATCAACCCCGAGGCGTGGATCTGGTACCGCGAGGTCATCGGCGCCAGCCGCTGCCCCATCGTCGACACCTGGTGGCAGACCGAGACCGGCGGAATCATGGTGACGCCGCTCCCCGGCGCGACGCCGACCAAGCCCGGGAGCGCGACCCTTCCACTCCCCGGCATCAAGACCGAGGTGCTGGACAAGGACGGCAAGCCGGTGCCGAAGGGCTCCGGTGGGAAGCTGTTCATCACCCGGCCATGGCCCGCGATGCTGCGGACCCTCTACGGCGACCCCGAGCGATACGAGAAGACGTACTTCAGCGAGATCCCCGGCATCTACTTCACCGGAGACGGCGCGCGGGTCGACCAGGACGGGTACCTCT
>JADGQZ010000488.1 GCA_017881345.1 Myxococcaceae bacterium | reverse complement strand
GGGTCGTGGCCATCGCGGTGGTCGCCACCGACGTGACGGACCTGGTGCGGACCCGCCAGGCCGCGGAGGAGGCCAACCGGGCCAAGGACGAGTTCCTGGCCATGCTGGGCCACGAGCTGCGCAACCCGCTCTCGCCGATGCTCACCAGCCTCGAGCTGATGCGCCTTCGTGCACCGGAGATGCTGCAGCGGGAGCGGGGCATCCTCGAACGGCAGGTGCAGCACCTGGCTCGCCTGGTGGATGACCTGCTCGACGTCTCCCGGATCGCCCGGGGGAAGGTCGAGCTGAAGCGCGAGCCGTTCGAGGTGACGGAGGCGGTGGCGGCGGCGGTGGAGCAGGTCAGCCCGCTGCTCGAGGAGCGGGGCCAGCACCTGCGCGTGTCGGTCGCCCGCAGCGGGCTCCGGCTCATCGCGGACCGTTCCCGCCTCGGCCAGGTGCTCTTCAACCTGCTTCACAACGCGGCGAAGTACACCGACGTCGGTGGCCACATCGAGATCGTGGCGCGACGGGAAGGCCCGGTTCTCGCGGTCTCGGTCATCGACGACGGGGTGGGGATCGAACCCGAGCTCGTGGGGCGGATCTTCGAGACGTTCTTCCAGGCGCGTCAGGATCGTGACCGGGCGAAGGGTGGGCTGGGGCTCGGACTGGCGCTGGTGAAGAGCCTGACCGAGCTGCACGGAGGAACCGTGGAGGTGGAGAGTCCGGGCATGGGACGGGGGAGCACCTTCACCGTGCGCCTGCCGGTCGCGCCGGAGGTCACGGTCGGCGCGGCTCGCCCCAGGCTGGAGGCTGACGGCGGGCGCGGTCCGCCGGAGCGGCGACTGCAGATCCTGGTGGTGGACGACAACGTGGACGCCGCCGAGAGCATCGCCGAGGTGCTGGAGCTGATGGGCAACCAGGTGCGTGTGGCCCACGACGGCCTCGAGGCGCTGCGGATGGTGCACGAGGCGGTGCCGGACCTTGCGCTGCTCGACATCGGGTTGCCGGTCATCGACGGATACGAGCTGGCCCAGCGGCTGCGCTCGGAGCACCCCGGGCTGCGGCTGGTGGCGGTGAGCGGCTACGGCCAGGAGAACGACCGGGCGGCCGCGCTCCGGGCCGGCTTCTCTCGGCATCTGGTGAAGCCGGTGACGCTGCAGGAGATAGAGTCGGTGGTGAACGGGGCGGAGCCTGGCCCGGGGCCATAGGAGGCACGGCGATGGGAAAGAAGATCCTGATGCTCGTCGGCGACTTTGGTGAGGACTACGAGATGATGGTCCCCTTCCAGGCGCTCCAGGCCGTGGGGCACGTGGTGCACGCGGCCTGCCCGGGCAAGCGGTCCGGCGAGAAGGTCCGCACCGCGATTCACGACTTCGAGGGGGACCAGACCTACTCCGAGAAGCGCGGGCACGACTTCACCCTGAACGCCACCTACGCCGAGGTGAGGCCTCAGGACTACGATGCGCTGGTCATCCCCGGCGGCCGTGCGCCGGAGTACCTCCGCCTCGACCGGACGGTGCTGGCCACCGTGCGCCACTTCTCCGAGGCAAGGAAGCCCATCGCCGCCATCTGCCACGGAGCGCAGCTGCTCGCCGCCGCCGAGGTCATCAAGGGCAAGAAGGTCTCGGCCTACCCGGCCTGCGCCCCCGAGGTGAGACTCGCGGGCGGCGAGTACCTGGACGTGCCCGTCGACCGGGCGGTGGTGGACGGGATGCTGGTGACCGCGCCGGCCTGGCCCGCGCACCCCGACTGGATCGCGAAGTTCCTCGGCGTGCTGGGGACGCAGATCTCGCACTGAAGCCGGGCCGCTGCCCGGAACTTGCGGGCGAGCGCGAGCCCGGCATAGGACTCCGGAGCCTCACCCGCCGGTCCGGCCCCGTAGCTCAACTGGATAGAGCGTCGGCCTTCTAAGCCGATGGTTGCGTGTTCGAGTCACGCCGGGGTCACTTGAAACTTCAAGTGCTTGGAGTGGCCGAAGCTCTATCGAGTCGAGGTTGGGGGCCCTTCGTGGACCATCCCGTTTGTTCAGGTGAGGCGAGGGGCCCAGGAGCCGCGTCATGGTGTCCGCAACCAGAGGGCGTGGAGGCTTCGAAGGGCATGGGGGCTCTCTCGTCGCCCCGGGGCTACGGCCAGGTCCTCCGATTGAAAAGGAGGTGATGGCTGCCCATCCGCGAGACAGGCGAGCTTTCAGCTTTGGAGGGCGCCTCAGGACATGGGAGGTGGGTCGCGGTTTGACCTCACCATGCGCACACTCCTGCTCATGCGCACACTTCTACTGGTGCTCCTGACTCTTGCTGGGACCTCCCAAACCGGAAGAACGGTGGCCAAGGAGCTCGTTGAGAGTAAGCACGAGGAACTGAATGGGGGCCCAGTCGCCTTCACACTGGACGGGGGCCCCACCTCAGGCTGGGTACTCTTGGTGGGGAACGACGGGAGCGTGAACGTGCAGGATTACCGCGCCCATCCTGTCCGCCGGTTCCAGATGCTCTATATGCCGGAAAAGGGGTGCATCGTCGTGCGCGAATCCGGCCCCCAAGCCCCAGTCGGCGATGCGGCTGCCGCCACCATCAATGTCAAGGACCGCTCGGTGCGCGAGGCGGCGGCCTGTCCTGCGTTGGGGGAAACCAAGCAAAATCCTTGACCACGGCACCTCACGAGCTACGGGGCCAGGGTGACTCATCCGTCGATGAGGAGGATCCGGAGAGCCGTCAGTGAAAGTGCTTCGATTGCGGCTCCTGAGCCAATGCCGCAGAAGCGAAGAGTAACGCCGCTAGATGAAGACCGGCTCGGCTGAAGCCCATGGTTCCTCCACCCGGCTTTTGCGCGGGAGGCAGTTACGTCCACGGCACCGATGTCCCTGACCACGACCCCTCGCGAGCGACCGGGCTAGGGCAGCTCATCCGTCAGCGGCCGAGGTCAGGCGGCCCGGCGTCCTTGGAGTAGGCGAACGACGAGCACCACGATCGCGACGACCAGCAGGAGGTGAATAAACCCGCCTGCAATGTGGAAGGCGAAGTAGCCGCCAGCCCAGGCGATGACGAGAAGGACAACGAGAACAGTCAGCAAATCCATTGGTTACCCTTCTCCGCTGTGCAACGTGCCAGCGTCGGCTCGCTCATTTCGACCCTGCGGACACCTCTCTTCCCGCAGCGTTTGGAACTCGGCTCGATGCTGGAGCTCCTCCTCCGTACAGGATTCGATTCCAGCCACGATGTTTCGTGCTTCGCAGACTGAGGCGAACAACTCAGTCGTTGCCGCCCCAGCACCTCGCCAATGGCTAGCGGTTAGGGTTGTTAGGGTTGTTGGGAGAAGGCGAGTGCTTCTTCATGTCGTCCTGGTCCGCGGCCTTGCGGTCCTTGTCGATTCCCTCGTTACCCTTGTCGGGCTGTGTCATCGGCTGGTTCTCCCCCGGGCCCTGCATCGGCTTGTTCTGCTCATCCTTCTGATCAGGCATGGCTCATCTCCCTCTGGTTTTTGAAGCCGGGGGAAAATGCGCATCGCTCTGGTGCTGTGCTTCGGCCGCTTGAAGCCGGCTCGCCCCACTTGCAGGCGGGGGCGGTCGCACGTTTCTCCGGCAGAAGCTTGGCGCCCCACGAAGGGCTGGCGTGTGGAGGAGGCGCGATGCGGGAGATATGCGGCGCGTTAGCCGAGTGCGTCAGAGCGGCGCGTGAGGCTCGGGCCCATGCCCACTCCAAACGCCTCCAGCCCCAGCGCCACAGCCCACGAGCGCCGGGAGTAGGCAGAAGAGCACGGACCAACGCAGGGCCCACCGGAATGGCCCCCAGCAATGGGTACCCTCCGGCAATCGGCGTGCCAGTCCGATGGTAAAGATAAAACTTCGAATTATCTATTTAAGTCTTGTGCTTGTCTATTGCAGCAATCAACGGCCCTACTACTTCTAAGCCGATGGTTGCGTGTTCGAGGTACGCCGGGGTCACTTCATCGGCCGGCATCCCTCGCGGTGCTTGCGACGCTCGCCCAGTGCGGCGCGCTGGCGAAGCTCGCCGGGTCGAACAGGGCGGCCGGCAGTGGCTGTCCGGCCTTCCAGTCCGTGTACTCCTCCAGCTGGTCGACTTGGTCTTCGACCAGGAACTCGCAGCGCGTCGCCAGCCAGCCACCCGCCAGCGGGAACCACTGGCCGAGCCGCACGTCCATCAGCGGCGCCTTCGGGACGGGCGAGAGGATGGCCCGCACCACCACCTTCCGCTCGACGTCGATCCAGAGCTGTGGGGAGCGCAGGTCCGAGGCCGAGGTCGCGCCGACGATCCAGACCGGTCGGCCTTCCCACTCGCCGCGGAGCACAGACCTAGCCCAGTCGATCCCGGTGGGCGCAAGCTCGGACATTGTTCGCTCCACCGGCTGGAGGTAGACGCTCTCGATCAGCGGCAGCAGCGCGTTGCCACCGGGCTTCGTCGTGACCTGCTTCGCGGCCCGGAAGACCCGCGTCTCGGTCGCCGAGTAAAGGACGCCGTTTCCGTCCGACGGCGGGCCGAGGTCGATCCGCAGCTGGGTCCCGCCGGCGGCGGTGTGACGCAGGCTCTCGTACCAGGTCTCCTGCGTCTCCTTGCGCTGGGCATCCCACCGCCGGGTCTTCTGGACGAAGGTCAGCGTCGTGTACCAGCGCCCGTCGTAGGCGGCCCGCATCGCGACGAGCGCAGCGCGCCCGTCCGCCGGGGTCGTCGCCTCCGGCGTCGCGGCTCCTGTAGCCATCAGCGCAAACCAGAGAAGCACGAGGGAGGGTGGCGGCATCGGGTCCAATGCTCCCATGGGATGGCGCTTCCGCGTCGGACCATCGGCCAGCCGACATTCTCGACACGCAGCTTCACGTTCCGTGATGGCCGGCAGCGCTTGCCTGCCGCCCTGCCAGCAGCAGGCAAGCGCACGCACCGCCCTCCTTTTCCGGGGTCGTCGTCCGCAGCTTGAGCCACCACGACCCTTTCCAGGGAGGAACACACGCATGAAGACGAAGCGACTCTTGCTCTGCGCCGCGATTGGCGCAGGAGGACTGCTCCTCGGGGCCTGCGCCTCGGACAGCGCGTCCAAGACCGGCACCTCGACCAACACAGCCGACACCACGACACCGACGGGGACCGCTGGCGCCCCCGGCGGCGCAAATACGGACGTGAAGCCCGATCCGGGCACCGCTGGCGGCACCGCGAGCCCCGGTACGCCCGGCAGCTACGGCAGCCCCTCCACGGGGGGGAGCACCCCGAGCACCCCCTCGACCGGCGGAAGCGGTAGCTATGGCACTGGCTCGACGGGCAGCTACGGCACCGGCTCGACGGGGAGCACCGGCATGACCGGCAGTGACAGCAGCAGCGGCTCCGCCGGGGCCACGGGCGGGAGCACCCCCGCACCCGCCGGCAGCAATACCTCCGGCAAGAAGAGCAGCAGCTCCACCAGCACGACCGGGCAGTAGCGCCCGCGGCGGCGCGGGACGGGTCAGCCCGTCCCGGCCGCCAGAGGAACGAGTTGTCCACCGCCGAGCCGGTAGCGCTCCGCCTCGAGCGCCCCCGACAGCTCGGCGTCGTGCGTGACGACGACCTGCGGGATGCCCCATGCGCGGACCGCCGCGACGTGACCGGCCACCTCCCGCTTGCGCTCGGGATCGAGCGCGCTGGTGGGCTCGTCCCAGAGCAGCGCCGCCGGACGGCACGACAGCGCGCGGGCGATCGCCACCCGTTGCCGCTCACCGCCGGACAGGGACTGCGGCCAGGCGTCGCCCCGGTCGGCAAGGCCCAGGCGCTCGAGCCACGTCCTCGCCTCCGCTTCCGCCGCCGCATCCCCGCGGAGCCGCGGCGCGAGGGTGCAGTTCTCGAGCACGCTCAGGTGGGGGAACAGCTCCATCGACTGGAACACCAGGCCCACCCGCCCGAGCAGCGCGGCATGCTCCGCCGGCTGGATCCGGAGGTCGCCGAGCGCCACCCGGCCGGCGTCGAACGCCTCCAGCCCGGCGAGGCACCGGAGCAGGGTGGACTTGCCCGAGCCGCTCGGTCCGAGCACCACCGCCACACCGCCCGCCTCGACCCGGAGGCCGACGCCGTCCAGCACCGTGCGGCGGCCGGGCCCCACCCGGCGGACGAGCCCCTCGACCAGCAGCGCGCTCACTGTGCCACCTCGAGGTGCGCCGCGAGCCGCCGCTCCAGCCGCCGCGAGAGCCGGGCGAAGGGCAGGCCGAGCAACAGGTAGATCGCCCCGACGAGCAGCCCGAGCCCCAGGTGGTCCCGCGTCGCCGCGGCGAGCGTCCCGTAGGTCTTGGTCAGCTCGGTCAGCGTCACCACCGACACGAGCGAGCTGTCCTTCAGGAGGGCGATGAAGTCGTTGGTGACCGGCGGCAGCGCGACCCGCATCGCCTGCGGGGCGATGACGTGCCGCACCGCCTGCCATCGCCCGAGCCCCAGGACCCGGGCGGCGTCCATCTGCGCGCGCGGGACGGAGAGCAGGCCGGCACGGTCGTTCTCTGCCTCCGCCGCTGCGTAGTTCAGCCCGAGCGCCATCCAGCCGGCGACGAACGGGCTGAGCCGCACGCCGACCTCGGGCAGCCCGTAGTAGACGACGATGAGCTGCAGGAGGAGCGGCGTCCCGCGGAAGAGCTCGACGTATCCGAGCGCGAGCGCCGCCACGGGTCTGGGGCCGTAGACCCGGGCCAGGGCGAGCGCCGCACCGAGCACCACCGCGAGCGCCATCGCCGAGATCGAGAGGAGGAGGGTGACGAGCGCCCCGTGGCCGAGCGCCGACAGCACCGGCCCGGCGCCCACGCTCCACAGCCCGGTCCTCGAGCGTGCGCGCCAGGCCTCGAGCTCGGTCGGTGGGCCGGATGGCGACGCGCTGGCGCCCAGCACCTGCCGGGCCTCGTCCGTCCAGAGCCCCCAGCGCTGGAGCAAGGACGGGAGCGTGCCGTCGTGGATCATCGACGCGACCGCCGCATCGAGCGCGTCCCGCAGCCGCCCGTCACTCGCCCGCGCCACCACCACGTACCGGAGCTCGCCGAATCCCGCCGGGAGCGTGGTCAGCTCCGGCCGCTCGCCGTAGTAGAGGGCCACCGGTGCATCGAGCAGCACCGCATCGGTCCGTCCGAGGGCGAGGTCGCGGTACGGGTCCTCCTGGCCGCCGTCGTAGGTCCGCACGTCCGCACCCGCGGAGCGCAGCATCCGCTCGGCCAGGGTGCCTGGCAGGGTGCCCACCCGGCGTCCGCGCAGCTCGGCGACGGTCGCCGGGGCAGAAGGGTCGTCGCGCCGCACCGTGAGCCGCTCGGGGCCCACCCAGTAGGGACGGGTGAGCGCGTACGCCCGGGCCCGGTCCTCCGTCGCCTCGATGCCGTTGATGACCACGTCCACGTCGCCGCGCTCGAGCAGCGGGAGCAGCTGGGCGAACGGGCCCTGGACGTGGCGCGCGGTGCGGCCCAGCCGGGTGGCGAGCAGCTCGGCCAGCTCGGCCTCGAAGCCGCGCAGGCGGCCGGGCGGCTGCTCGAAGACGTAGGGCGCGCCCCCCTCGGCGTCCGCGCCCCACCGGAGCTCGGACGGAGCCACGGCGAGGGCCACCGAGGCGAGCATGGCGAAGACGCTCACTGTGCTGGCCAGTCTATGGCATGCATTCCGCTCCATGCTCGCTCCGCTCGCGCTCCTCCTCCTCGCCGCGCCTCCGGCGGCCACGCCCTCCACGGTCGAGAGCATCGTCGGCCGCGCCCTGACCGACGGCGCCACGCTGGCCACGGTCACCGATCTCGCGGACCGCATCGGCCCGCGCCTCAGCGGCTCGCCCGGTGCGGCGGAGGCGGTGCGCTGGGGCGTGGAGCAGTTCAAGGCCGCGGGCGTGCCGGTGCGGACCGAGGCGGTGACCGTCACGCCGTGGACGCGTGGCGAGGAGCGCGGGGAGGTGCTCGCCGGTCCAGGGCGCCGCGCCTGGCCCCTGGCGCTCACCGCCCTCGGAGGGAGCCCGCCCACGCCGTCGGGAGGGGTCGAGGCGGAGGTGGTCGAGGTGACGAGCCTCGAGGCGCTGGCCACGGCGCCGGTCAAGGGCCGCATCGTCTACTTCCATCACCAGATGTCGACCGCCGAGGGCTATGGCGCAGCATCCGAGCTCCGGTCGTTCGGGCCGGCGAAGGCCGCCGAGCGAGGCGCGCTGGCCACCCTGGTCCGCTCGGCCGCGAGCGCCTCGCTGCGCACTCCGCACACCGGCGTGGTCGTCTTCGGTGCGGGCAAGCGCGCCATCCCCGCCGTGGCGCTCGCAACGGAGGACGCGGACGCGCTCCATCGCTGGCTCGGCGCTGGCCCGGTGCGCGTGCGGCTGGTGCTCGGGTGCAAGACCGGGGCGGACGTCCCCTCGGCCAACGTGGTCGCCGAGATTCGCGGCCGGGAGCACCCGGAGGAGATCGTGCTCGTCGGGGCGCACCTCGACTCCTGGGATCTCGCGGTGGGCGCCCAGGACGACGGCACCGGCGTGGCGATGGTGCTCGAGGCCGCGCGGCTCATCGCCCGGATCCGGCCTGCGCCGCGCCGCACCGTCCGCTTCGTTCTCTTCATGAACGAGGAGAACGGCAGCGCCGGGGCGAAGGCGTACGCCGAGGCCCATGCAGCAGAGGTGCATGTCGCGGCGCTGGAGACGGACTCGGGGGCCGGCCGCCCACTCTGGGTCGGGGTTCGCGGCGGAGAGGGAGCAGAGTCCTTCCTCGGGCCGCTGCTCCGCCCGCTCGCCGCGGTGGGCGTGGACCCGGCGGCCAGGAGGACCGAGCACTACGGGGCGGACCTCCGAGCGCTGGCCAGAAAGCGCGGGCTCCCAACCATCCACCTCTGGCAGGATCCGACGCACTACTTCGACGTCCACCACTCGGCGGCGGACACGGTGGACCACATCGACCCGGTCGCGCTCGCCCAGTCCTCGGCGGCGATCGCCTGGCTGACCTGGGCGCTGGGCGACGCGAACGGCGCGCTCGCTCCGCCGCCCATCGAACCCCCGGCGACGGAGCCCTGACTCTTCGGTTCCTGAGGTCGCCCCGGGACGCGCCGGGGTAGGCGGGGCGAGCACATTGTCCGCTCGCGTGACGCTCGTTTACCGTCACCCATGTGCCCCTTCGACACGTGGTCCTGACCGCCAGCCTCTCGGTGCTGGCGGGGTGCGCGGGCTCCCTCGAAAACCCGGATCTCTTCGGCGACGGTGGCGCCTCGCTCACCGGCTACATCTGCCCGAGCCTCGGCAAGCCGGCGAAGTCCGAGGTCATCCTCAAGAAGTGCGTGTCGGGGTGTCACTCGGCCTCGATGCAGGTGAGCGGGCTCGACCTCGAGTCCCCTGACGCCGGCGCTCGGCTGGTGAACGTGAGCACCACCGCCTGCCCGCCGCGCCGGCGGGTGGACGTCACCGACGGCGGCACGCTCCAGGAGCTCATCAGCCAGTCCAACCCCACCTGCACCTCGTCGATGCCGCCCGGAGGCGGACTCACCAACGGGGAGATCTCCTGCATCGTGGAGTGGACGCGGAACCTCGCTGCAGGAGGCCAGGAGTGAGGGCAGGCGCGCTCGTCCTCCTCGTGGCCGCGCTCGTCGCCGCACCGGCCTGGGCAGCGAAGAAGTCCACGTCCAAGGCCGCGCGGCGCTACGGCGTGCTGGCGACGGGCCCGAGCGCGGAGGCGGCGAGCAAGGCAGCGATCTCGGCGCTCAAGGGAATCAAGGTGCCGGACAACCGGCTCCAGGAAGAGGCGCAGAAGTACGGCGTCGCGCTGGGCACGGATCAGGCGTACCTGGCGCTCTCGCTCTCGATGAAGCTCGATGCGGTGGTGCGGGTGACCACCCTGGACAAGGGCACGAGCCAGATCGCCGTGGTGCAGGTGCGCGACGGATCCACCGGCGCCATCGTGGACGACGCCACCTGGAAGGCGTCGAGCGGCAAGGCCCTCGGGCAGACGCTGTCGAAGCAGATGAAGCCGCGGTTCCAGAAGTCCTTGACCGGCACGAGCCCGCCCCGCCCCGGCTCGCTCCAGCCCGTGCCAGCTGCGGCCGGTGTGGCCGCGGTGGCAGCGGCGAGCTCCACCGCAGCGCCTCCAGCGGCTGCGGCCTCGCTCTCCGGCCCTCCGCCGCTCTCCGAGCCGCCGCTGCCGACCGGGGCCGCGCCACCGCTCCCGACGGCGAGCGCCGCCCAGGCCGATCCGGGAGTCGTCGGCAGCTCCTCCACCTCTTCCACGCGCCTCGAGCCGGGCCGTCCGGTGCTCGACCTCGCCGCCGGGGCCGGGATCTTCAGCCGGAACTTCAGTTACAACCAGGACATCTACCAGTCGCTCCTCGGTTACTCGCTCGGGTCGGGCATCGCCCCGGCGGTGAAGGTCACCTGGGCGCCACTCTTCGGACAGCGGGGATACGTCACCGGCCACCTCGGGATGTCGGTCGGCCTCAAGTCGACCGCGGTGGACGGGACGAGCTACCCGAGCCAGCTGCTCGCCTGGGGTCTCGGACTCGGCTACCGCTTCCTCATCGGCGAGAAGTCTCACGTGGGGCTCGAGCTCGGCTACGAGCGCCAGGGCTTCACCATCTCCGGAACGCCCGCCAGCCCGAGGCCGGACATCCCGGACGTGGGCTACTCCGCTCTGGCCGCGGGCGTGGACCTCCGCTTCTCCCTCTTCGGGCCGGTGTCACTGCTCGGCGGCGTGTCCTACCGGTACCTCTTCTCGGTCGGGGAGATCGGCACCGCGGCCTGGTTCCCCCACCAGTCGTCGATGGGGGTGGAGGCAAACCTTGGCATCGGGGTGATGCTCGGCAGCGCGTTCGAGATCCGCATCCAGGGCGGGCTGCAGCGCTACGGGTTCACCTTCAACCCTGTGCCGGGAGACGCCCACGTGGCCGGTGGCGCGACCGACACCTATCTGGGTGGCGGCGTCTTCCTCGGCTGGATGCTGTAGTCAGCGGGGAGCGACGTCCTCCGAGTCGACCAGCGACGCGGAGGAGAGGCCGAGGGTGTTTCCCGCCAGCCCCAGGGGGATGAAGAAGCGCAGCCTGGCCCCGGGGGTCACCCCGGTCGCGGGCAGCGTTTTCCCCTGGAGCCGGCCTGAGACACACGAGACGAAGCGGTCGTTCACCGGGATGTCGGCCTCGAGCGTCGTCCCGACGACGCGGGCGCCGTTCCCCACCCCCAGGAGGTCGAGCACCAGCGCGGCCCGGCCGTCCGGGCTGGGGCGCACCGGGGTCACCGGGCAACCCGAGAGCTCGCCCTTCAGCGCGGTGATGCCACGGATCAGCTCACGCCGGATGCGGAGCCGCTCGGTCAGCGGGATCGTCCCGGCATCGACCGAGACCGGTCGAGGCTCGGCGGGGACGGGAGCGGGGGCCGGGGTGGGGGTCGGCGGAGGCGGGTCGGGAAGGCGTGCCGGGGCCGGTGACGGTGACGGTGACGGTGGCAGTGGCGGTACCGGTGGCGGCGCTCGGCGCACCGGCTCGGGCTCGGGGCGGGACGACTCGCCAGGCGAGAGGAGCGCGGCGACCGACGACCCGAGCATCGCCAGCAGCACGAACGCGCCCGCGACCCCGACCACCCACAGCACCCGTCGGAGGAGCGGCCTCAGCAAGGAGCCCCATCCATCTCACAGAAGGACGTGCACCTGGAAGAGCGCGCCGATGCTGTTCGTGGTGCCGCTCGCCTGAGGCTGCTGGCGGGCGAACACGTCGATCCGCAGCTCGAGGTGGCTCCAGGGGAACCAGTCGAGGGTGAGCCATTCGCCGGTCGCCACTCCGCCGAGCTCGCCATACTGCTTCCAGGTCTCGAACGCGGGCATCACGTGGAAGCCCTGGATCGGCTCCCAGTCGAGCTGGGTCCAGGTGACCGAGCTGGTCTGGAGCACCCCGGTCCCGAGCCCCTGCGAGAGCACGACGTCCCCCTCGGCGAGGATTCCGAGCGTGGAGACGATGCCCGCACGCACGAAGCCACCGTAGGACTGCCGGAGCACCGGCACCGAGCCGCCGAGGCCGATCTGCGCCCGGGTGACGAGCCCGCTCACGCCCACCGCCACCGACGGCGCAACCATGGCCTCCACGTACCCGGAGACGCCCCTTTCCCGGTACTGGTCCGGGCTCACCTGGAAGTTTCCGGCGATGGCCATGATCTCGCCCCGCAGCCGGTCGCTGCCGAGCTGGAGGCTGAGGCCGTACTGCTGGTTGACGTTGATGTCGGTGCGGGTCACCGAGCGGACCCAGCTGGTGTGCTCGATGTTGCGCAGCCCGAAGGGCAGCTCGATCCGGCCGATGCGGACGAGGCCGGCCTCCTCGCCGAGCTCCCAGCCGGCCCACAGCTCGCGCATGACCGCGTTGTTGGTCTCCTTGGAGGTGATGCTGATGCCCTGTGCCGCGCTGGGAAGCCACCCGATGCTCCCGGAGGCGCGGAAGCGGCCGATGCGGAGCCCGGCGCTCAGGTCGAGGACCATCGTCAGCCACCGCGCGTCGTAGAGGTTGTTGGCCTCGGTGACGAGCTCGCCGCCCCGGTAGCTGATCCCGAGGAACAGCCACTCCGGGAGCTTGAACAGGCCGAATCCGAAGTCGGCGGACGGGCTCGCCTCCTCGGTCTTCTCACCCGACCAGCGGGTGGCCATCAGGAGCTCGGACTGCGCCCGGCCGTAGTCGGTGAGCAGGCCGGCACCGGACGGGTCGACGTGGCAGACGCCGCAGCCGCTGTACCCGTGGCGGATCATCCACGGATACGCACGCGCGGCGCCCGGGACAGCGAGC
>JADGQZ010000487.1 GCA_017881345.1 Myxococcaceae bacterium | reverse complement strand
CGCGGCGCGAAGGCAACGCGAAGAGACGCTACTCCGGGACGGGCTGCTCTCGGCGCGCCAGTCTTGCCAGCAACGGGGCCATTTCCTTCAACGGCACGCAGTGGTTGGCGCCCGCTGCATCCAGGGCGTTCTGCGGCATCTCGGGGTACTCGGCGTCGTTTGGGTCCTGGATCACTGCCACGCCGCCCGCCTGGCGGACGGCGATGAGGCCCGAACTGCCGTCGTGGAGCGTACCCGTCAAGATGACTGCCACGAGTCTTGGTCCGTACTCGCGGGCTCCGGACTGGAAGAGGAGGTCGATGGCTGGCTTGACCCTGTTCACTGGAGCCCCGTCGAGGAGCCTTGCCCGACCATCCTGAACCACGAGGTGGTGGCCCGCTGGGGCGACCAAGATGTGCCCCGCCTGCAGGAGGTCGCCATCGCGCGCCTCCAAGGCGGGCAAGAGTCCGGCCCTGGCAAGAATGTGCGCCAGGTGGCTCGGGAGGTCGGGCGAGAGGTGAAGCACGACGACCACGGCAGCCGGCAGGTCCGCAGGCAGCCCTGCGACGAGACAGGTCAGCGCCTCGACGCCTCCTGCCGACGCGCCGATGGCGATGAGGCGCTCTGCCGACTGTTCGCGCTTCTTGCTGTTCCCATCCTTCTTGGGCGTCATCCGACTCCGTCTTGGAGCAAAGAGCACCAAACTTCGGGTGGTACAAGGGCCGCGGGCTCCTTGCTCCGGTTCCGTCCGGAAACGTTCGCGAACGAGGCGGTGACGCCCGCCCGCCCCCCGCGGCGTTGACCCTTTCGGACCGTTCGGCCCGTGATCTACCCGGCCGGCGGCTGTCCCGTGCGTCCGACGGGGGGCACGCTACTTGCTTCCCAGGTGAAGGCTCCGAGACAGCCCACCACCGAGGAGGACACACCATGAAGGGCTTCGTGAAGGACATCGAGACGCTCGCGGTCAAGAACGCCGCGTTTCGCCAGGTGCTTTACACGGCGAAGCATTGCCAGCTCGTCCTCATGGCGCTGAAACCCAAGGAAGAGATCGGAGCGGAGGTCCACAAGCTCGATCAGTTCTTTCGGGTCGAGGAGGGCTCTGGCGAAGCCGTGCTCGACGGCGTTCACACGGCGCTCCGCTCCGGTTTTGCGGTCGTGGTGCCGGCCGGGACCAAGCACAACATCATCAACACTGGCACCGTCCCGCTGAAGCTCTACACGCTCTACGCGCCCCCGAACCACCGCGACGGCGTCGTCCACCAGACCCGCCAGGACGCCGAGGCGGACCACGAGCACTTCGACGGCAAGACGACCGAGTAGGCCGTCACCGGCCGGCTGACGGGAAGCGTGGTCGCGGTATCCTGTCCGTCGTGGATCCGGGCGCTGCTTCGATCAGTTCTTCTGGACGGAGACGCCTCGGACGGCGGAGGCCACCTCGGCGGCTCGCCGCACGCTCTCCGCCGAGTCGATGAAGCCGCTCAGCTGGACGGTGCCCTGCGGGAC
Source organism: Myxococcaceae bacterium (assembly GCA_017881345.1). Taxonomy (GTDB): domain Bacteria; phylum Myxococcota; class Myxococcia; order Myxococcales; family Myxococcaceae; genus RPRB01. The sequence goes on along the minus strand of JADGQZ010000487.1, from coordinate 5,169 downwards.
CTCGTCGTAGCGCGGCAGGGCCGGGAAGTCCTCGGCCGGCAGGTCAACGGTGCCGAACTCCGTCAAGCGGCGCTTCACCTTTTCGTTGGTCTTGACGCTGATCGGGAGCGTCTTCAGCGCCCTCTCCGGGTGGTTGGTGCCGGGGCTGGTGCTCTGCCCGGGGTTGGCCGCGTACGTGTCACCACCGCCGGACACCTGACTCTCGCCGGCGCGGACGGTCACCAAGGTGGAGAACCCGTCCTCGCTCGCCTCGACGCGATAGCTGCCGGCCTGCGGGATGGAAGACGCCCAGTTGACCGTGTCCACCTCGAGGATCTCGTCCCCGTACGGCCGTTGGACGCGGACCGTGACGGTCCACTGGATGAGCAGCTTCCGGACGAGGCGGTCGTCCAGGTTGCTGAACCCGAAGCCCGGGCTCGCATCATCCAGGGGACCCGTTGCGGCCATCGTGGTCAGCTCCGCTCGCGGGTCGCCCCCGTCGGTCCAGAGCCGGTCGCCCGCCCCGTTGGTGATCTCCCTCACCCGCTTGGACTCGCCGGCCGGTTGGAAGGAGAGGGGCGAATCGGTCTCGTCCGCGGTGGTGTCCTGGTACGACGACCGCAATGCCAGCACGGAGAGGATCAGGACCTGCGCCAGAAGAACGTACCAGTGAGTCCGCGTTCTGGTCTTCGCCATCGGTGACCTCTCCTCGGGGTCGTTACTGCGGAGCGACGACACACCCCGGGACCGCCAGACGATTCCTGGCAGGCGTGGCCAGGATTGGAGCACCTTCCGTGCCAGCCACTTTCGGCGGTGGCGGACCAAGCCAGCAGCGCGAATTGCGCTCGTGCGCCGGTTTGCGAACGTTTGCGGACGTCTCCGGCTGCCCAGATCCGCGATTCGCACGACCCGGGTGAACGTCCCGGGACCATGGCTAGCTGGGTTCGCTCACCGTGGGCCGAGGCGGTGCTCGTCTCGGGGCACTCGTCCGGGCCGCTTCACTGCGCGAGGTGCTCCCCTGGTCCAGGGAGTGGCGGAGCCCCCAACGACGCCGGGCCAGGGCCGAAAGGAAGCGGTCCAGCGACTCCTGGCGCTGTCTCCGGCTTGCGATCAGGCCACTGGCGGTGTCCGCCAGGCGCGCGATGACGCGGCCGAGTGCATCGAGCATCCAGGTGTGCAGCCTGGAGCCCGATTCCACGGATGTCATCGAGCGCGACCGCGCGAAGTGGTCCTGGATCCAGGCCTCTCCCTGCTTGACGACCTGGGCGTCAGCGACCTCCACGAGAGTCTCGAGGTTCGCGAGCGAGAACGGATCCAGGTTGAAGCTGCCCACGAGCAGGCGGCGCCCGTCGATGGTGGCCACCTTGGCGTGCAGGACGGAACCGCTCCATTCATGGATGCTGACGCCCGCTCCGAGGAGCCGGCGATACAGGCTCCTCGTGGCCGCGCGAGCGAACGGGACGTCGCTCCAGCCGGTCAGGAGCAGGCGGACCGCGACGCCGCGCCGCGCGGCAGCGGTGATGGAGCGCACGACCCCCCCGTCCGGCAAGAAGTAGCCGTGCGCAACGTGGATGCTCCGCCGGGCGCCCGCGAATGCCTTGAGATAGCGCCGACGCAATCTCCATCCCCCGCCGAGGCCACAGACATAGACGCGCAGGGAGCTGTCGACCGACCGGTTTGGTTCGCGGCGAATCATCCGTCCCAGGTGCCCGCACTGCGGCCCACGGATCTCGAGCGCCAGGTCCGCCCACCCCACCCGCACCTCGTCGGCCAGGTTCTCGTCGCCGATGTTGATCCCGCCGAGGAAGACCACTTCGTCGTCGACGAGGAGGATCTTGCGGTGGTTGCGGCCGAAGTGACCGAGGAGCAAAGCCCACAGGCGGTGGTAGATCCGTACCGTGCAGCCGCCGGCGCGCAAGGACGCAGCGACGGCACGGCCACCGTACGCGGAGCCCCAGCCGTCGATCACGACCTGGACCGTCACCCCTCGCGCGGCGGCCCCTGCGAGCGCGTCGACGAACCGGGCCCCCACGCCTGAAGGCGCGAAAGCATACACCTCCAGGTGCACGCTCCTTCGCGCCAGGGCGATGGCCCGGAGCATCCTCGGGTAAGCCTGCGCGCCGCCGTCGAGCAGTTCCACGGATTCGGGTGGCGAGGCCGCAGAGTCGTCTGCGGTGAAGGTGGCGCTCGCGCCGGAAAGGTCGGGATCAGGGTGGAACACGACGAGTGAATCTCCTGTCGCCGAAGACACGCAACCAGCCGGCGTGGCTCCCGCTCCCTTGGTGAGGCCGCAGAGTCAGGAGAGCAGCCGGCGCTTCTCCTCGTACTCGCCGCTGTTGATCTCGCCGCTCGCAAAGCGCCGCTTGAGAGTGTCGAGCGGGCTTTCGATACGCGCTCCTGGTCCCTGTCGAGCCGATGGCGGGGCCCAGTGCCGGACCAAGGCCCAAACGACGAGCCCGACCAGCAGGACCGAGAGCAGCCCCACGCCGACCATTCCGCCTCCCCAGCCGAAGCCGCCCCCACCCATCCAGTTGTTCCACATCACGATCGCCTCCTTGCGCGCGCAGGCGCCTCCCGACGCTCCTGCATCAGCCGGGCCGGAGGACGGCGCCGGCCCTACCGGGCTGACCGGGGTCACCTTCCCGCGCCCGCGGGCCCTCGCGAAGCCGCCGTGACGTTTGCGGAGCGACTGACCAACGGCCAGCGCGCCGACTTACCGGTGCTCGAGAGCCACGGGGGACGCGCGCGAGGCCCCGTAGCGGACACCGCTCATCGACAAGCTGCGCGCAGATTTCGCGCCTGCGTCACAGTGGCGCCACGCGAGGTTGCATTCCTCGACCCCCTATCGTAGATACACGATGCGCATGGCGACTCCACTCAAGAAGGTTCCGACGTGTGGCCCCGCGACGCCGGCGGATGATTCGCCCGACCTGCGTCCTGTGGAAGGAGAGCAAGCCACCGAGGAACTCGCGCTGCTCGCGAAGGCGGTCGGTCACCCTGCCAGGGTTCAGATCCTTCGCCTGCTCGCCCGCCGGGACATGTGTATCTGCGGCGACATCGTGGACGAGCTTCCGCTCGCTCAGTCCACTGTCTCGCAGCACCTGAAGGTCCTCAAGGATGCGGGCCTGATTCGCGGGGAGATCGACGGCCCTCGCGTCTGTTACTGCATCGAGACCCGCACCCTGCGCCGGCTCAAGTCCCTGATCGGAGCCCTGTAAGTGGTCTTCGGTGTACCGCGACTTCCCCTGCGGAGCCGGCTCCGCCCGGTGGAGGTGAGTCGTGAGCGATGAATCCTGGCGGGCAGAGGCGGAGGAGCTTCGCCAGCTCGCCCCCCGGCACATCCTCTTCTTGTGCGTCGCGAACTCGGCCCGCAGCCAGATGGCAGAAGGCATCGCCCGCTCGCTTGCTCCCGCCGGCGTCCGCGTCTCGTCGGCTGGTTCGCTGCCCTCGCGCGTGAACCCGCTCGCCATCCAGGCGCTCGACGAGAGCGGTATCGACATCCGCGGCCAGCATTCGAAGAGCGTCGACACGATCCCACCGGAGAGCGTGGACGCGGTCATCACGCTGTGCGCGGAGGAGGTCTGCCCGGTGTTTCTCGGCAAGGCCAAGCGCGTACACTGGGGTCTGCCCGATCCTGCCGGCGCCGGTGGCAGCGAGGACGCGAAGCTTCGAGCCTTCCGGGCCGTGCGCGACGAGCTTCGCCGTCGCCTCGCAGTCGTCTTCAACGGCTAGGTCTTACCAGGAGAACGCAATGCCCAAGGTCGAAGTCTTCGATCCCCCTATGTGCTGCTCCACCGGAGTCTGCGGACCAGCGGTGGACCCCTCGCTGGTCCGGTTCGCAGCCGACCTCGACTGGTTGAAGGGCCAGGGCATCGAGGTGAACCGCTTCAACCTGGCACAGGATCCGGCTGCCTTCGTCGGCAATCGCGTGGTCGCCGACGCCCTACGCGGGCGGGATGATGCCCTTCCGCTCCTGCTGGTGGACGGCGCGATCGCCTCGCAGGGTACGTATCCCGATCGCGACACGCTCGCGCGGCTCACCGGGAAGTCCACCCCGGCCACGATCTACTCCGAATCTGTGGCGGAGCTCGTCGCCATCGGGGCCGCCATCGCCTCGAACTGCGAGCCCTGCTTCCGGTCCCACTACGACAGGGCCAGGAAGCTGGGGGTCTCGAAGGAAGACATGGCGCGTGCCGTCGCGACGGCCAAGCAGGTGAAGGAGTCTCCCGCGCGCTCGGTCCTCGAACTCGCGCACAAGTACCTCGACGACGAGGCGGAGGAGCAGGCGCCGAAGGCCTGTTGCTCGCCATCGGAAGCGGTACCGGTCACGCTCACCAAGTCTGGCGCCGCGCCCAAGAAGTGCTGCTGAGAGGTCGCATTCAGCAGGATCATCGAGCGAACACCCAGCTCGGCCATGCTGCTCGTACACTCGATCATCTGTCCCGGGATCAGCGCATCTTGGAGATCGCAGCCTCGGCGACTGCGGGCTCGACCGCCGGCTCCCTCCCGGCTTCGGGCCTGAGCCCGTACACGCGCCGGCCGAGATACAGCGACAGGTTGACGAGGCCGATGAGCACCGGCACCTCCACCAGGGGCCCGATCACGGTCGCGAACGCTGCTTCCGAGCGGATCCCGAAGACCGCCACCGCCACCGCGATGGCCAGCTCGAAGTCGTTGCTGGCGGCGGTGAGCGACACGGTCGCGTTCTGCTCGTACGTGGCGCCGGACCGCTTCGCCATCACGAAGGTGATGAGGAACATCGCGACGAAGTAGAGCCCAAGCGGTATCGCCACACGGAGAACGTCCAGGGGCAGCTTCACGATGAGGCCACCCTTGAACGAGAACATCACCACGATGGTGAAGAGCAGGGCGATCAGCGTCAGGGGTCCGATCCGCGGGACGAACACGCGCTCGTACCATTCGGCGCCTCTGCTGCGGATGAGCACGAGGCGGGTAACGAGCCCGGCCACCAGGGGCGTGCCGAGGTAGATGAGCACCGTGAGGGCGATGTCCCCCACGCCGACGTGTACCGCCACGCTCTGCATGCCGAAGAGCGGCGGCAGGAACGTCAGGAACACCCAGGCGTAGACTCCGTAGAACAGCACCTGGAAGATCGCGTTGAACGCGACCAGGCCTGCGACGAGTTCCTTGTCCCCGCGGGCGAGGTCGTTCCAGACGAGCACCATGGCG
>JADGQZ010000486.1 GCA_017881345.1 Myxococcaceae bacterium | reverse complement strand
CCGAACTGCGCGGCGTCGTTGGCGTCGGCGATCGACCCCGGGCGTAGCCCGTCGCCGAGGCTGAAGCTCACGTCGTAGGCCTTCATGATCTCGCAGATCTCGTCGAAGTGCGTGTAGAGGAAGTTCTCCTGGTGGTGGGCCAGGCACCACTTGGCGAGGATGCTCCCGCCGCGGCTCACGATGCCCGTCACCCGCTTCGCGGTCAGCGGCACGTACCGGAGCCGGACGCCGGCGTGGACGGTGAAGTAGTCCACGCCCTGCTCCGCCTGCTCCACCAGCGTGTCGCGGTACACCTCCCAGGTCAGCTCCTCGGGCTTGCCGCCCACCTTCTCCAGCGCCTGGTAGATGGGCACGGTCCCGATGGGCACCGGGCTGTTGCGGAGGATCCACGAGCGGGTCTCGTGGATGTTGGGACCGGTCGACAGGTCCATCACCGTGTCCGCGCCCCAGCGGATGGACCAGACCAGCTTCTCCACCTCCTCCTCGATGGACGAGGTGACGGCGGAGTTGCCGATGTTGGCGTTCACCTTCACCAGGAAGTTGCGGCCGATGATCATCGGCTCGAGCTCGGGGTGGTTGACGTTGGCCGGGATGATGGCGCGGCCACGGGCGATCTCGTCCCGGACGAACTCGGGGGTGACGGTCCGCGGGAGGCTGGCCCCGAACGACTGACCCCGGTGGTGGCCGTCGGCCGCCTGCTCCGCGCCCAGCGCCTCGCGGAGGGCCACCGCCTCCATCTCGGGCGTGATGATGCCCTTCCGGGCGGCGTGCAGCTGGGTGACGTTCCCGCCGCGCCGGGCCACCCGCGGCGGCCGGACCCGCGCCATCCGCAGCGCCTGCAGCCGGGGATCCGCCTCGCGGGAACGCCCGTACGCCGAAGTCACCTCGGGGAGCGTCTCCAGGGCGGGATCGCCGTCGAGCCAGGTCCGGACCGGCCCCAGCCCCCGGCGCAGGTCGATGCGCGCCTCCGGGTCGGTGTACGGGCCGCTGGTGTCGTAGACTTGGACGGGGGCGTTGGGGCTCTCCACCCAGTCCGCCCCCTGGCGCATCCGCGTGGGACCGAGCGCGATCTCGCGCACGGGGACGCGGACCTCGGGGTGAATCTTCCCGGTCCGGTAGACCTTCGTCGAGGCGGGCAGCGGCCCCCGGGTGATGCCCTCCAGCAGCTCGCCGCTCACGCTCAGCTTCGTCCGTCCGCTCATGACACTCCCAGCAGCGGCGGAGGACGGGGCCGTTGGGCTCCGATCGCTGCTTCCCTCCGCCGGCATCACCCGGTTCAGGTTCCAAGGGTCCGGCCACCGGCCGTCTCAGCCGCGCCCCGGACCTCGGGAGGCGGCACCCCTAGCAGCGACGGGCGGACAGTACACGAGCCGGGCGAGCCCGGGGACAGCGACCCGTGCTGCCGCCGTTCGATGCGCGACGGGGCCAGCGTCCGCCCTCCCATGCCCACGCCGGTTCGCTTCGTCCTCGTCCACCCGCGCACCCCGGAGAACCTTGGCGCCGCCGCCCGGGCGCTGAAGAACCTCGGGCAGAGCGACTGGACCTGGGTCCGCCCGCCGTGGAGCCCTGACGACGCGCGGGCCCGGGACCCTTGCCGTCGGCGCCGGGGACGTGCTCGCCGGGGCGCTGCTCGCAGACACGCTCGAGGAGGCGGTCGCCGGCTGCAGCTGGGGGGTGGGAACGTCCGGCCGGGCCGCTCAACCTCTCGCAGGCGGCCTGCCTCGACGCCGAGGCGCTCTCGCGCGGACCCGAACGCGGCCCAGCGCGTGCCGCCGCAGCCGGCGGACGATGCGGAGCTGCGCCGGATCGAGGCCCTGCTGGAGAACCTGCTCCGGACCGTCCGATTCGTGCCTCCGGCGGGTAGGCGTGGGCCCGCTCGTGGCTCCCTGGAGGAGGTCAGGAATGACCTGAAACGAGGGAAAACTCTTGGGGACGGTCATCCGCACGCTCGCTCGGTCGCTGTTGAAAACTCCAGTTTTCCCAGTGGCTTGACTCGGCAGAAGCACAGCTGAACGGGGCCCCTTGGGTCAGGGAGCAGACCGCGGCCGGGACTGGTTAAGGTGGTTGCCCGGCCGTGACTCCCTCCCCCGCCATCGCCCACGTCGAGCCCCCCGACAGCCCGGACCAGGCGCAGCCTACCCCGGCGGCCCAGGCCCCGCTGCCGCCGCCGACCCCGGCGCCGCCGCCGACGCCGACCTTTCACGAGCGGCCACAGCCGGACCCCCGCGACCGCGCACAGCCGGCCCTCCGCCCGGAGCGTCAGGCGCTCCTCCGTGCGCGCATCAAGGACCTCCGGCTCCAGCTGGCGGGGACGCACCTCGAACGACTCATCCTCCAGCTGCATGAGGAGCTCGGCGCCCGGGGCATCGACATACGCCCCCAGTGCTACCTGAGCGACGAGTGGGGGTGCCCGTCCGGCATCCCGGTCATCGGCATCCCCTTCTACCTGGCGAATCCGGCGCTGCAGTCCATCGAGGGCGAGCTGGGTGGCGGGGTCGAGTCCGAGCGCGAGATCCTCATGTACCTCCGCCACGAGGCGGGGCACTGCTTCAACTACGCCTATCGGCTCTACGAGACCCCGGCCTGGCGGACGCTCTTCGGCGACTACCACCACCCGTACAAGGAAGACTTCAAGCCCAAGCCCTTCAGCCGGGCCTACGTGACCCACATCCCTGGCTGGTACGCGCAGAAGCACCCCGACGAGGACTTCGCCGAGACCTTCGCTGTCTGGCTCACCCCCGGGCTCGACTGGCGGCAGCGGTACCGGAACTGGGGTGCGGCCCTGAAGAAGCTCCAGTACGTGGACGCCACGGCGACCGAGCTCGGGCACCGTCCGCCGCAGGTCTCCCTCGACAACCACGACATCGACGCCGACCAGATGGAGGAGACGGTCGCCGACTATTACCGGCTCCGGGACCTGGCCGAGCGGGTGGACCTCGAGATCGGCGAGAAGCTCGACACCGAGCTGTTCCAGCTCTTCGAGCCGCCCGGATCCGCTCCGGCGTCCGCTGCCCAGATGCTCCGCGACCAGCGACAGATGCTCATCCAGGCCGCGACCCAGTACTCGGGCGTGAACCGCTCCGTGGTGCGCAGCGTGGTCGACCACCTGACGGACCGGACCGACCAGCTGAAGCTCACCGCCTCGCCGGATCGGGCGAGCGGATACGTCGCTCACCTCGGTTCACTGCTCACCGCGCTGGCGATGAACGAGCTCTACACGGGCCGGCTCTTCGACACCGAGTAGCCGAATCGCGGCAGGCGGCGTAATCTTCCGCCCAGGAATGCCGCTCCCCTCGCTGAAGATCGCCATCCTCCACTACCAGCCCAAGGGCGACGAGGTGGATCCGGTGGTGACGCAGCTCACCGAGGCCCTCACCTCCCTCGGCCATCAGATCTCCACCGTGGCCGTGGACGACCGGGTGAGCGAGATCCTCCGGGACATCCAGCGCGCCAAGTGTGACCTGGTGTTCAACGTCTGCGAGACCTTCGCCTCCGACTACCGGATGGAGGTGAACGTCGCGGCGCTGATGGAGATGGGCCGGGTGAAGTACACCGGCTCGAGCACCGCCGGGCTGCTGCTGGCCCAGGACAAGGTGCTGACCAAGCAGCTGCTCGAGTTCCACGAGGTGGTCACCCCGAACTTCGCGGTCTTCGAGAACGACACCTTCGAGACCAAGGGCATCCTCCGCTTCCCGCTGATCGTGAAGCCGGCCCGCTCCGACGCCTCGATCGGCATCGGCCGGCACTCGGTGGTCCAGAACTGGCAGGAGCTGACCGAGCGGGTCCGGGAGATCCGCGACGACCTGCAGGACGAGGCCCTGGTCGAGGAGTTCATCGACGGCCGTGAGGTCTACGTCGGCATCGTGGGCCCGTCGAGCAACCCGACCATCCTCCCCATCATCGAGATGGACTTCGGCAACTGGTCCCCGAGCGTCCCGATGGTCTCGGACCGCGAGGTGAAGTTCGCCCCGGAGACCGAGGGCAGCCCCCGGCTGGTCATCGCCAAGGACCTCTCCGACGAGCTCCGGGCAAAGATTCACCAGGCGGCTCGGCTGGCCTACCGGGCGCTCAAGCTCCGGGACTACGCCCGCATGGACTTCCGGATCGCCAAGACGGGCGAGCCGTACATGCTCGAGGCCAACCCGAACCCCTACCTGGAGAAGACGGGGGAGCTGGCCATGGCCGCGGCAGACATCGGCGTGGACTACGCGCAGCTCGTCTCACGCATCCTCGAGTCCGCCGCGGTCCGCTACCACCTGCACGTCCGCGAGGCGCCGGCGAAGCGGGCCCGCGCCGCCCAGTCCT
>JADGQZ010000485.1 GCA_017881345.1 Myxococcaceae bacterium | reverse complement strand
GAGTCCGGGTGAGTGATCCGGACGTGCGTCTGGGTCCCGGTTTATGGTCGAGCCGCTGCCCCGGATCCGAGCGGAGCACCCCTGAGACTCGTCCTCCTCGCCGTCATTCTCCTCGCGCTGACCGTCCTCCACCCGGGGCTGACGCTCGCGGCGGCGGTGGTGGTCTACCTCTTTCAAGGGCGGAGGCGTCGGCCGGTGGTGCCGAGGGCTTCAGTCGTTCCTCACGCCGTGCTCCCCACCCGCGCCGAGGTCCTCGCAGCGCGCTTCACCCGCCTCGGCTAGGCCGGGGAGCGTGTGGTGCATCGGCACCATTGCCGAAGCTCGCCGCCAAGGTCGGGCAGGTGCACGTGGTGCTGGGCGACGGCGCGCTGCCGCAGCTCCAGCTGCAGACGAAGTCGTGAGCGAGGGGCCCGCCCGGAATCGACCGGGCGGGCCTCGGTTCGTGCGGGGAGGCCCGGGAACGGAAGGGCCGACTGGCCGCGCCCCTTGTTGCCGCCGGAGCCACGAGTTGCATCCGACGCAACAACGCCGCGGGCCAACCCCCTGATCTCCCGTCATCGGCGGTTGGCATCCTGCGTGCTCGGGGATGCCCCTCTCATGAACGACATCTCCGTGACGAGGCTCGAGAAACGCGCGTGGACCCGCGAGACGATCGAGGCGGTGGAGGGGCTGGTCGCCGCACGGGGCACGTGGGGGCGTGACTTGCTCGGCGACGAGCTCCTGCGCTGTGACGAGCTCTACCTGGGGACGGGGGAGAACGGCCCTTGCGCCTTCCTCCTGGTCGCGCGCGTGCGGTTGCCGGTGGGCCCGGAGCGCCGCGATGCGAGGTACCTCGGGCTCGGCGCCGCCCAGGACGAGGCGGGCGCCACGGCGGTGATGGCGCGGTTCACCGCCGATGCCCGGGCGGAAGAGGAGAGACGGCGCACCCGCCTGGTCCTGTTCACCACCACGGCCATGCCCCTGGCCGCCAGCACCGCGCAGGCCCGGTGGGCCGATCTCGAGCGAGGCCCTGACGCCACGCTGTTCGCGGAGCTCCTTCCCGTCGCGGATGCGGCCCGTGCCTGGCTCCCGGCAGGTGGCGGCCGCCTGCTGTTCCACTGCTCGCTTCCGCCGGCGAGCGAGGGCAGCGTGCCCGCGCAGGCTGCCTGATCCGCCAGTGGGTGCGGAGTCGAGCGGTGGGCGGCCGGACCGCGGTCACTTCTGAAGGAACGCGAGCGGCAGCGAGTCGCTGATCAGCGGCTCGTACGGCGCGAGCGCGGCGAACACGTCGGTCGTGCCGTCGCAGGCGGCGTGGAACCCGAACAGCACCCATCCGCCGCCACTGGTGCTGGCCCGCTGGACCACGGCCATCCCCGAGCTGGGGTTCCGGCGGCATCCGGGCTTGAAGACCGCGTTCCCCACCGCGACCTGGGTGAGCCCACCCTGCGGCGTGGGGTCGACGGCCGCGAGGAGGACCTGGTCGCCGCCGGAGATGGCCAGCGTGTCGTCCGACGGGTCGTCGGTCCCGGCGGTGTCGACGTTCACCACCCACGCGACCTGCTTGACGCCGGCGCTCGTGGCCGTGCCGGTGCCCACCCGGACATCCTCCTCGCCGAAGGCGATGACCAGGTGGGTGGCGTCCCGCGGCACGACCGTCATGGTCGCGATGCCCACCACGACCATCGGGCGCCCCCCGGAGGTCACGTCGGTGAAGTCCATCAGGAAGGTCGCGCCCTGCGGCGTCCAGGTGCCGGTGACGACCACCGTGCCGTGCTCGTCGGCACCGAACATCGGTGGACAGCCGGGGCCAAGGCTGACGTCGACGCGGATGGTCCCGGAGCCCGCCGGCGTGACGACCCTCGCGCACGGCGAGGAGCGGCCATCCAGCGCCGCCATCGAGACCGCGGCGAGGTACGCCGCCGGCACCGCGGCGCCGAGGGTGGTCTCGAGCGGGCGAACGATCTCCGCCGCGTCCGGCTTCACGCAGCCGACGGCTCCGGCGAGTAGGAGCAGGCTCCACCGCGAGCCGAGCTGCGTGCGAGACCGGTCCAGGGCCAACCTCGTTCCTACTGCGGCCCGGGTGGCTGCCGGCGCGCCGGGCTCGAGGCGACCTGGGCGACGCCCCTGGGCGTGGGCACCTGGTCCAGCCGGGACCCGCTCGGGCCGAGGATGGCGCTCCAGCTGAGGGTGATGCGCCCGGTCAGGTCGGTGACCGTGGCCCCGTAGTGCCGCTCGCCGTTCCCGTAGGCCCGGAGATACAGAAAGTCGTTCCGGCCGCGGAGCTGGTCCTCGTCGTAGTCGGGGGAGGAGCGCCCGTAGCTCACGAGGTTGCGCCCGCTGTCGTGCTTGCTTCGCCGCAGCACCAGCGAGGCGAACGGCCTGAGCGACGGATCGTCGGGCTCGAGCGAGAAGCGCGCGGTCCGCTTGCCGTGGACCATGAAGCAGAACGTGCCCGGGTAGCGTGTCCGGGGCGGGGCGGTCAGCTCCGAGTTGCCCATCAGATCGTTGTCCCGCACCTCCACCCAGACGCGCTGACAGACGCTGCCCTGCGCCCAGCCGGTGGTCGTCTGGAGCAGGGTCACCAGCAACAGCACTGCCCGCGTTTGACCCACCCGTCTCGGTCTCGAAGCCATCGAAATCCCTCGCGACACAGCGATTTCCGGCGCGGGGTTCTGCAAGAAGCAGGCAGCAGAGAAGAGCAGCCCGGCTGTACCCTCCGGCCGGCTCCCCTGGCGTCCGCGCGGGCAGGGCGTTAGCGTCCGCGGACCGTGCCGCTCCCATCGGCCAGGGTGTCCAGCCTTCCGGTGACCTTCCGGGTCGCCGTGCGTCGCTGTTGTTGCTGTCGCTGAGTAGCTGACGAGCCAGGGGGCGTTCCCCCGTGCTGCTCTCGCCTCTTCGCCGCCGTTCCCGCACCCTTGCCGGTTTCAGGAGCACCGATGGATCACTCCGCACGCGTCTACGACGACATCACCGAGATGCTCCCCGACGAGGCGAACCCCTCTCCCCTCGTCCGGCTGAACCGGCTGGTGCCCGAGGGCTCCCAGCTCTGGGCCAAGCTCGAGTGGCTGAACCCCTTCGGCTCGGTGAAGGACCGGGCCGCCTGGGCGATGATCCGGGACCTCGAGGCCCGCGGGCAGCTTGGACCGGACCGGCCGGGGCGGGGCATCGTCGAGCCCACCAGCGGGAACACCGGGCTCAGCCTCACCGCGCTCGCCGGAGTGCGCGGGTACCCGATGCTGGCCGTCGTCCCGTCCAAGGTGCCGGAGGAGAAGAAGGTCCTCCTCCAGGTCTTCGGAGCGAAGGTGGAGGTGGTGGCCGATGCGCTCTGCCCCCTGCCGGGAAGCGAGGATGGCACCATCGGACTCGCGAAGACGCATGCCAAGGCATCGGCCGACCGCTACGCCATGCCCAACCAGTACGCCAACCAGCAGAACGTCGAGGCGCACGTCCGCACCACCGGGCCGGAGATCTGGCGCCAGACGCAGGGGAAGGTGACCCACGTCTTCACCTCGCTCGGCACCTGCGGCACGGTGATGGGGCTCAGCAAGTTCCTCAAGTCGAAGAACCCGGCGGTGAAGATCGTCGCCGTGCAGCCGACCGCCGGACATGACGTGCCTGGAATCCGCAACGTCTCCGAGCTGGACGTCTCCCAGCTCTACGACCCGAAGCTGGTGGACGAGATCCTCGAGATCGACTTCGAGCTCGCGTACCGGAATGCTGCCGAGCTCGCCCGCCACGAGGGCCTGCGCGCCGGTCCCAGCTCGGGCCTCATCTTCGAGGGCGCCCGCCGCACCGCCCTGAAGACCCCCATCGGTTGTGGGGTGATGATCTTCTGCGACGACGTCTTCAAGTACGCATCCAACATGCTCAAGCACGTGCCCGGCCTGAAGGCGGAGCCGTGAAGGAGGTCTCGTCGATGACTGGCCGGCCGCCCACCCGATCTGCACCCGCTGCCCGGGCCGGGATCTGTTGTCGCGTCCGCGTCCCGGGCTGAATCCACCCTCTCCAGAGAAGAAACGAAACGAAGGAGCACCGTCATGGCCGATTACGCACATCCCGAGGTCCTGGTCTCGACCGACTGGCTGAAGCAGAACCTCAAGACACCCAACGTCCGCGTCGTCGAGGTGGACGTGGATCCCAAGCTCTACGCCGCGGGCCACATCCCCGGCGCGGTGGGCTGGGACTGGACCACCCAGCTCAACGACCAGGTGAAGCGGGACATCATCTCGAAGGAGGATTTCGAGAAGCTGAACTCCGAGGCGGGCATCAAGAACTCCGACACCGTCATCATCTACGGTGACGCGAGCAACTGGTTCGCCGCGTACGGGTTCTGGCTCTACAAGATCTACGGCCACAAGGAAGTCCGGCTGCTCAACGGAGGCCGGGCCAAGTGGCTCAACGAGGAGAGCGCGGCGCTGACCACCGAGGTGCCGAAGTTCGCCCGGAGCCAGTACAAGGTGGGCTCCGTCGACCCCTCGCTGCGGGCGAGGGTGCCCGAGGTGCTCGCGGCGAGCGAGAAGCACGCCCCCCTGGTGGACGTCCGCAGCCCGGACGAGTTCACCGGAAAGGTGATTGCCCCCCCGGGGATGAACGAGACCGCCCAGCGTGGCGGACACATCCCGGGGGCCACCAGCATCCCCTGGGGCACCGCGGTGACCCCGGAGAACACGTTCAAGACCGCGGACGAGCTGCGGGCCATCTACCTCGACCAGAAGCGGCTCGACCCGGCCAAGGCCACCATCGCCTACTGCCGCATCGGCGAGCGCAGCAGCCACACCTGGTTCGTCCTCAAGTACCTGCTCGGCTTCAAGGACGTGAAGAACTACGACGGGAGCTGGACCGAGTACGGCAACCTGATCGGCGCGCCGATCGAGAAGCCCTGAGCTTCGCCTCTGCAGCACACTCCCCGGATCGCCCGCGAGCGGTCCGGGGAGTGACGTGGCAGCTCAGCTCCTGCCGAGCTGCCGGCGTGCCTCCGGCTGGATGAAGCCGTAGACGCCGCTGAGCTGATTGAAGTCCGCCGCGGCCCGGAAGGCCTCGCTCGCCTTCGCCGCGTCGCCCTTGCCCTGCCAGGCAAGCCCGGTGAAATACATCACCCGGGGGTTCTGATCCCCGGCCTTGCCGAGCTCGGCCAGCGCCACGTCCCACTGCTTGGCCTGGACGGCGATCATCCCCGCCAGCTCGTGCGACTGCCGCACCTCGAAGGGAACGCCCTTCGCCTCGACTGCGGTGGCGTACTTCGCCGCGTCGGCCCTGGCGGTGGCCAGGTCCCCCTTCTTCAGCGCCACCCGTGCCATGTCGAAGATGTGGGCGCGCTGCGCGGTGGCCTTGGTCGCCTCGGAGGCCTTCGAGCCGTCCACCATCCGGATGCTCTCGTCGAACTTCTGCGCCGCCTCGGCCGGCTTCCCCGCGGCGAGCAGCAGATTCCCCATGAAGTTCAGGTCCTGCGAGGCCGAGAGGACGTCGCCGGAAGCGTCGGCGATCTTCTTCTCCTCCTGGAGGCAGCGGATGGCGTCGGTCCACCGCTCCTCGTGCATGTATGACTCGGCGGTCCAGAACCACGCCTGGCGCTTCTCGCCGTCCGTCCGGGCCTTGGCCAGCATCTGCTTCAGCGTGCTGCGCGCCTCGTCGCCCTTGCCCATCAGCATCTGGTCGTTGGCGATGCCGACGTAGGCGCTCAGGAACAGCGGGTCGATCTGGAGCGCCTTGCGGTACTCGGTGATCGACTCCTGGAACCTCCCCATCCGCATGAGGAGCTCGGCGTACGAGTCGTGCGGGTTGGGATCGTCGGGGAGCAGCTCGGCGTACTTCTGGAAGGTCTTCTCCGCCTCGGCGTTCTTCCCCTGCGCGCGGTAGGCGTAGCCCAGCTGGTTGTAGGGGAGGGTGAACTTCGGGTCGATCTCGATCGCCCGGGAGAGCTCGCGGATCGCGCCGGCGTAGTCCTGCCGGGCGAAGAGCACGATGCCCAGCTGGGCGAGGGCGCGCGGGTCGGAGGGGTACATCTTCACCAGCTCCCCGAGGAGCTGCTCCTGCTCCGCGGGTCGAGCGTGGGCCCCTGCGTCTGCGGCGCGGATGAACAGCTGTTCTCCCTTGCTGGCGTGGCCGGCATTGGCCACCGCCTTGGTCAATCCGTCGAAGAAGTCCTTGGCGGTGCCCGAGGTCTGGGCCCACTGGAGCCAGGCGAGCGCGAACTGCGGATCGAGCTTGACCGCCTTGTCGGTCCGGAGGTGCGCTTCGGTCCCCTTCAGCCGCTCCACCAGGTCGCGGCCCTCGAGGTAGAGCGACCGGGCCTCGGGGGACGAGGTGGTGATGGGGATGGTTGCGGGATCGGCCGCGCGGGCGAGCACCGGCAGCAGCAGGAGAAGCGTGGAGAGAAGGAAGCGAGCGCGCATCGGGAAGTCTCCAGCGGCCCCGGGGCCGCAGCGACGATGGTGATGGGCCCTTGTACGCCGCAGGGGTCGCAGCGCTGGCCCAGCGTGGCTGCACCATCCCGACGGTTCGCTGGAGTCTCGTCCCGGCCCCACCGCTCCCTGCAGCGGACGCGCCGTTCGCCGCCGCTCAGAGCGGGAGCCGGACCTCGAAGGCCGCGCCCACGCCCCGCTCGCTCTCGGCCGAGACGGTGCCGCCCATGGCCTCCACCACGCTCCGCGAGATGTAGAGCCCGAGGCCGAGGCCGCCGTAGTGCCGCTCCGACACCGCGCGCTCGTACCGCCCGAAGATGACCTCGAGCTTGCCAGGATCGATGCCGATGCCCTCGTCGCGCACGGTGAGCACCGCCCAGCCGGGCTCGCGGGCGAGCGACACGTGGATCGGCTTTCCGTCGCCGTACTTGATGGCGTTGTCCACGAGGTTGGTCACCACCTGGTCGAGGCGCATCCGGTCCGACTGGGTCTCGATGCTCTCGGGGGCGTCGAGCGTGAGCGGAGAGCCAGCGCGGTGCGCCTGTGGCTCGAACCGGGTCACCACCTCGCGCACCACCGCGGCCAGGTCGACCGGCTCCCGCTCGACGGTGAAGCGGTCCGAGGCGATCCGGGAGACGTCCAGCAGATCCGAGACGAGGCCGGACAGCCGGGTGACCTGCCGGCGGGTGGCCTCGGTGTACCCGAGCACGCGTGCGGCGAAGGGGGACGGGAGCTCGGCGCGCGCCTCGCGGGCCAGCATCTCCAGCTTGAGCGAAAGGGGCGTGAGGGGGGTACGGAGCTCGTGGCTCGCGACCGAGAGGAAGGTATCCCGCGCGGCGAGCGCGTCCCGGAGCGCCGCGGCATGCCGCTGCTGCTCGTCGACGTTGGTGGCCATCCCGAACCAGCGGACGTTGCGCCCCTGCGAGTCACCGAGCGGCTGGACCCGGGTGAGGAACCAGCGGAAGACACCGTCGGCGCCGCGGAGCGGGAACTCCATCTCGAAAGGCTCACCGGTGGCGAGGCTGTGCTTCCAGCGCTCCAGGACGGTGGGGAGCACCTCCGGGTCGTGCACTGCCTGCCAGCCCCAGCCCTCCATCGTCTCCGGCGTGGCGCCGGTGTACTCGAACCACCGCCGGTTGTAGTAGTCGACGAACCCGTCGGACTGCGCGGTCCAGGCAAGCCCCGGCATGTTCTCCACCACCGCCCGGAACTGGCGCTCGCTTTCGCGCAGGGCCAGCTCGGCGCGCCGGCGGTCCTCGATGTCGACCGCGCTGCCGATGTAGCCCACGAACTCGCCCGCGCCGTCGAAGCGGGGCAGTGCCGAGTCGCTGAACCAGCGGTACTCGCCGTCCCAGCGCCGCAGCCGGTACTCGGCGCGAGATGGGACCTGCATCTCGTTGGCGGCGAGATAGTCGGCCCGGACGCGGTCGACGTCGTCGGGGTGCACCGCGGCCAGCCACCCGAGGCCGAGCCCGGCGTCGCGCGCCTGCCCGGTGTACTCGAACCACTGCCGGTTCAGGTAGACCCAGCCGCCGCTCGGGTCGGTCACCCAGAGCATGACCGGCGCGTGGTCGGCCATGTCCCGGAACCGGGCCTCGCTCTCCTCCACCTTCTTTCGCGCCTCCACCTGCTCGGTGACGTCGCGCCAGACGACGGCGACGCCCTCGTCCACCCGGGTGACCTGGAGGGCGAGCCACGCCCCCGATGCGTACGGCCCCTTGCCGGACGGGTAGGGGAACTCCTCCTCGAGGACCGCCTCACCCGTGCTCCAGACCTGGCGGGGGATGTCGAGGAAGCCGCTCTCCGTCGCGCTGGTGAAGACCTCGGTGATGAGCCGCCCCTCGTACTGCTCGCGCGACAACCCCGCGTCGCGCTGGGCCACTGCGTTCACGTACTCCACCCTGAAGTTCACCGCGGCGCCGTCCGGCCCCAGCACCGGGGTGAGGAAGGCGAAGGCGTCCAGCATTCCCTCCACCGCGTGGCGGAAGCGCCGCTCGCTCCTGCGGACCGTCTCCTCGAGCGTGCGCTCGACGGTCATGTCCTGCGAGAGCGCCACGAAGCCACGGATCCGTCCGTCCGGTCCGAGATCCGGGGTGTAGGTGGCGCGGACCAGGGTGTGGGCAGCGCCCGGCCGCTCCAGCTCGGTCTCGAACGTGACGGTGCGGCCCTCGAGCGCGGCACGGATGTGCGGACGGATCCGGGCGTAGGTCTCCTCGCCCATCACCTCCCGGAGGGTCTTCCCCAGGATGTGCGTCCGGGGCCGGAGAGGACTCGTCTCGTGGAAGCGGTTGCTGAAGAGGTAGCG
>JADGQZ010000484.1 GCA_017881345.1 Myxococcaceae bacterium | reverse complement strand
GGGAGCGTGGGCCAGCCCCGCGACTACGACAACCGGGCCTGCTTCGTGGTCTGTGACACCACGGCCAGGACGGTGGAGTACATCCGCGTGGAGTACGACATCGAGGGCGCCGCCCGGCGCATCTTCGAGGCCGAGCTCGCGCCGAACTTCGGCCGTCGCCTCTTCCTGGGGGTCTGACCCGTGACCACTCGCTCCGTCCTGCTGCTGCTCCTGCTGGCGCTCGCCGGCTGCGCGCGCAAGGAGCCCTCGCCCGAGTACACCCGCGCCTCCGAGCGCTTCAACAAGCTGTATGCCAAGGAGCTCGACGACGCCTACCTCGACCCGGCGATGCACGAGGTGGAGGCACTGCTGGAGAAGGTGCCGCCGGACTCGCTGGACGCCCAGGCGGCCAGCCAGCTGCTGGCGCGCATCCGCGAGAACCGGACCCGCCTCGAGCAGGTCTCCAAGGACCGAGACACGGCCCTGGCCGAGGCGCGCACCCCGCCGAACTTCTCCGGCCGCTCGGTCAGCCCGCCCCCGGCGCCACCGCCTCCCGCCCCGGGTACCCGGCCTCCGCCCGCGCCCGATGCCGGCCCTCCCTCGGCGCCGAGCGCGGGGATGAGCACCAGCGAGTTCAACCGGCTGTTCGGGGATTGCTTCGAGCCCGCGGGACCGGTGGAGGTCAATGGCAGGGGCACCCGGGACTCCTTCGCCATGGTCGACTCGAGCCGGTGCCGGAGCGCCCTCCCGGGGATGCAGAACTCGGTCGTCCTGGCCGACAGCCAGACGGTGCTCGGGGTGGTGCCCAGGTCGGCTCTCACGCGCGTCTTCGTGGACGCCGGGACGCCTGCGCCGCCCGACGCCGGGGGTTAGTGTCGGCAGCCCCGATGCAAGACGGCACCTTCCTCGCGCTGATGCGCCTCGTTCCCAAGTCGGCGCTCTCTCGCGCCGTGGGGACGCTGACCCGCCTGCCCGCACCCGCGCCGGTCCACCGCGCGGCGATGCGGGCCTTCGTCCGGGCGTACGGCGTGGACATGAGCGAGGCCGAGCAAGACCTCGGCGGGTACGGACGCTTCAGCGACTTCTTCAGCCGCGGTCTTCGCCCCGGGGCGCGGCCGGTGGATCCGGACCCGCGGGCGGTGGTGTCCCCCGTGGACGGGGTGGTGAGCCAGGCGGGCATCCTGGAAGGCGGCGCCTGTCTCCAGGCGAAGGGCATCCAGTTCCCGGTGGACAAGCTGCTCGACGACGCGGAGCTGGCGGCGCGCTTCGCGCTCGGTGGCGCGTACGCGACTCTCTACCTCTCGCCCCGGGACTACCACCGCATCCACGCGCCGGTCGCCGGGAAGAT
The DNA here is from genome assembly GCA_017881345.1 of Myxococcaceae bacterium. GTDB lineage: Bacteria > Myxococcota > Myxococcia > Myxococcales > Myxococcaceae > RPRB01. The sequence goes on along the minus strand of JADGQZ010000484.1, from coordinate 11,690 downwards.
CGTCTCCTCGCGTTACCTCCCGGGTGAGTTCTGGCCGGTGAACCCGGCGACGGTGCGCAACCGGGACGCGCTCTTCTGCCTCAACGAGCGCCTGGTGACGGTGATGGACACCGCGGTCGGCCGCTGCGCGGTGGTGAAGGTGGGCGCCACCTGCGTGGGGCGGATCCGCGCCTCCTACGACGACCGGCTGACCCACGCCGGACACCCGGCAGGTCTCCGGACCTACGTTCCGCCGAGGCCGGTGGATCGGGGGGCCGAGCTCGGCCGCTTCGAGATGGGCAGCACCGTCATCCTCCTCTTCGAGCCGGGCCGGGTGGTGTGGGACGCCGGGCTGGTGGCCGGAGCGGCGGTCCGGATGGGTCAGCGCATCGGAGCTGCGCCGTGAGCCAGCGGATCTCCGGGGTGAAGGGGATGAACGATCTCCTCCCGCCCGACATCGCGGTCTGGAACGCGCTGGAGGCGGCCACCCGCGAGACGTTCCGCCGCTTCGGTTACGACGAGGCGCGCACCCCGATGCTCGAGGACACCGCGCTCTTCGTCCGCAGCGTGGGCGAGGCGACCGACATCGTGGGCAAGGAGATGTACACCTTCGAGGACAAGGCAGGCCGGAGCCTGTCGCTGCGTCCCGAGGGGACCGCGCCGCTCGTTCGCGCCTACGTCGAGCACGCCGTGGCCCAGCGCGAGCCGGTCACGCGGTGGTGGTACCTCGGACCGATGTTCCGCTACGAGCGCATGAAGACCGGGCGCTACCGCCAGTTCTGGCAGATCGGAGCCGAGGCCTATGGCGTGTCCGCCCCGGCGCAGGAGACCGAGCTCATCGACCTGGCGATGCAGCTGTTCCGCGCCGTCGGGCTGGACGGTATCCGGGTGGAGCTGAACTCGCTCGGCGACCCGGAGACGCGCGGGGTGTACCTCGAGTCGCTCCGGACGTTCCTCCGGGCCCACCGGAGCGAGCTCTGTGCCGAGTGCCAGGAGCGGACGGAGAAGAACGCCCTGCGGGTCTTCGACTGCAAGAACCCGGGCTGCCAGGCGGTGCTCGCCGGCGCTCCGGCCATCACCGACGCGCTCTCGGGCGAGGCGCGGGCGCACTTCGAGGCCGTGCAGCGGCAGCTCGCGCTGCTGGGCATCCCGTTCCGGGTGAACCCGCGGATGGTGCGCGGCATCGACTACTACACCCGGACCGCCTTCGAGTTCCTCTCCGAGGACCCGGTGCTGGGCACGGCCTCGGCCGTCGGCGGTGGCGGCCGGTACGACCGGCTGGTGAAGGAGCTCGGCGGGCCCGACACCCCGGCGGTGGGATGGGCGCTCGGCATGGACCGGCTGTGCCTGCTGCTGCAGGCGAAGGGCGTGGTGCAGGCCGTGCGCCCCGAGCTGTTCGTCGCGGTGGCGGAGGAGGCCGCGGCCGACCCCGCGCTGGCGCTGGTCAGCCGGCTCCGAGGCGCCGGGCACCGGGTGGACTTCGACGCGCGCGGCGGAAGCCTCAAGAGCCAGATGAAGCGCGCCGACAAGTCCGGGGCGACGTTCGCGCTGGTCCTGGGCTCGCGGGAGCTCGGCTCGGGCGAGGCGCAGCTGAAGCCGCTCGCCGGCGGTGAGCCCGTGCCGGTCCGGCTCGACGCGCTCGAGTCGGCGCTCCAGTCCCGGCGCTGAGTCCAGCGGCCCCCGTATCCGCGTCAGCCTCCCAGCGGCGCGAAGTCCTCGGTGCGGCCGAGCTCGAGCCAGAGCCGGCCCAGCTCGACGGGCGGGACGACCTTCGGTGCTCGAGGTCGAACCAGAGGAGCAGGCTCTCCACGCTCGCGCAGAGTGCGCCGTCCGACGCGCGGAAGAACCTGAACTCGTCCATGGCCCACCCGTTGTCCTCGAGGTAGCGCAGCCGGGTCTCCTCGGCGACGCCGAGGTAGGCTGCGTTGCGCATGTGCTGGTTGAAGTCCATGTCGGCCCAGCGCGCGCGGTACTCGAGGACGTAGGGTTCACCCATCGCAGGACGGTCATAGCCCAGCGGATGCAGATCGACCCACCGCTCATCGTGATCTCCGGCCCGACGGGATCCGGAAAGACCGAGCTCGCGGTCGAGCTGGCCGAGCGGGTCGGGGCGGAGATCGTCAGCGCCGACTCGCAGGCCGTGTACCGGCACTTCGACCTGGGCACGGCGAAGCCGTCCACCGAGCAGCTGGCGCGGGTACCGCACCACCTCGTCTCCATCGTGGAGCCGACCGAGACCTTCTCCGCGGCGCGCTGGGCTGCGCTCGCCGACGCGGCCATCGCCGAGATCACGCAGCGCGGGCGCCGGGTCCTGGTCGTCGGGGGGACGGGGCTCTACCTCCGGGTCCTCCTGCACGGGCTCACCCACGCTCCGCCCGATCCGGCGGTGCGGCGCGCGCTCGAGGAGGAGGCCCGCGGGGTCGGTCCGCAGGCGATGCACCGGCGGCTCGCCGAGGTGGACCCCGACGCCGCCGCGCGCCTCGCCGTCGCCGACGTGCTCCGGGTCGTTCGCGCGCTGGAGATCCACGCCACCACCGGGACCCCTCCCTCGCAGCTCCGCGCGGCGCACGCCTTCAAGCCTGCCCGCCACCCGGCGCGCCTCTTCTTTCTCGACCCGGACCGGGAAGACCTCGAGGCGCGGATCGCCGAGCGGACCCGCGGGATGTACGAGCGCGGGCTCGTCGCCGAGACCGAGCGGCTCGTTGCCCGCGGGTTCCGGGACGCCGCGCCCATGCGGAGCGTGGGCTACCGCCAGGCGCTGGCCGTCGTCGAGGGCAGGCTCGGCGCCGAGCAGGCCGAGCGGGAGACTGCTCTCGAGACGCGCCGGTACGCCAAGCGGCAACGAACCTGGTTCCGCCGGGAACCGGACACGCGCTTCGTCACGCCGCCCTACGCCGCGCTGTGGGACGAGGCCGGGGCGCACGCACCGAGGCGGTGACGCTCCAGGATGCGGGTGAGCATCGCCCGGTCGATGGGCTTGGGGAGGAACTCGGCCGCGCCCGCGTCGAGCGCCTGGCGCCGGAGCCCGGGTCCACCAAGTCCGCTCATGACGTAGACGGGGGTGCCGCGCGTCGCGGGATGCTCGGCCAGGCGCCGGCACAGGCGGATGCCGTCCACCCGCTCCAGGACGACGTCGAGCAGCACCGCGGCCGGAGGCCGTCGAGCCACGGCGGACAGCAGCTCCAGCTCCCCGGCGAACGTCACCACCTCGGCTCCGCCCAGGGTGAGCTGCTCGGCCAGCGCCTCCCGCGCCGCCGGGTCGTCGTCCACCACGTAGAGCAGGCGGGGGTCACGGGGGGGCTGGAGGACGGGCGCGGGGGACGCGGCAGGTCGGAATGGCCCGGTGGCCAGCGTCCGGAGCGCTTCCCAGCGCATCCGCCAGAGCACCTGCGTGGGGCGGGGGCGCTCGAGCCCGGCGAGCATCGCCTCGCTTGGCTCCGGCCGCGGCCGCTGCCCACCGCGGAAGGCCCGCGCCGCGTCCGCGCCGGCGTGCCGCGCCGCGCGCCAGACCGCGGCAGCTGCGTCCACGTGCCGGCGAGTGAGCTCCATCCCCGCCTGGATCAGCGCGCGGGTGAGCGCCGAGGGAGGCTCGTTCGCTGCCGCCAGCGCCAGCGCCACCTGGCCTGCCAGCGCCAGCGTGGGGCCCACCGCGAGGTCGAGGGGATGACCCAGAGCGTCCGGGCCGCTGGCCACCCATCCGGGGCCGGTGAGCGCCGGCGCGCTCCCGGCAGGCACCAGGCGCCGGGCCACGGAGAGGACCTCGAACCCCGGCTCGAGGTGCCCGTCCCGTGCGGCCTCCACCAGGAGCAGCGACAGATCCACCGGCTCCACCGAGGGCCCGAAGGCGAGCGCCCAGAGCCCGGTCGGCACCGGGAGCAGCAGGAGCCCGTCGACGCCCGGTGCGGGGGCGAGCAGCAGCTGCGCAAACGGGAGCGCCCGATCGGTGGTGACCCATGCCTCGGCGCCGGGGAGGAGGGGTGCGCGCGCCATCGGCTCGGCTGCCGCCGCGCTCGTGTCCTGTGGCTCGAGAGCGAACGCCACCACGTCCGCCCGGGCGACCAGGCCGTGCGAGCGGACCACGCGCCCCGATGCCCGGGCGATGGACAGCGGCTCGGTGCGCTCGACGCCCCAGCCGCGCACGATGGCACCGGCCATTGCCGCGCGGGTGGTGAGCAGCTCGACCAGTGGATCGCGCCCGGGCTCGCCCACGGTCACCACGCCGGGCGGGTAGGGGAGCCAGGCGCGCGCGCCGGCCGAGAGCACCCGGAGCCCGACGAGCGAGGTCGTCCGCTCGGCGGGCGGCGCGGTGCAGCCGAGCAGGGCGAGCCGGGAGCGGCACTGTGGGGTGAGCACCCGTGGCGGACCGCGCGGCGGCCCATCCCCTGCGTACAGCAGCGTCTCCACCGAGCGGCCCCGTCCACCGCCGGAGTGGCAGAGCGCGAGCGCCAGGGCGGCCCCCGCCAGCCCCTCGCCCACTACCGCCACCCGTGACGTCCCGCTCATGTCCTGCACCACTCCACGCCCCGCGCCTCAGTGGGTGTCTGCGGGGAGCCCGTCCGCGGGCCCGGCCACCTCGACCCGGTTCCGCCCGCCGCGCTTGCTCCGGTACAGCGCGGCGTCCGCGGCCGCGAGCAGCATCGATGGCTCCTGGACGTGGACCGACGTCTCCATGGCCGCGATGCCGATGCTCAGGGTGAGCGGCTGTGGCCACGGCCAGGGACGCGATGCGAGCCGGATCCGGAGCCTCTCGGCCACCACCAGCGCCTCGCCCGCGGTCTGGTGGGGCAGCAGCGCCACGAACTCGTCACCCCCGAAGCGGGCGGCGAAGTCCGTCTCGCGGAGCTCCTCGCGGAACACGTCACCCATCGCCCGCAGCGCGGCGTTGCCCGCGTCGTGTCCGTACCGGTCGTTGAGCGTCTTCAGGAAATCGAGATCCACCAGCAGCACCGCCAGCGGCGCCGCGTAGCGCGCCGCCCGGGCGAACTCCTCGTCGAGTCTGAGCTGGAGCGCGCGGAAGTTGTGCAGACCGGTGAGCCCGTCGGTCCGGGCCAGCGACTCCAGCCGGGCGACGCGGCTGGCCTGCGCCCACGCGTGGAGCAGGCGCGCCCGGACCTCATCCGGCCGGCCGGGCTTGGCGACGAAGTCAGCGGCGCCATGGCTGAAGCAGTCGACGACGGTGCGCGGGTCGCTCTGGCCGGAGAGGAACACCACCGGAACCTCCCGGGTCCTCGGGTCGGACTGGAGCACCTCGAGGAGCCCCATCCCCCCGAGCTTCGGCATCGCCAGGTCGGCCAGGACGAGGTCCGGCACGTGTGCCTGGGTGAGCGCCACGGCCTCCGTGCCATCCTCGGCGGTGAGCACGTCCCAGTCCCGCCCGAGCAGCTCCGTCAGGGCCGCACGGGTGGACGCGTCGTCCTCGACGATGAGGAGCACAGGGCGGGCGGGGCGACGATCCATGATTGGCCGCCCGACATCCGACCGGGGAGACTGGAGTCCGCTGCCGGCCAGAGTGGCGCTCCTCTTCGACGGGACGACTCCCGCAGGAAGCGGAAGTGCTGCCGTCGTGAGCAAGCGACGTGCCCCGCGTGGGGGAGGAACTCCGGGGCCTTGAACGAGTGCGTTGGAAGACGACAGGAAAAAAGTCCAGCCCTGGCGGTCAGCGACGCTGGAATTGAACCCGGCGCCCGCCACCGAAGTCCTGGGGGGGAGCCTCGAGGTTGAACTGCCACCACATCGGCTCCCAGGCCTTCATCTTCATCCGCTTGTCGTTCTGGAGCGCCGACAGACCGGCCTTCAGCTTCTCGTCGCTCGGGTTGGCCGCGACGGCCCGACCCAGGACGGCGATGGCCTTCTCGCGCTCCTTCGACTGCTGCAGGCACCAGGCATAGACGGCCCAGACGATGCCTTCCTTCTTTCCGGCCTTCACCGCGCGCTCGAATGCGTCGGTCATCGGGCCGTAAGCCTTCCGCTGGTAGTGGAGCGCGGCGCGCATCGCGTTGGCCATGGGGTCGCGGCCGCTCGCCTGCGCGAGGTGCGGCTCGGCGGCTGCGTAGTCCTTCATCATGTAGTGCAGGATCCCGATCTGCCCGTGGACCTGGGGGGCGACCATCACCTGCCAGCGCTCGTACTGGAGTCCCTGCTCGAGCGTCTTCACCGCCTTGGCCACCTTGGCGTCCCGGTCGCGCGGGGAGGAGATGGTCTGCAGCTCCTTCTGCGCCGTGGCCACCAGGGCCTGCAGGCGCTGGGCGATCCGCCGGGCGAGGAGGACGTAGACGCCGATGAAGACGAGCACGCCCGGCACCACCCCCGCGAGCAGCGGGAGTCCGGCCAGCCGCACGGCGACGGTCACCACGAGTCCGGCGGCGAAGGCGATGAGGAGGTTGTACATGTCGCCGGAGGTGCTAGACCCGCTGCCCGCGGCGTCGCAAGGCCCTCTGTCGAAATTGGTAGACGAGGCGGACTCAAAATCCGCTGCGGCTGACCCCGCGTCCCGGTTCGAGTCCGGGGAGGGCCACTCCGTCGCCCTGCCCCCAGCCAACGTGGTCGTGGCCGCCATCTTCGCTGCGGGGCCAGACGCTGGGCCTCGCCGGGATGCTCGTCGTCGTGGGCGGACTCGCTCGCCGTCGCCGCCGAGCGGTCAGTTTCCGGTGTAGCGGACCACCGTCACCATCGGCGCGGTCCCCGCGTCGGCTGCCGGCAGCACGATCGCGTCCCCGCCGCACTCGCACGCCGCCCGACGGGAGTCGTCGGGAATGTTGGCATCCGTGGGCAACTCGGGGAACGGGGTCAGAAGCGTCGTGTTGATGCGGCACACCGCCTCGTGAGGCCGTGTCACCGCCGCCTCGTCCGGGAAGACCTGGATGGTACAGCTGGCGGGCTTGGACGGCGCCTTCACCAGCGTTGTGACGGCACTCGCGCAGGCAACCAGGGCCATTCCCGCGAGCAGTCCGACTGGCCTTCTTCCACGCATGGTACCTCCCCGGAGAAAGTCGGGGGACCGTAGCGCGCGGTCCGCGGCCGGTCCACGAGTTCCCTCGCCTCGCGGGGCGCGCTTCGGCAGGATGCTGGCGCGATGTCCCGGACGGCGGGCCTGCTCCTCCTTGGGCTCATGCTCTCGCTGGCCTGGACGGGGTCGGCGAGAGCGGCGTCGCGGAGCGTGCCCCATCGCGTGGTGCTCGACTACCGGCGTCTGGCAGGTGCCGAGCGCTGCCCGGATCGTGCGGCGCTCGAGGCGCAGGTCTCCGACATCCTCGGGCAACGCCCGTTCGCCCGTCACGCCTCCCGCACGGTGCGCTGTACTCTCCGCGGAGCGCCGAACGCGATCGCGGCGAAGGTGGAGCTGGTCGACGCACGCTCTCGCCGCGTGCTCGGCATCCGCGAGCTGTCGGCGACCGGTTGCGAGGAGCTCGGGGCAGCCCTCGCCCTGGCGATCGCGCTGGCCATCGACCCGCTCGCCCGGCCCGCGGCGCGACCCCCGGTGGCGGCGGGAAGTGGGCCGTCCACGGGCGCCGCCTCTGCCGTGGTGTCCTCGAGCGGGGCGGCGGGCGTCTCGGGCGGCCTCCGGACCGACCGCGCGCCGGGCGGAGGGTCGATGCCCGATGCGGGGACCCTGCGGTCCCTCGGGCTTCCCCCGGCCGCGCTCGCGCTCGCGCTGGCCGCCGATGCCGGGCAGCGTCCGGTGGACGCGGGTGCTCCCCGACCGCCCGTCGACGCCGGGAGCGCAGCGGCGGTCCTCGATGCGGGCACGACACTCGCCTCGCAGGACGCGGGCGTGGCACCGCTCGACGCGGGCAGCGCCGCGGAGGTCGATGCAGGAGTGCCACCGGTCGCGGCCGAGCCCTCCGCGGCGGTCGCCGAGACTCCATCGGCCCAGCCTCCCACCGGCTGGCGACCCGTCGCGGGCGTTGGCGCGGTGGCCGCGGTGGGCGTCCTTCCTGGCATCGCCGGGGGCGTCCTGATTCACGGCGGCGCCGCCTCGAGCACCGCCTCGGTGGAGCTGGAGGCCCGCTGGCTACCGGGGACGCGCCTCAGCTACGGCGGGGGTTCGATCTCCACCTCCCTGGTGACCGGCGCGCTCGTCGGCTGCGCGCGCTTCGGGGCCTGGGCTGCGTGTGGGCTCACGCAGGCCGGCCCTCTCCAGGCCCAGGGGGAGGGCTACAGCCGCTCCTCGGAGGCGAGCGCCTGGCTGGTCTCCGTGGGCGCCCGGGGGCAATGGGAGTGGCTCTTCGCCGGCGCCGTCGGTCTCAGGCTGCACCTCGACGCCATGCTGAACCTCGTCCGCCCCAGGCTCCTCGTGGGCTCCCAGGCCGCCTGGACCACCCCACCGGTCTCGGTGTGGGTGGGTGGAGGTCTCTTTGGCCGCTTCTGACCGTGACGGACCGGAGGCGGCGCCGGCAATCAAGGAGGAGGTGCAGTCCGTCGCCCCCCTCACCCCGGTGCCCGCCGGCCCCGACGAAGCCGCTTTTGCCGCGGCCTACGACGCCGAGTTCGAGGCGGTGTGGCTGTACCTGCGAAGGCTCGGTGTGCCGGAGGCGGATGTGGAGGACGCGGTTCATGACGTGTTCGTGGTGGCGCACCGCAAGTACGGCGCCTACGACCCGTCGCGCCCCCTCCGTCCCTGGCTGCTCGGGATCGCCTTCCGGGTCGCCGCGCAGTGGCGTCGCCGACACCGGCTGGAGGTGTCGGTCGCCGACCCCGAGCCCGAGCGGGCCGACGACGCCCGGGCCCCCGACGAGCTGGTTGCGCGCCAGCAGGTCCGGAGCCGGTTGCAGGCGGCGCTCTCGCAGCTGGACATCCACCAGCGCGCGGTGGTGGTGATGCACGACCTGAACGGCGTCCCGGTGCCGGAGATCGCCAGCGCGCTCGACGTCCCGCTGAACACCGTCTACTCCCGGCTCCGGCTCGGCCGGGCGAAGATCACCGCCGCGCTGCGAGGTGAGCCGTGAGCGGCCAGGTGCCGGACGAGCTTCCGCCGGGGTGGGACGAGCTCGGGCGCGAGGACGCAGCCGCGCTCGCACCGCCCGCGGGCGCGAAGGAGCGTGTCCAGCGCCGGGTGGCGTTCACCCTCGGCCTCGGGGCGGGGTTCGTCGCCGCGACCGCCGTCTCCTCGACCGCCGCGGCGGCGAGCGTCGCGAGCGCGAGCGCCGCCGGTGGCTCCGGCTCTGCCGGCACCGCGGCGACCGGGCTGGCAGGAACGCTGCTCGCCAAGAAGGTGCTGGTGCTGGGCGTGGCCGCCGCGGTGGGCATCGGCGGCGGCACTGCCGCCGTGCTCGAGGTTCGCTCCGAGCGGGCGAGGAGTCGCGCGGCCACGGTGGCGCCGCCCTCCCGCGCCCCCGTCGCTCGGCCTCAGGTGGTCACCACCCCGGAGCCTCCTCCGGCGGAGCCGATGGCGCCCGACACGCTCGGAGAGGAGCGCGCGCTGCTCGACCGGGCCCGGGCGGACATCGCCTCCGGTTCGCTCTCCGCCGCCGATTCCCTCCTCGTCCGGCATGCCAGGGAGTTCCCCGCCGGCCAGCTCGCGGAGGAGCGGGAAGCGCTCGTCATTCGCCTGCTCGTCCGTGAAGGGCGGATCGGCGAGGCGCGCGTGCGGGCCACCCGCTTCCGCCAGGCGCACCCGCGCAGCATCCAACTCCCGGGCATCGCCGATGCCCTGGGGGAGCGACGGTGAGAGCGGCATCGGTCCTCGCGCTCGTGCTCGCGCTGTCCGTGGGATGCACGGTCGACGCGCTGGTGGGCTCGAACGTCGCGGACGGGGGGACCGCCATCTGCCCCGGCACCGCGGCGACCTGCGACCCGGTCTGCGGCGCGCAGCTCTGCAACCCGGGCTGCACCGGGCTGCAGGACTGCGTCACCAGCTGCACCGGGACGAGCTGCAGCTTCACCTGCGAGCGCTCGGACCAGACCTGCAACCCGAGCTGCGATCCCGGACCGTGCCGGATGGACTGCGCCGTGGCCGAGGAGCAGGTCCAGTGCACCATGGTCTGCAACCCGGTGCAGACCTGTGCGGCGGACTGTCACAACGGCCGCTGCACGGTCGCCTGTGGAGACCTCGAGCCGGCGACCCCCTGTGGCGCTGGTGTTTACAGTTGTTCCGGAACCTGTCCTCCCTGACCGGAAGCTTGCGTTCACGCGGTTGCCGACGCGCACCTCCGCGCCGGTGACCGCAAATGCGTTCACTGGGTCTCGCGAGACTCGCTGCGCCCGCGTGCACTGATCGGCGGTGGGCCAGAGCAGCATTCCGGGGGTTCCCGCCTGGGCCCTGGCGCGGTCGTCTCCTGGCCGCGCGAGGCAGCGGGTCGCCGCGCCTGCCCCGGACGTCGCCGGAACCGGCATGAGGAGTCCGGCCTCGCAGACTGCTGTCCCGCGGTGCAGGTGTACACGCTGTGCGCATCACGCGAGCTCGCCACTTCCGAGCAAGCACCGCGGCCGGTGTCCGCTGCGATGCTGGCCGTGGGCCTCGGGCACGCGCGCCCGGGCCGGAGCTGGCCCGGGGACGGACCCTGCGGCCATCGCTCGGGTCCAGTGCGCCGATGCCCGCCGGAGAGGACTGGCGCGGGCGCCGTGCCTGCGCTATGAGCCAGCCCCCGTTCGGTCGCCCTCCCAGGGGCGGCCACCGAAGGGCCCGGGGCTATAGCTCAGCTGGGAGAGCGCTTGAATGGCATTCAAGAGGTCACCGGTTCGATCCCGGTTAGCTCCACAGCACTGACGTGAACGAGGGCGCCTCCGGGCGCCCTTCGCGTTTCAGGCGCGCGGGAGCCGGAAGGGCACGTCCAGCTCGGTGCAGAGCGTCTGCACCGCCTGCCGCCCGCTGAGGAGCGCCGTCGGTACACCGCCGCCGGGTTCCACCCACTGGCCGGCCATGACGAACCCGCGGAGCCCGGGCAGCGTCTTCCGCACCTGCCCGAAGAACGACTCGGAGCTCGGCACCCAGCCCTCGTACGCTCCACGCCACGCCCGCGCGCTGGTCCAGAAGGTCAGCGGCGTGGCCACGTCCACCACCCGGACCGCGGAGGCGAGGTCGGGGATCTGCCGGGTGAGCTGCCCGAGCGCGACGTCGGCCACGGCGTCCTTCTCGGTGGAGTAGCGCGCCCCCCGGGTGGCCCACCAGTCGTAGCTCGACCGGAGCATCGCCTGGACCACGGTGTGGCCCGCCGGCGCGAAGCTCGTATCGTCGTTGCACACCCGGACGTAGAGCGAGTCGTTCACCATGTCGCCGACCTCGAAGGGCTCGACGCGATCGATGAGCAGCAGCGAGGGGAGATCGGAGAGGGGGAGGGCGACGCCGAAGCTCGCCAGCACGATGGGCTGGAACATCCGCCAGCGCGCCATCCGGGCACGCACCTCGTCCCCGCCGAAGCGGCCTCCGAGCAGCCGCAGCACCGTCTCCGGCATGCTCGAGGTTGAAATGACCGCATCGGCGAGCAGGTACGCTCCGTCCGACAGGCGGACCCCCCGCGTCTGGTGCCCGTCGACGAGGATCTCGTCCACCGTGGAGTGGAGCCGCACCTCGCCGCCCAGCCCGATGTAGCTGGCGATCAGCGCGTCGCGGAACGCGGCGGTGCCACCGATGGGCCGCGAGAGGGGGCCCCGCTCGAGGTAGCCCAGGATCATCAGGAGGAACAGCGCCGGTGCCTCCGGTGGAAGCAGCTCGCCGAGGATGTGCTGGAGCGCCTCGGACCGGAGGTGCTCGTGGAGGTACAGCGAGATGGGCT
>JADGQZ010000483.1 GCA_017881345.1 Myxococcaceae bacterium | reverse complement strand
CGGTCGCCCAGCTGAGTCTTCCCGGCCGCATCCTGTTCGTGGCCGCGACCTCCAATACCCCCGTCATCATCCTGGGGAGCGAGAGGACGCCGGCCTCGAAGTTCGTGAAGCGATTCGACATCGGCGTGACGTCGGCCTATTCGGCCGAAGCCTTCCGCAGCGCTGTCGAGGACGTCATGCAGCCCTCAGCCCAGCGCCGGATGCGCCGCAACGCGGCCTCCATCGCGAGGACGCTCTCGTCCGAGGGAGTCGGCGCCTGGCTGTGGAGCTCGCTCGACCAGGGTCAGCCGAGCGACGCGCGCTTCGAGGAGCTGCTCCCCAGGCAGGAGAGCGACATGGTGGCCTTCATCGAGCCACCCGTGCCCGAGGACCTCTACCGCGAGTACCGGGCCATCTACGAGGCGGCGCGTCGCCTGCGCGCCCGGGGACTCCGGCCCGACTTCGTCATCGACGTGGGCGCCTCCCAGGGCATCTGGTCCTACGCCGTGAGCAGGTTCTTCCCGGACGCCCGGTACGTCCTCGTGGATCCGCTCGCATCCCGGTACGACCAGACCACCCTGGGCAGGCACCTCGCCGCCATCCCGAGGGCGGAGTACGCCGAGGTAGCGATCTCGAACGAGTCTGGGCGCACCTCGTTCCAGGTCCCTCCGGATCTGTTCGGCGCCTCCCTCCTCCACCCCTCGGATTTCCGCACCTACGACAGCACCGAGGTCGCCGTCACGACGGTCGACGAGCTCGCGAGCGATCGAGGCCTGGAGGGCCGCGGCATCCTGAAGGCCGACGTCCAGTTCGCGGAGCACCTCGTCCTCGAGGGCGCGAAGACGCTGCTGCCGCGCCTCGACGCGATCGTCCTCGAGCTATCGCTCGCGCGATACGAGCAGCGGGCGAAGACGTTCCTCGAGATGCTGAACGAGCTGGATCGCCTCGGGTTCCGGTACTGGGACGACGCGGGTTGCTGGCGCTCTCCCGTGGACGGCATGCTCTTGCAGAAGGACGTCCTCTTCGTGCGCAAGGGCCTCTGCATGCCGGAGGGCGGGGCCTGATGCACGATCGGTTCTTGGAGGCCGAGTCCACCAACGCGCGCCTGCGCGAGCGGATGGAACGTCTGGTTGCGCCGCTCCAGGACGCCGTCATCACGCACATCGAGGTGAACGAGCGGCACGGCGTCGGCGCGCTCACGAAGCTGATCTTCGGGAAGGATCCCCACGTCCTCTCGATCCGGTCCCAGGACCACTTCCACGGCGTGCAACAATTCGGGGAGAGCGCCCTGAGGCTCTCGCACGAGTATTCCCGGCGCGCGGTGTACTCGGGCGTGCTCGGAGCGACGCATGGGGGCGGGTTGAGGCGTGTCCTGTGCATCCCCTTCTATCCGGACGACGCTCGCACGGCGGTGGCCATCAAGGACATCCACGGCGTCCCGCTGTGCACGTACCTGATGGACGATCAGAACGTCTGCGTGAGGGGTATCCCGGACGACCTCATGCGCGAGCTGCTCGCCAAGTCGGACCTCCGCCTCGCCATCTCCCCCGAGCTCCGGACCGCGTATGAGGCGAAATTCGGGCTACCGTTCTGGTTCCTGCCACCCGTCGTCGCGAGCGAGTTCATCCGGTCCGAGCCCGCGGTGCTGCCGCGCGCCGTCCTCGACGCGAGACGGGGCGTGATCGTCGGGAACATCTGGGGGCAGAGGTGGCTCGAGCTCCTGCGCGAGACCGTACGCGCGACCGGCATCGAGCTCGACTGGTACTGCAACAGCGGACTTCAGTCGAACGGCCTCGACCTGGAACGGCTCGCGGCCGACGGCATCCACGCACACGCCAGGGTCCCCGACGAGGCGCTGATCGCGATCCTCCGCGAGCGCCCGTTCGCGGTCCTCCCGACTGGAACACTGGACGAGGACGACGACCGGAGGTTCATCGCGCTGCTGAGCCTCCCGAGCCGGATACCCTATATCTTCGCCACGTCCAACACGCCCATCCTGGTGCTCGGTGACGAGCGGACGGCAGCAGCGCGGTTCGTCTCCAGGACGGGCATCGGTGTCGTCGCGCCGTACGATCGCGCGGAGCTGCTGCGCGCAGTGGACCGCCTCGTCCAGCCGGACGTCCAGCTCCGCATGCGCCGCCGCGCGGCGGAGATGGCGCCAGGCTTCTCCGCCGATGGCGTGCGCGACTGGATCTGGGACTCTCTCCGGGCAGGAACCGCGGTGGACGATCGGTACGAGAAGCTGTTACTTAACGAACCCTGACAGGTCAACAAAGGGAAGCACTCCCATGTTCGTGAGCTTGCTCAAGAAGGCCCCGCTGTTCAGCAAAGCCGAGAAGATCAAGGATCTGTACTTCGAGAAGCTGGACACGATCATCTCCGCCGTCGCCTCGCTCGCCGCGAACGACACGGCCGTCCTGCAAGCGCTCGTGCACGTCATCGAGAGCGCCCGGGAGGATCACCTGGCCAGCGAGCGGCAACTCACGGAGCTCACCCGCCGCCTCGCGGCCGTGGAGGCGACGCTCGACGGCTTGCGGAAGTCGCTCCCGCCAGCGTCGAGCGCGCACGCCGACGAGGCGAAGCCTCGCAAGGCGGACGTTGAACTCGTGAAGTAGGAGCACGGAGACGCGATGCTCGACGAGCTGCTGAAGAGCACCTGGATCTTCAGGAAGGCCGAGAAGGTCAAGGACCTCCTGCTGGAGGCGCTCGCCCGGATCGAGGCGCGGCAGGTCGAGCATGAGGCTGCCTTGCGCCAGCACGCCGAGGCAACGGCCGAGCAGGCCACGGCAACGGCCGAGCAGGTCAGCGCCCTTCGGTCCCACGCCGCCGCGGACGTGGCGGCGCTGAGCCGACGCTTGCTCGAGCTCGAGGGCGCGATCGCAGCGTCCGGCGAACTCGTCGCGGGCCGGATCGACCGGCTGTCAGCGACGGTGATCCGCCAGCCGGGAACCTTGGACCTGCGCCCTGGGGACGAGGAAGAACCGGAGCTCGGGCTGGTCGCCCACCTCGCGCCGCTCCTTCCGCGCCGTGTCGCACTCGACATCGGTGCGAACGTCGGGAAGTACTCCGAGGCGCTCCTCGACGCGGGGTTCGAGGTTCACGCCTTCGAGCCCAACCCCTCCGTTGCCGCGCAGCTCCGGGAGCGCCTCGGAGCGCGCAAGGGGTTCACCGCCCACGCCATGGCCCTGGGCGCCGAGGCTGGCACGCTCCCGCTCCACTTGTTGAAGGACTCATCTCCCGAGCATCACTGGGGCGACACGACCGAGCTCGCCACGATCACACGCCACGCGCTGCCAGACACTCTCTCCTACAGCGGAACGGTGGAGGTGCCGGTCCGCCGGCTGGAGGATCTGCAGCGCGACGGGCTCGTGCCTACCGACGTGGGTTACGTTAAGGTCGACACCGAAGGGTTCGATCTCGAGGTCGTGCGCGGCATGGGCCCGCACAGGTCTCCGCTGATCTCGGTCGAGTTCTGGGACAAGGACCTGCCCTTCGCCGGCAGCGGCGCCCTGAACGCGCTGCCCGATCTGGCGTCCGCGCTGCAGGAGCGAGGATACCCCTGGTGGATCGTGATCTACCGGGTCTTTCCCGAGCACACCGCCCGCTTCTACTCGAACGTGACGAAGTCCGTCGAGCGGTCGTGGGGCAATGCGTTCTTCTTCCAGGACCATGCCCTGTTCCAGGAGGCGGAGCACTGGTGCGCGGCGGTGATGCCGAGGACGTTCTTCACCTCGTCGAGGTTTCGGGACCGCATCGCGATCCACTCGTGAGGCGGGGCTCGCCGGCCGGTCGCCCGCGAGAAGCCACTAAGCCTTGGGGTCGGTCCCACTCCACGGCGCGTCGCTCGGGCGCCGCGGGAGCAAGGCCTCGAAGCGCTCGTCGCTCGGCTCGCCTCGGTCGAGGGAGCGCCAGATCCACCCCTCCATGTCGCTGGAGGAGATGGTGCGTGCGAGCGCGGCTGCGTTGCGGCGCATCCGTTGCTGGGCGTCGAGCGACATCACGCTGTCGACTGCCTGCCGGAAAGCCTCGGGCGTGTATCGGCTCGTGACGCCGAGGTCGAAGCGTTTCACGAAGCGCGCCGCGGGCGTCTCTTCGCCTCCGAGGACGAGTACCGGCGTGTTGGAGGTCGCGGCGACGAACAGGATCCGCCCCGGGAGGCTGAGCCGCGCGAGGGCGCGCTCGTTCCCCGACTCGCCCTCGATGGTCCCCGTGGGCACGACGGCGTAGGGATAGGTCCGCAGGAGTGCGGCCAGTCGCGGCTCCGGCACGATCCCGTGAGCGCGGATGTTGGCGGCATCGAGCTGGTCCTGCCGGATCGCGAAGACCGGGGACTTGTTGTTGCCGTACCAGTCGAGCGCGAGACCACTGCGGCTCACCGTGCCGGCGAGGAGGTCGAACCAGCGCCGGCTCCAGAGGCTGCCCACCAGCGCGCCGGTCCTCGCGGCGAACTCCGGGCTCTCCGGGACCTCGGCCCCCGTCCAGACCAGCTCGCCCGGCGCCACGGCGGGGAGGAGCGCGAACGGAAGCCCGAACTTCGACTCGTAGGCGACGCGCATCTCGGGGTGAGTCGTGAAGCGGAGCGAGCACTTCTCCAGGAACTCGCGCATCAGCCTGTCCGGGATCGCGTGGACGCTGACGTTCTGATCGTCCATGATCCAGCAGCAGAGCGGGACGTCGAACGTCTCCTTGAGGGCTATCGAGGTGAGGAGATCCTCGGGGTAGTACGGGACGCACATCACCCGCCTGACCGTGCGCCCCGAGAGGGCTCGCAGGACATTGGCGAACGCCTGGGCCCGCGGCACGCCCTCCTGGTTGACCACCACGGCCTCCGCCCCGAAGTCGTGGTCCGCGTTGTACTGATTGCGACCGCGGATGGAGAGGATGTCCCCGCACCCCTGGAACACGCGGCGCACGAGCGGACCGGTACCGTGCTTGTCGTTCATCTCGTTGGCCGTCACGACCACGTCGACGAGCGGTCCCTGGGCGACCGACGAGAGACCCGCACCGGACGTTCGGGCGCCCCCGCGGACCAGCTCCGCCAGCTCCCGCCGGAGCTGCTCGTGGGGCTGGGTGACGGTCGTCAGCATTCGCGAACACCTCGCACTTCCCGGTTTGGCCGGGCGCCAAGATACGCGCAGACCACGCGCGCTGGCAACGGCTCGGGGACGGCGTTGCGGCTCTTCGAGTGCAGGGCCGAGGCGCTGCCGTGTTATATGGCGACGCTGACCGAGAACCTGCATGGACGACCTCCCACACAAGCTGCCCGAGCCGGATTCGAGGCTCCCACGGATCTCGGTGGTCACGCCTTCGTTCAATGCCGCCGCCACGATCGAGCGGACGCTTCGCTCCATCGAAGCACAGGGCTATCCCGACCTGCAGCTCATCTGCATCGACGGGGCGAGCACGGACGGCACGGTGGAGTCGATCCGGCGGTTCGCGCACCTCGTCTCGCACTTCGTGAGCGAGCGGGACAGAGGTGTAGCGGAGGCCGTCAACAAGGGGTTTCGCCGAGCCGACGGCGAGATCTTCTGTTACCTGAACGCGGATGACGAGTTCGCGCCGGGCGCGCTGCGGCGCGTCGCCGCGGCCTTCCGCGATCACCCCGAGGCCGACGTCGTCACCGGGGGTTGTCGGCGTCACTTTCCCGACGGTACGACGTTGGTGACCCATGTGGACGAGGGCTTCCTCTCGGTGATGCCACTTCGAAACCATATCGAGCAACCGAGCACGTTCTGGCGCGGATCGGTGCACCGAGCCGCGGGCGAGCTGGACGAATCGTACCGGCTGACCTTCGACTGGGAGTGGTGGAACCGGTTGCGAGTGAGGCATGCCCGCTTCGTTCGAGTCCCCGATGTCCTCTCTCACTACCACTTCAGCGAGACCAATCTCACCTCGCGGGGCGCACAGAACGTCGTGGATGAGATGCTGCGAGTGACGAGGACCTATGGTCCGCGGCGGGCAGCCTGGGCGTACCAGCTTCTCTACCGCGTCTTCGATCTACACGGGTATTACGACCGGCCCTTCCAGCAGCTCGAGCTGCGCCGAAAGTTGGTCTTCGGCGAGGCCCTGAGGGCGCTGCGATGGCTGTGCGGGTCCGAGATCATCGACAACTACAACTGGAACTGGGCTTCGAAGCAGGTGCGGGGGCTCGTCTGGTACAAGTAGGGCGGGATCTGGACGCCGCCGAGGTGGCATCGTTGAGAGTCGCGGTCTTCAACGCGTTCGCAACCCAGGAGGTCGCCGAGACCGAGCTGGCGAGGCGGATGGTCCTCGCCGCCCAGGCCCTCGGCTGGGAGGCGCGCGAGGTCGCATCGTCGGTCGAGGTCCGTTCCTTCGCGCCAGACTTCGTCATCGCCCTGCACTTTTTCACCCCGAAGCTGACCGCTCATCCGACTTACGGCTGTCTGTGGAACCCGCCCGTGTTCTTCGAGGGCGACCCTGGGCACGTCCGGAACGTCCTGACCTACGACGGGTACCTGTCCTCGTCTCCGTTCATGAGCCGGTGGGTGGAAGAGCGGCTGGAAGGCTCGCCGAAGAAGTACTTCGTCGCGCCCTTCTACGCGAGCTGCAACCGGATCCCCTATCGGCCTCCGACGCTCGACCACCCTCGCCTCCTCTACGCCGGCACGAACTGGGACGGGACGCGCCTCCGGGAGCTGTTCCTGCGGCTCGACGCCGAGCCCTACGTCGACATTCACGGTCCGAAGGATCGCTGGCGTCATCTCGGGAAGACCTATCGCGGCTCTCTCCCCTTCGACGGCAAGAGCCTCCCCGAGGCGCTCCACCGCGCCGGTGTGGGCCTGTGCCTGCACCGGGAGGAGCACTGCGCCGCGGGGACGCCCTCTCTGCGCATCTTCGAGATCGCGGCCTCGGGCGCCATCGCCATCTGCCAGGAGCACCCCTTCATTCGCGATGCGTTTGGCGACTCCGTGCTCTACCTCGACCGCTCCCTCGACGCCGCCGCGCTTGCGGCCCAGGTCGGAGAGCACATGAGGTGGATCGGCTCGCACCGCGACGAGGCGCTCGCCATGTCGCGGCGGGCGCATGCCATCTTCGAGAGCCGGTTCACGCTGGAGACGCTCCTGGAGGGAGTCGCGAAGGAGCATCGGAAGCTCCTCCCCGCCAAGGCGTTCGTGCCCACCCGGTCGCCAGCGGCGCCCGCGTCCCCTCGGGTGCAGTTCGTGGTTCGCGCGGGCGAGCGATCCCTGCGCACGCTCCGACGCGCGCTCGACAGCCTGGCCGCCCAGACCTCCGGCGGCGTCGGTGCCGTCCTCCTCCGCTACCAGGACCTCGATCTCACCGAGATCGTCGATGCGTACCGTGGCACACTCCCGCTCACGATCGTCGATGGCCGGCGAGACGGGGTGCGGAGCACGCACCTGTGGGAGGGGCTTCGGGCCGTTTCGACCGAGTATTTCGGCGTGCTCGACGACGACGACGCGCTGCACCCGAACCACGTCGCCGGCCTGCTGTCGATCCTCGAGGCGAATCGAGGGGCCGGCGTGGCCTACTCAGGCTCGATCCGGATCTGGGAGCCGGGGATCGGAGCGGACGGCGAGAGCGCTTCCCTCCATGCTGAACCCGCCGAGCTTGCCTACGGCGAGCCGTTCGATCGCGGCAAGCTCTTCGCGCTCCACAACTACATCACCTCGAACGCGTTCCTGGCCCGGACCTCGTTGCTGCAGGAGCTACCAGAGGACCCCCAGTTGCCCGTGCTGGAGGACCTCTTTCTCCTGCTCGCGCTCAGCCTCCAGGCCCCTTTCGTCTACAGCCAGGAGGCGACCTGCGAGTTCTACTGGCGCGCCTGCGGGACGGAGAACAGCGTCCTGCGCCAGCGAGCGAGCTGGGACTCCACCGCCGAGAAGCTGGCTCGCCTCATCTGGACGGACGGCCTGCTCGCAAGGCATGGGAACGCCGCGGTGGCGGAGCAGTACCGGGCGGCCTTGCAGAGCTGCGGTCTCCACCTCGTCCGAGAGCTCGCGCAGCGCGACGAGCTCATCCGAACCATGGAGCGGAGCAAGGGTTGGAAACTGATCCTCGCCTGGCGGCGCGCGAAGGCCCGGCTGCGCACCACGGCAGCTCGGTTCCTCGGCGGCTCCTAGCTAGGCCCGGAAGGAGTAGTCGGACCGCTCCCGCGTCAGGTGCGGGCTGTAGTACGGGTCGTCCAGCAGTGCGGCTTGCCACCGGGCCCGCATCAGGATCTCATCCTCTCGTGGATGGAGCGCACGGCGCGTCAGGGACTCGTGGTGGATGAGCGTCGAGAACGGTGTGTAGATGACGAGGAGGCCTTCCGCGCGGACGCGAAGGCAGAAGTCGATGTCGTTGAAGGCGACCCCGAGCCGCTCGTCGAACCCACCCAGCCGCTCGAAGGTCTCGCGTCGCACCATCATGCACGCGCCGGTCACGGCGGAGACGTCGCGAACGGCGTGGGCGAACCAGCAGTAGCTCGGCGCCTCGTCGGGCAGCCGCTTGAAGGCGTGATCGGCGACCCCGATGCCCAGCACCACGCCGGCGTGCTGCAGCGTGCGGTCCGGGTAGAGGAGCTTCGCGCCGACCACGCCGACCTCGGCCCGCTGCGCGTGCTCGAGGAGCGCCTCGATCCAGTCCGTGGCAAGCACCCCCATGTCGTTGTTCATGAAGAGCAGGTACTCGCCCGAAGCCT
>JADGQZ010000482.1 GCA_017881345.1 Myxococcaceae bacterium | reverse complement strand
TCTCGCTGTCGGTCGCGGGGGGGCTGGAATCGTCCCGACGCTTCGCGGTCAGCGGAATCGCGCCGGCGGCCTCCTCGGCGGTGGCCGGTTCGTTGGCCGTCGGGAGGTTGACGCGGGAGGGAGCTCGGGTGGAGAGCGGGATCGGGGCCGGAGGGGCGGCCACGGGGGCGTGGATGACGGTCGGCGCCACGGGGATCTGCCCGGTGGCGGGTCGCGCCCCGGGAGCGGCGTTGCCCGGAACCAGCCGAGCCAGGGCCTCGCGGAGCAGCGCTCCCACCGGGCGGCCCGCACGGGTCGCCACCGCTGACAGCGCCTCGTAGGTCTCGATCGGAAGGCGCACCTTGATCTCGCGCAGGTTCGAGACGGCTCCCTCGAGCACCTCGAGCGCCGAGCTCGGACGCGCCACCCGGTAGTCACCCGCCTCGACCATGGTCTTGATCTTGCGGGTCAGTTCGTCCTTCGCGTACCAGGTGCCGTCGAACAGCACCTGCTCTCCGTCCAGATCGATCTCGAAGTTCTCAGCCATAGGCATGCCTTGGGGGTCGCCCTCAGGAAGAAAGTGCGGATGTTATTGTACCATACCCCGGCCGCCAAGCAGCCCCTGTTCCGCCCGGGCCATGCGCCGCGCCTGCGCTCTCCCCTGGTGGTCGTGGCCAAGCAGATGTAGCAGACCGTGCGCCAGGTAGCGCTCGAGCTCCTCGCGCAGCGGGCGGCGCTCCTCGCGCGCCCGGCGCCGTGCGGTCTGCACGGAGACCACCAGGTCGCCGAGTGTGCGGAACCCTCCCACCGGGCTCGGGGCGGCGGGGAAGCTCAGGACGTCGGTGGCCCGGTCCATCCCCCGGTGGGCCCGGTTGAGCCGGCGGATCTGCGCGTCCCGGCAGAGCCAGAGCGAGAGTTCCACCCGATCGAGGGCGAGTTCCTCGAGGAAACGCCCGAGGCGCCGGCGAACCCAGGGCACCTGGGCGCTCTCCGAGGCGACGGCACGCATGAGAATCCTTCGAGGCACGGGGCGAATCCTACTCCATCGCTAGGCCCGGTCAGAGCAGTTGGCTAGAGTCCCTCGCGTGACAATCCGCGCCAGCATCCGAGAGGTCTCCCTGCTGGCGCTCCGCGAGCGGCTCCGTGAGGGGAGCCGCCTGCCCCCGGGGATCCTGCACGCGCTGCGCGAGGACGGGCGCTCGGGAGCCCAGGACCTGGCGCGGCAGATCCTGGCACGGCGGCGCGCGGACCAGGCGGAGTCGCGCCGCCTGATGCGCCTCTGCGTCCACGAGCGCAGCGCTCGCGCGGAGGGCTTCACTCTGGTGGCCGGCGTGGACGAGGCCGGGATGGCGCCGCTGGCAGGGCCGGTGGTCGCGGCCGCCGCGCTGCTCCCGGATGGGTTTCGCCCGCGCGGCCTCGACGATTCGAAGAAGCTCGATGCCCCCACCCGCGAGCGGCTCGCCGCCGAGGTGAAGGTCGGCGCGGTCGCCTGGGCGGTCGGCCTGGCCGAGGTGGAGGAGATCGACCGGCTCAACATCTTCCACGCCGGCCTGCTCGCCATGCGCCGTGCGGTGCAGGCGCTTTCGGTGGTCCCCGATCTCCTGCTGGTCGACGCGCGCAAGATCCCGGCGCTTCCGATGCCCCAGCGCCCGCTGATCCACGGCGACGCGCTGTCCCTCTCGATCGCCGCCGCCTCGGTGCTCGCCAAGACACACCGCGACGCGTTGATGCAGCGATTCGAAGGGGATTACCCGGGCTACGGACTGGCCCAGCACAAGGGTTACCCGACCCCCGAGCACCTCGCCGCGCTGCTCCGCCTGGGCCCGAGCCCCATCCACCGCCGGAGCTTCGAACCCGTTCGAGCCCTGCTCGAAGATCGCCCCCGCCAGCGCGACCTCTTCTCCTAAGGTGGATCCTTCCAGACAATGCGTTGCCTGAGGCTGACAAGACCGCAGCCGAGAATGGCAAGCGGAGCGACGACCGACGAGGCGTGCTGGTGCACGCCGCAGGAGGAAGGAGTGAGCACGCCATTCGCAGGCGCGGTATTGGCGGCCGAAGACGGGGGTTGACGGAACGGGGGCCGGCAGGTCAGCATCCGGGGTTCGTAAGGAGGGCAGCCAATGGTGGTTCGTACCCGGCTACTGCTTGCCAGCGCGACCCTGCTCCTGGCAGGGGGCTGCTTCTTCAACTTCAACAACCCGGTGGTCGCCCAGGCCAACGGGAGCATCGCCGGGCAACTCGCGCTCAGCGACCAGGCCCCAGGCCAGACGCTCGTCGGTGCGACGGTTGCCCTGCAGTGGAGCGGCCTCAAGGTCCCGGTGGGCCCGACCAACGGTAAGTTCCTGTTCCTCGGCCTGCCTGCTGGTACGTTCACGCTGCGCTACGACCTGCCCGCCAAGGCGGGGAACCTCTTTCCGCTGATCGGGTTCCGGCACAACCTCTTCCTGCCGGGAGCCCAGGGCACCGCCGACGCCATCGATCTCGGCACGCTCCCGATCACCCCCTCGGGGCGCGTGCAGGGAACTGTCTCGGGCAGCGATGGGGGACCGGTCGTCCTCGGGGCCTTCACGCCGCTCCAGCCGGATGGCGGTGGGGGCCAGTTCGAGGGCTTCACCGGCACCACCGACTCGGCCGGGGCCTTCAGCTTCCTCCTGCCCGCCGGCAACCACGATCTGGCCTGCTCCACCAGCAGCACGGTGGGGGCACAGCCCGTCACGCTGCAGTCCCAGCAGCTGGTCACCCAGAACCTGAGCCTCGCAGCGGCTGCGTCGACCGACAGCAGCGTGGGCGGGTTCCTCGTGTTCGGCGACCTCGGCGTCAACGCGGCCGAGGGGCCGGTCAACGCACGCAAGCCGTTCGTCGCGACCACCGTCACCGCCGAGGACGGCTCGACGGTGCCGACCGTGCTGAGTCTTGCGAGTCAGGTCCCCGGCGCCGGCCTGTCGTTCGAGCAGCCGTTGCCCCCCGGTCATGACTACACGGTGACGTTCACCCTCACCGCGGCCCAGGACCCCCATTCCTGCGCGTACTTCCCGCCCCTGGTGCTGCAGCACATCCCCGGGATCGCCGGGCAGATCGACCAGCTCGGCCAGGTGATCTGGCTTCAGGCGGGCGTCTTCATCGAGAACGGGGGCCCGGGCATCTGCATCGACAGCGACGGCGGCATGGTCGGCGCCGACGCCGGCCCGGGAGGCGATGGTGGAGGACCGGCCTGGCAACTTCTCAATGCGGCGGCCCCGCAGGACGCCGGCGCGGTCATCGAGCTCGTGCCGCTGCCTGTCGGCAACGGCGCCGGCGGCGAGAAGGGACATCGACTCGCGTGGATCCAGTCCGATGGCCTGGTCTACACCGCCGACGACGTGGCGTCGGGCGGCACCACCTACGGCCCCACCGATCAGATCTGGACCGACTCCCTCGACCCGGTCTTCTCGATCACCGGTGCGTCGACCGCTGCCGGCGGGGCGGCATTCGGATGGGTGGAACGAAATCTCAGCCAGGCCACGGTGGCCTACTACCCGCCCGGCGCGGGCTCGGAAACGCCAACGATCGCCTCTTTCCTCCTCCCGGTCCCTCCTTCCAACGTCCCCGCGTCGATGACGCTGTCGGCCGGAAGCGACTCCACCGGTGCCCCCGGGCTCTGGGTGCTGATCCTCGAGGACAGCGGGACCGGTGGCCTGCTCGAGTTCTGGTTCACGAAGGACTTCGTGAGCTACACCCAGGTGGTACCGACCGCGCCCCCGGGCGCTGATGCGGGCACGCTCCAGGCGGGACAGGTCGTGGGCGTTCCCTGCACCCTCCCCGAGCTGGATGGCGGCCGGGGCGTCTGCATCGCGGCGACCGTCAACTGGATCTTCGACGATCACTGGGCCTACGGCGCGGTGCTCGACACCCAGCAGACTCCTCCGACCCTGGCGGTCCAGCTGATCGTCGACGCGGGTGCCGGGCAGAACTTCAGCGTGCCGGCGATCACTGCCGGACCCGTATCGGGCGGCAGCGGGCTCAGCACGGTCTGCGCGGGGTGGAGACTCTCTCCCGACAGCGACGGGGGCACCGAGTACCAGGTGAGCCAGTTCACCACGCTGGGAACGGCGCCGACCTTCGCTCCGCTGGCGTCGCCCTACCAGCCATCGGATCCGGACGGTATCCTCCTGCAATGGATGGGCGCACCGCTGGCCGTGTCCACGTTCTCGCTTCACAACCCGTACGGCGTCGGCAGCATCTCCGTCGGGACGGTGGCCCCGCCCCCATTCCTGCCGGGCTTCGGGGTCGCCCAGCTGCTCCATGGCTACACCGCCGCGAACGGCGACCTGTTCATCGCCGCCTACAACAGCCCGGCGACACAGGTGACCACGCAACTCGGCCTCTTCGTCTGGCCGCCCGCGCTCTGAGATGCCCGGCCACTGGTTGCTCAAGAGCGAGCCGTCAGCCTACTCGTTCGACCGGCTCGTCGCGGAGGGCAAGACCCGCTGGGACGGGGTGCGCAACTTCACGGCGCGCAACCACCTCCGCGAGATGGCCGAGGGCGACACCTGCCTCTTCTATCACTCGGGCGAGGGGAAGGACGTCGTCGGCGTGGCCCGCGTGCTGCGCACCGCGTTCCCCGATCCCACCGCGCCCGGCGAGGACTGGTCGGCGGTGGAGATCGCGCCGGTGAAGCCGTTCCCGCGGCCCGTGACGCTGGCGGAGATGAAGGCGGACAAGGACCTCACCGAGCTGCCGATGCTGCGCCTGTCCCGGCTCTCGGTCTCGCCGGTCGGCGCGGACGAGTTCCGCCGCATCCTCAAGCTCGGAAAGTGTACACTCTGATGCCGGCGCGTCCGACATCCCGGGAGTTCTCATGCAGATGATCCTGATGGCGGCGGCACTGAGCCTCACGGCGGCGGTGGGTGGTGGCGCCCCTCCCCCCCAGCGCCTCGCGGTGCTGGAGATTCGTGCCCTGGGCGTGCCGGTCGATCTGGCCCACACGCTCACCGGCGTCGTCGCCGAGCAGGCTGGCAAGACCCCCGGCTTCACCGCCATCTCGCAGTCGGAGATCGGGGCGATGCTCGGCCTCGAGCGGCAGAAGCAGATGCTTGGCTGCGGCGACGAGAGTTGCCTGGCGGAGATCGGCGGGGCGCTCGGCGCGAGCCGGGTCCTGAGCGGCAGCCTCAGCAAGGTGGGCGAGTCGTACCTGTTGCAGCTCGAGTTGGTCGACACCGCGCGCGCGGTGGTCCAGGGCCGCGAGAGCCGCAGCGTGCCGGGAACGCCCACCGAACTGATCGAGACCGCCCGCGACCTGACCCACCGCCTGTTGACCGGCAAGCCCCTCGACACCAGCGGCCGCATCAAGTTCGCGATCGAGCCCACCGGCGCAAGGGTGGTGCTGGACGGACGGCAGGTCGGGAAGGCTCCCCTCGCGAACCCGGTCGCGATGGATCAGGGCAAGCACAAGATCCAGATCAGCGCCGACGGGTACGTGACCTACGAGACCACCATGGAGGCGGTGCCCGGTCAGGTGTTGTTCCAGGAGATCTCGCTGGTCCCGACCTCGGACGTGGTGGCGACCTCGCACCACGAGACGCAGCGGATCATCGGCTACGTGGCGCTGGGCATCGCGGCCGCGGCGCTCGCGGCGGGCACCTACGAGGGCATCCAGGCCAACCACGCCTACACCAACTACCAGGCAGCCAGCTACAAGCAGGGGGATGCCAGCATCACCGGAGCGCAGACCTATCAGACCAACACGCAGCAGTACGCCAACGTGGCCAACTACTGCTTCATCGGCGCAGCGGTCGCCGGGGTGTTCGGCGTCGTGATGGAGGTCTGGGGGCTGTCGGGCAGCGGAGCCGAGCCGGCGAAGCGGGTCGAGGTCACCGAGAGATGAAGGTGGGGCAGTGGGGGGCGCTGGCCCTCCTGACGGCGCTGGGCGCGACCGCCTGCTTCTACCAGTTCAACAACCCGGTCGCGCAGCAACCGAACGGAAGCATCTCCGGACAGCTGGTGCTGGCGGGAGCTGCGCAAGGGCAGACGGTCGCCGGGGCCACGGTGGCCCTCCAGTGGAGCGGCCTGCACGTCACGGTCGATTCCACCGGGCGGTTCATCTTCCTCGGCCTCCCCGACGGCACGTTCACGCTGCGCTACGAGGTGCCTCCCCTGCAGCCCGGCGGCCTTCCGTTCATCGGGTTCCGCCATGATCTCTTCATCCCCGCCCACACCGCCGGAGCCGACGCCGTCAGTCTCGGCGCTCTCACTGTCGACGAAGCGGGCGTCGTGGAGGGCGACATCAGCGGCGCTCAGGGACCGGTGGTGGTGGCCGCGTTCCAGCCCTCGACCCCCGGCGGCGAGCCCGGCGAGTTCGAAGGCATCTCGGTGACGCTCGATCCCTCCGTCAGCAAGCACTACCGGCTGGTGCTGCCGGCCGGCGCCCACGAGATCGCGGCCTCGAGCAGCACCGCCTCGGCCAGCCGGACGCTCTCGCTGCTGCCCCGCGACCAGCTCACCGCGCAAGACCTCACCGTGACGGTTCCCGCCGATCCGACGTCCACGCTCACCGGCTTCCTGGTGCTCGGGGGCTTCGGAGCGAGCGCGCAACCCGCCGCGGTCAACAGCCTCCTGGCGAGCATCTTCGCTGACACCACCCCCGAGGGTCAGCCGACCCAGATGGTCCCGGGCTTCACCACCCCGGTGCACACGGCGGGCGCCGGGGCGGAATTCACCCAGCCGCTCACCCCCACGGGCCTCGAGTTCCAGTTCACCTGCATCATCGAGGCGGCGCAGCCCGCCGAGACGACCATCGGCCCGTTGACGATCCATACGCTCCCCGCGATCGCCGGCCGGCTCACGCATCTCGGTCAGATCCCCTGGCTGCCGGACAGCACGTTCGCCGCCAACGCCGCCCGGGACGGA
>JADGQZ010000481.1 GCA_017881345.1 Myxococcaceae bacterium | reverse complement strand
GCGAGTCGCTGCCGGAGTCGGAGAAGTGATGAGAAGAGAGGCCCGCATCCGCGCGCTGGTGGTCGATGACGAGCCGCTGGCCCGCGCGCGGCTGAAGGAGCTCATCGCCGAGCTCGCCTGGCTGGAACAGGTGGGAGAAGCGGCGAGCGGAGCCGAGGCGATCGCGGCGCTGGATCGGTGGCGGCCGGATCTGGTCTTCCTCGACATCCAGCTGCCGGGCATCTCCGGCCTGGAGGTGCTCCGCACCACGCGGCACACCCCGGCGATCGTCTTCACCACCGCCCACGACCGCTTCGCGGTGACCGCCTTCGAGCTCGGGGCGCTGGACTACATCCTCAAGCCCTTCGGGCGCGAGCGGTTCGGGCAAGCCATGCAACGGGCGAAGCCGGTGCTCGAGGCCCGGCTGGGCGGCGGCGCTGCCGAGCGCGCCCGGGACGTCCTCGCCGAGGGCCCTCTCCTCCGGCTCTTCGTGCGCGACGGCGGCCGGATCGTGCCGCTGCCTCTGACGGCGGTGGAGCGGATCCAGGCCTGCGACGACGTGGTCCTCGTCCACGCCGGGGAGCGCGTCTATCGGTTGAACGTCCCGCTGGCCGATCTCGAGCGGCGCCTCGACCCGCGGGTCTTCGTCCGCATCCACCGCTCCCACCTGGTCAACCTCGAGCACGTGGCCTCGCTCGAGCCGCTCGACGACTCCCGGCTGGAGGTGCAACTCCGGAGCGGTCTGCGGTTGATGGCCAGCCGGCAACGGTCACGGGCGCTCCGGGGCATCGGGCGCTGAGCGCGCACCGTTCTCCGGGCGATCCGGCCGCTCACCCCTTCGGACCGACCGTTGACCGGTGAGGATTGAGGTCGACCCGGGAGGTCCTCGAGCTTCGCGGCCATGCGCCCACTTCTTCTCGTCGCTCTCGTCGCCTTCGGCTGCAAGCCCGCCGCTCCGTCCGCCCAGACGCCACCGGGACCAGAACAGCAGCGCATCGCGCTGGTCCATGCCATCCAGCGCGCGGACTATCAGGGCGATCGGGCGGCCTTGCAGCGTCTCCACCAGGAGCTCTCCGCGGTGCCCGAGGATCCGACGACCGCTGCCCGGCACCGGTACTGGGAGGGATTCGCGCTGTGGCGACGGGCAATCAACGGCGCCAACGAGAACCCCCCGCCGGAGGACCTGCGGACGGATCTCGTCGCGGCGCTGTCCGACTTCGATCGATCCCTGGCGGGCGATCCGAGGTTCGACGACGCCAACGTCGGACGCATCTCCTGCCTCCAGTTCCTGGCCTTCGTGGATCGCGCCGACCCGGCAAGGTCGAGAGAGTCGGTGAGCCGCTTCGTGGCCCTGTTCAAGGAGATCGGTCCCCGTGCCCAGGACAATCCCCGCTTCCAGTGGATCCGGGGCCTCTCCGATTGGTACACGCCGCCGGGTTCGTCGCCGGAGGTGGTGCAGCAGCACATGGAGAAGGCGATGGCGACGTATGCGCACGGGGCCGAGCTGGCGCGAGCGCAGAAAGGGAGGGTGATCGACCCGCTCGACCCCAGCTGGGGCGAGCCGGAGAATCTGATGTCCCTCGCCTGGTGCAGCCTCAACAAGACGACGCCGGATCCGCAGCGGGCGGACGCGTACGCCCGACAGGCGCTGGCACTGGTGCCCGACTGGCACTACGTGCGGGACATCCTCCTGCCACAGATCCAGAGCGCCCGGGCGTCGCGCTGAAGCGGAGCCACGCGCGGTCGGGCGAGGAATCCCCTTCGTTCTGGCCGCAGCGCCCCACCAACCCCGCTGGAGGCAATGTGAAGACAATCAAGAAATTCGGGATCGACGCCGCAACCCTCGGGCTCCTGCTCGTCTCGACGAGCGCCCTCGGCGCCCGAGGCTGGCGGGGCCGGTGATGGTGCCGGCGCTGCCCGCCGTCGCTGGTCGCGCTGTCGGCCCGCCCTCGAGGCGCATTCCCTGGTGCAGTGGCGACCTCCCTACCGGGCCGGAGGCGTCGTCGCCCAGGCACCGAACTGCCCGTGGCCGATGAACACGCTCCCGGTCCGACTCGCCTCCTCCGTCATGCGCTCCACCGCCGTGTCGAGCCCGACGTCGTGCTCGCTCGCCACACCGAGCCGAACCATCTCCGGAAGGAGGACCGCGATCAGGTCGCGAAACGAGCGGAGCCAGGCGCCGGAGCGACCTCCACCCACGACCAGAGCCTCGAGACGGACCGAGGGCTCGTGGAGTCCCGAGGCGACGAAGGTCGCGTGGAGCTTTGCCCCCATGCGGGTCTCGGTTCCGTGCCGCCGCATGGTCTCGGCGCCCCAGGTACAAAGACGGTCGTAGGTTGGGACCGGCGGGAACGAGGACAGGCCTCCCCAGTCGATCTCGTGGAAGACCACCACTCCTCCTGGACGGACGAGGGAGGCAATGCGGCGGAGCATCGCCGCGGGGTCAGGCTGGAACTGCAGGACGTAGCGGCCTACGGCTGCATCGACGGGCTTCTCGAACTCGGACTCCGTCGGATCGCCCTCGTGGAAGCTCACGTTGGCCAACCCGAGCTCCGAGGCGCGTCTTCGTGCCACCTGAAGCGCGACCGCTGAGCGATCGAATCCCATGACCGAGCCTTCGCCGACCAGTCGCCGGGCGAGGAAGGCGACGTCTCCGGCCCCAGAGCCCACGTCGAGGACCCGCATCCCCGGCCGGAGGCCCGCCGACCGGAAGAACCGCTCGGTGATCGGGTCGACCAGCGCCGCCTGGGCCTCGAGGCGCTCGAGCTCCAGCGTGGAGTGGCCGAGGACGTAGGGGTGCTCCGTCGCGCTCATGATCGACCCCGGGGTGATGACGAGCCTGATAGCACCAGCGAACACGCCCTGGTCACAAGCCCCATGGCGAGCTCCTTGCGTCATCCCCTCCCCAAGCGCGGTCGGGGTTCGGTCCGGAGGGACGGAGCCGCACGGCGCGTGCCGCCGGCTCCGTCCAGTTGAATCAGGTGACCCG
>JADGQZ010000480.1 GCA_017881345.1 Myxococcaceae bacterium | reverse complement strand
TCGAGCCGGTCGAGGAAGAGGAACTCCGTGCGATACAGGCCGATGCCCTCGGCGCCCGCAGCGAGCAGCTCGGGGATCTCCTCGAGGAACTCCATGTTTCCCTGCATCCGCACCAGGAAGCCGTCGGTGGTGACCGCCGGCAGCTGGGCGTCCTGGAGCGCCTCCCGGCCACGGGCGAGCAGCTTCTCCAGATCCGCGCGGATGTCGCTCAGGGTCCCCGCGGGCGGGTTCACCCAGAGGAGCCCCCGCGAGCCGTCCACGGCCACCACGTCGCCCGGGGAGATCTGCTCCGAGACGCGGCCGGCGCCGACCACCGCGGGCGTGCTCCGGGCCCGGGCCACGATGGCGGTGTGGCTGGTCGAGCCACCGACGTCGGTGACGAAGGCGGCCACCCGGCCGGTGCGGGCGAGCATCGCCGCGTCGGCGGGGGAGAGGTCGTGAGCGATGATGACCGCGCCCTCCGGCACCTCCTCCTCCACGTCGACCACCTGGCCGAGCAGGTTCCGGACGATCCGGTCGGCGATGAAGTCCACGTCGGCCCGGCGCTCGCGGAAGTACTCGTCGGGGATCTCGTCGAAGAGGTGCTTGATCTTCCGGGTGACGCGGCGGACCGCCCACTCGGCGTTGATCTGGTCGGTGGCGATGAGCTTGTTGACCTCGTCGACCAGCATCGGGTCGCGCAGCATCAGGCGGTGAGCCTCGAGGATGAGCGCGTGGTCCTTGCCGTCGCTCTGCTCGAGCCGGTTCTTGAGCTCGAGCAGCTGGTGCTCGGAGAGGTCGATGGCGGTCTTGAACCGCATCAGCTCCCGCTCCACCTCCTGGGCGCCGAGCTTCAGCTTCGGCGTGCGCACCCGGCGGCGGTCGAGCACGAAGGCGCGCCCCACGGCCATGCCAGGGCTGGCCCCGATGGCCTGGAGCTTCAGGCTGATCGCCTGCGTGCTCACCGGGACACCTTCACTGCGCCTCCCCGAAGCGGTTGGCGATGAGCTCGCCGATCTGACGGACGCAGTCCTCGGACCCCGGCCCCACGGCGGAGACGGTGAGCACCTGGCCCTGGGCGGCCGCCAGCATCAGAACGCCCATGATCGACTTTCCGTTCACCGGGTCCGAGTCGGTCCGGAGGGTCACCTCGCACAGGCAGCGGTTCGCGAGCTGGACCAGCTGGGCTGCCGCCCGGGCGTGGAGGCCCAGCTGGTTGATGATGGTGAACTCGCTCTCCGCGCTCTCCGACATCCCTCTCCCCAGCATCCTACAGAAAGGCCCCGAGACAGCCCGCCAGGAATGCCGCCACCCCGGTGAGCACCGCCGTGGGAACCTTCCTGGCGACCAGAACGTAGCTGAGCGCCCCCAGGGCGAGACAACCACCGGCCAGGAGCCAGCCTCCCAGCCCTCCCTGTTGCGCCCCGAACGCAAAGGCGAGGTACGCCGCTGCGGCACCGGCGCTGGCCGCGGCAACCGCCCGGAGCCGGGCCCCCCGCGTGGGCAGCCGCGCCTTCGCCACCGCCTCGACCAGCCGGTCCCCCAGCTGGAGGCCCTTGCGGAAGAGCCACGCCCGGAGCGTGAAGTGGACGACGTTGTAGAGGACGAGGAAGAGCACCGCGGCCCAGGCGCCCAGCCAGGGCACGAGCGCGGCACAGAACGCCCCGGCGGCCGGACGGAGCGAGAGCCAGAAGAACCCGTCGCCCAGCGCGGCGAGCGGACCCATCAGGGCGCTCTTGAACTCCGTCACCCGCCGGGCGTCCTCCTCGCCGGCCGCGATGCGCTCCTCGTGGTAGAGCACGCCGCCCACGATGGCCGCGGCCACGTAGGGGTGGGTGTTGAAGAAGGTCAGGTGACGCTGGACCGCCTCGCGGCGCGCCAGCGGGTCCGGGTAGAGCCGCCGCAGCGCCGGGAAGAGCGCGTAGACCAGCCCGAGGTTCTGCATCCCCTTCGGATTCCAGCTGGCCTGGAGCAGGAGCGAGCGGAGGAAGACCCGGATCTTCACCGAGCGCGGCAGGTGGGTCCCCGGGCCAATCATGCGCGCACCCAGGCGAGCACCAGGGTGAAGCCGGTCATCACCGCCCCCCCCACCAGGCCCCAGAGGGCGGCGTTCCGGGCGTGCGAACCCCGCGCCGCGGTGGCCGCTGCCACCGAGGCCATCGCCGGGAAGGCCCAGGCGAGCCCACGGAGCACGACCAGCGGAACGTGCGAGAGAAGCGAGCCGATCCACATCCCCAGCGCCGCGCAGCCGGCGTTGAGGGCGAAGTAGACGAGCGCGTACGGCCAGATGCCGAACAGGTTCTGCCGCACGGCGCGCTCGAGCTCCCCCGCCTCGGCGAGCTCGAGGCCGTGGGTGCTGAGGCCTGCCGCGTGGACCTCGACCTTCCGGTCCACCAGTCGGCCGAGGAGCCCGAGGCCCGAGAAGAGGATGAGGGAGAGGCTCCAGATGGCGGGCGTGCCGCCCCCGCCGGTCTGCGAGGCCATCATCACCGCCGCGGCAGTGGTCCCGCTCGCGGCGAGGGTGTCGTTCTCGGGGAGCGCCGCGCCGAGCGAAGCGGTGCCCAGGTAGAACAGCTCGAGGATCATGCCCAGATACAGGCCGGTCTGGGTTTGCCCGAGCAGCAGGCCCATCCCCGTCGCGGCGACGAGGGGACGGCTGAACATGGCCTGCAGGAACGCCCGCCGCTCGAGGCCGACCAGCGCGCCCCAGGCCCCCGCCATCGCGACGTGGAGCCAGCCGACGTGCATGGGAGGGGTTTAGCCCTTCCCGAAGCGCTCGACCATCTCGGAGAAGTGGACCGGCCGCTCGGCGGGGACGCCGCGCGCCTCGATCTCCCAGCCCTCACCGTCCAGCGCCTTCAGCTGCGCCAGCTCCTCGGCATTGAGGAACACCGAGGTGGAGACCTGCCGGCGCATAGGAGCGTGGTGCACGTTCCCCAGGTTCACCCGGGTGCGCGGCAGCCCGGACGCCTTCGCCTGGATGAGCGCGGGGATGTCACGGAGCAGGAGGAGGGTGCGGATGGAGTCGGAGGCGATGGCCGGGAACGGCACCTCGTCGAGCGGGCGGATGTCCACCTCGAGCTCGGGCGGCACCGCGAGGCCCATCGCCGTCTTCATCAAGGGGCTGTGGGCGGCTTCGTCGTCGGCGACGACGACCCGGGCGACCTTGAGGCCCGGCAGCCAGGCCTCGACCACCTGGCCGTGGATGAGTCGACCGTCGATGCGGAGGAAGGTGATCACGTGCGTGCGTGCCTTGGGCGCGGGCCGGACCCTAGAGGCCGGCCCTGACGGACATCTCAGGAGGTGACGTGGCGCCCGGCGGCGGCGTCACGGACCAGCTCCGAGGCGAACCGGATGTTGCGCTGGGCGTAGGTGAGGAGAGCCTCGGCCAGGTCGTGCAGCGGCAGGTGCTCCTTCCGGAGCGAGGCGGCCTTCATCAGCATCGGGAGGTTCACGCCGGCGAGGACCTCGACGTGGGCCTTCTGACAGAGGAGCAGCGACTCCTTGCACGGCGTACCGCCGAAGAGGTCCGCCAGCACCAGCACGCCCTCGCCATGCTCGAGCTCGTTGACCGCGGCGCGCAGCTGCGTACGGATGCTCTCCGCCGAGGTGCCCGGCTCGATGCTCACCGTGGCGACCTCGGCCAGAGGCCCCATGATCTGTTCCGCGGTCGCCACGAGTTCCTGCGCGAGACGACCATGGGCTGCAACCACGAGCCCGAC
>JADGQZ010000479.1 GCA_017881345.1 Myxococcaceae bacterium | reverse complement strand
GGTCGATGGAGCGGACTGCGCGGTAGGCCAGTCCGGTCCGGTCTTCTTCATCCCGGGCGAGCAGCACGACGTCTACACCCGGGCCTGCACCATCCCCGCGCACACGCCCGTGCTCTGGGCCATCTGGGCGGCCTTCAACGACTACCCGTGCCCGGATCCGAGCTTCCAGCCCGCTCCGGGCCAGACCCTGGAGGACTTCCTCGCCCAGGGCGCGCGCGCGTTCGACGACGCGGTGACCCACCTCGCGGCAACCATCGACGGCCGGTCCATCGAGGTGAGCCGGTACCGGTACACCACGGGCCTGGTCTCCTTCACCGGAGACCCGAGCCTGACCACGACGTTCGACGGCTGCGTCACCGGCAGCCAGCAGGTCGGAGTCGCGGATGGCTGGTACGTGCTGCTCCGGCTCCCGGCGGGGGACCACGCCCTCGTCGTGACCGCGACGTCTCCGGGTGGACACGCCACGAGCCAGACGTTCTCCCTTCACGTGCTCGGCCACGACGACTGACGGAGATCCCGCGGACGGGCCGGGCAGGGGGCGTTAGACGAGCGGTCCGATGCTCCTGCCCACCGTCCTCCTGCTCTCGCTCGCTGCCGCCCCACCGCCCGAGGACATCTCGGCGGCGACCCGCGCCTGGGAGGAGGGTCGGCTCGCTCGCCTCCAGTCCGACGACGGCTGGCTCACGCTGGTCGGGCTCGGCTGGCTGAAGGAGGGGTCGAACACCGCCGGCTCGGATGGCAAGGCGGTGGTGGTGTTCCCGCAGAGTGCACCCGGATCCATGGGCACGTTCACCCGTTCCGGGACGAGCGTCTCGTTCCAGCCCGCGCCCGGGGTGACCGTCACCCGGGGCGGGAAGCCATTCCCGGGCGGCGCGGTGCAGACGGACCAGGAGGGCCACACCGAGCCTGACGTGTTCCAGCTCGGTCGGTTGCGGTTCCAGGTCATCGTCCGCGGCGACCGGATCGGCGTCCGGATCAAGGACCCGGAGGCGCGCGCCCGCAAGGAGTTCAAGGGGATTCCCACGTATCCGGCGTCGGCGAGGTGGCGGCTCACTGCCCGGTGGGAGCCGGTGAACCCGCCGACGGAGATCGCCGTTCCCAACGTCCTCGGACAGGTGGAGCGGTCGCCCTCCCCGGGAACCGCGGTGTTCACCGTGGACGGCAAGGAGTACCGGCTGACGCCGGTCCTGGAGGAGGGGAGCCCGGAGCTGTTCTTCGTGTTTGCCGACGAGACCAACCGGACCGAGACCTACGGCGCCGGGCGGTTCCTCTACGCCGCGCCGGCCAAGGACGGGACGGTCATCCTCGACTTCAACCGGGCCTACAACCCGCCCTGCGCGTTCAGCGCGTTCGCGACCTGTCCGCTGCCACCCAGGCAGAACCGGCTCGCGCTGCGGGTCGACGCCGGGGAGAAGCGTCCCGCGCACTGAGTCCCCGAGCTCCGGCGCATGACGGCCTCCGGGGGCTCGCTTCCGGCTTCCGGTCCCGGCCTCGAGCGACGGACCCGGGTCGCCGGCCAGGCGTGGCCGTCCGCTCCCCCGCAGAGCGGATACAGTGACGTTCCACCGACCATGCTGACCATCGACGAGGTACGGGCCGTCCCGCTGTTCTCGACGCTCGCGACGCCGCAGCTCGAGCTGCTCGCACAGACCTCGGCCGACATCCACCTCGGCGCCGGGGAGTACGCGGTGCACGAGGGCACGCTGGACCGCGCGCTGTTCGCGGTCCTCTCCGGCAAGATCGAGGTCGTCCGGTTGTTCGACGGGGTCGAGCGCACCCTGGGCTGGCGCATCCCCGGCACCATCTTCGGCGAGGTCCCGATCGCCATCGGCACGCCGTTCTACGGAAGCTACCGGGCGTCGGAACCCTCTCGCCTCGTGCGCGTGGAGCTCCGGCAGTACTTCGCGATCGCGGCGGCCTCGCCCGAGATCTCCTCGAAGGTCAGCGCGCTCGCGCGCGACCGCATCGGCGGTATGCAAGGCATCTCTGCCCAGCCGCCCAAGCCGCTCCTCACGCTCTTTGGCGATCGCTGGGATCCCGCGTGCTCGGACATGCGTCGGTTCCTCTCCCGCAACCAGATCACGTTCGACTGGGTGGCACCGGACTCGCCGGCGTCGCCGACGCTCTGGCAGGGGCCTCTCCCGACGAAGGACGACTGCCCGGTCCTGCGGCTCGCCGACGGCGAGGTGCTCCGCCGACCGAAGGCCCGCGACGTCGCGCGGCGCCTCGGCCTGCAGACGGGCGCTCGGCTCGCCGAATACGACGCCGTCATCATCGGCGGCGGCCCGGCCGGCCTCGCGGCTGCGGTGTACGGAGCATCCGAGGGGCTGCGCACCCTGTGCATCGAGCGCGAGGCGCCGGGTGGCCAGGCCGGGACCTCCTCGAGGATCGAGAACTATCTCGGGTTCCCGAGCGGCGTCTCGGGCGAGGAGCTGGCGAGTCGGGCGCTTTCGCAGGCGAGGCGACTGGGGGCGGAGATCCTGGTCACGCGCTCGGTGACACGGATCGATCCGGAGACGCACGAGGTCTTCCTCGATGGTGACGAGGTCGTCCGGACGCGGACCATCATCCTCGCCGCGGGCGTCAGATGGCGCCGTCTCGAGATCGAGGGGTTCGACCGCCTCATCGGCAAGGGCATCTACTTCGGAGCGGCGCGCAGCGAGGCAGGAGCGGCCAACGGACTGAACCTGCACCTCATCGGCGCCGGAAACTCGGCCGGTCAGGCGGCAATCTACTTCTCCAGCTATGCACGCACGGTGACGCTGGTCGTCCGGGGCGACTCGCTCGAGAAGAGCATGTCGCGCTACCTCATCGAGCAGCTTCAAGGGAAAGCCAACATCGCGGTCGAGCTGCGCTCGGAGGTGCAGGCAGTCCACGGGGACACCCACCTGACCGCCATCGACATCCGTGACGGGAGCAGGGCGGTGCGCCGGCAGGACTGCGATGGCCTCTTCGTCTTCATCGGAGCCGACGCCGAGACCGAATGGCTTCCGAGCGAGATCGCCCGCGATGCGCACGGGTATGTCCTGACCGGCGACGACACGGTGAAGGCAGGGCGCTGGTCGCACGATCGCGACCCGTACCTGCTCGAGACCAGCGTTCCCGGAGTCTTCGCCTGCGGCGATGTGCGGGCGAGCAAGGTCAAGCGCGTCGCATCGGCCGTCGGCGAGGGGAGCATGACGATCGCCTTCGTTCACCAGTACCTCCAGAACGCGGGTGGGAAGGCCGCCCGTGGCTGACGGTCGTGGCGGCGGGGGTGCATCCGTGCGGCCCGGCGACGATCCTCGGGTAGCCTGCCGGAGCGAATGAGGCATCCGCTCCTGCTCGGCCTCGCCACCCTCGCGGTGGTCCTCGTCCCCGGGCGCGCCGAGGCCCAGTGGTCCTTCCGGCTCGCGGTCGAGGCCCCGCTCTATTCCCACGCCACGGTCAATGGTCAGAGCAGCTCGTTCGGGATCAACGAGAGCTTCCAGCCCGGCATCGACCTCATCGGCAGCTATTTTCTCTCCGACTGGAGCGTGGACCTCGAGTTCCACCGGGGCATCGCTGCCACCGGGACCGGCTACTCGCGGACGCTGGGGTACCTCGGGCCGGGGACGACGCTCGACGTCACCACCTTCCCCCTGTACGCGCGCGCCTCGGTGCCGTTCCAGCTCGAGAACAGCTTCGCGGTCTACCTCCGGCTCGGCGGCGGGCTGAAGATCATGGACCTCGCCTTCCTCCGCGCGTACTTCGAGGTGACGGTCGACCTGTCCCTGGCCGGGACCGGTCTGACCTTCTTCGGCAGCCAGGCGGTCAACGCGGGCCTCGGCCTGTGGCTGAGGCTGTGAGGCCCTGGACGCTGGCCGAATCGGTGCATGCTGTGCGGTCCATGCACCGCCTCTCGCTGCTCCTGACCCTGGCCGCCTGTGCCGGAAGCCCTCCCGCCACGCCCGCTCCCCACGCGGCGGCTGGACCGGTCCATCTCCAGCTGATTGCGTTCAACGACTTCCACGGAAACCTCGAGCCGCCGTCTGGCACCGTCCGGCTCCCGGATGGCACCGTCCCGGCCGGCGGAGGGGCCTGGCTGGCGGCGCACGTCGCCCGACTCCGCGCCGAGGAGCCGGATGCGACCCTGGTGGTCGGAGCCGGAGACCTCGTCGGGGCGAGCCCTCTGCCCTCGGCCCTGACGCACGATGAGCCGACCATCGCCCTGATGGACGTGCTCGGTCTCGACGTCTCGAGCGTGGGGAACCATGAGTTCGACGAGGGGCTGGACGAGCTGCTCCGGCTCCAGCGCGGCGGCTGCCGGACGGATGCGCCGTGCAAGGCGCCTTTTGCGGGCGCTCACTTCACCTACCTCGCCGCCAACGTGACCGACCGCAGCGGTAAGACGATTCTCCCCGGCACACTGGTCAAGAAGGTCGGTGGCGCGACGGTGGGGTTGGTCGGGGTCGTGCTGCATGAGACGCCGTCGCTCGTCACCCCGAGCGGGGTGGCGGGGTTGACGTTCGGCGACGAGGCCGACGCGGTGAATGCTGCCGTGCCCAGACTGCGGGAGGCCGGGGCGGAC
Organism: Myxococcaceae bacterium; assembly: GCA_017881345.1. Lineage (GTDB taxonomy): Bacteria > Myxococcota > Myxococcia > Myxococcales > Myxococcaceae > RPRB01. The sequence continues at coordinate 3,228 of JADGQZ010000479.1, read as the reverse complement.
GTCATCGTGGTGCTCATCCACCAGGGGGGAGCGCAGGCGTCGGGCTCGCCGCCGGGCGATTGCCGTGGCTTCAAGGGCCCGCTGCTGGACATTGCCCAGCGCTTCCGCGGGGTGGATGTCATCGTCAGCGGCCACACCCACCAGACCTACGTCTGCCCGGACCTCGGGGGCGCGCTCACCGTGAGCTCCGGCGCGTTCGGTCGGTTCGTGAACCGCATCGAGCTGGAGGTGGACCCGGCGCAGCACCGCGTCCTCTCGCGCCGGGCCACGCAGGTCCCGGTGACCCACGCCATTGCTCCGGACCCGCGGGCGCAGGCCGTCGTCGACCGGGCGGTGGCGGACGCGGCCCCGCTCGCCGGACTTCACGTGGGCCGGCTCGCCACCGGCCTCACGAGGACGCAGAGCGCCGCAGGGGAGGCATCGCTCGGAGACCTGGTGGCGGATGCCCACCTCGCGGCGACCCGGAAGACGGGGGCGGCGGTGGCCTTCACGAACTCGGGGGGTCTTCGTTCGGACCTCCCCGCCGGCGAGGTGACGTATGCGCAGGTCTTCGCCGCGCAGCCCTTCGGCAACACGCTGGTGACGTTCACGCTCAGCGGGGCCCAGCTCGTCTCAGCGCTCGAGCAGCAGTGGCTTGGTAGCCGGCCGAAGATCCTACAGCCCTCGGCGAACGTGGCGTACACCTGGTCCGCGGCGGCAGCACCTGGAGCGAAGATCGTCCCCGGGTCGCTGAAGGTCGACGGCCACCCCCTCGCGGCGGATGCCCGGGTGCGAGTGACCGTGAACAGCTTCCTGGCCTCCGGCGGAGATGGTTTCTCGGTCTTCGCCGATGGGGCGGATCGGGTCGGCGGGCCCCCGGATCTCGAGGCGCTGGTGGAGTACCTCCGCCCGACGCTGGATGGCACTCCGCTCCCGAAGCCCTCGGCCCCGCGCATCACGCAGGTCCCGTGAGGTTGCGCGTCCGGGTCCGTCCGACGAGACGTGTCAACACGTGTTCACCCGCGGAGTGCCCAGAATTCCGCCGCCGCCCGCGCCGCCCCCATGACTTCGGCACGCCCGAGGTGTAGTGCGTGACTGCCGGGTGAGGGGAGCCGGGTCGAGGATCCGATCATGAATCGTCTGCAGAGGATCGCGGCGGTGGGGTCGGTCGCAGCAATCTCAGGTTGCGCCGCACACGACGCCCAGGGCCGCGAGGTTCGAACCGGGCCCGCACGCTTCGATGCCCAGAGCGTGACCAGTCCGAAAGGTGCCTACACACTCGCGGGCGATGGTAGCTGGGGTGGCCTGCTCGGCGACCGGTACGAGCGGGTCTACGATGCGATCCGCAAGGTCGACGGGTTCAGCGGGACGCCGTCGCTCATCCTTCCCTCCGGGAACGTGCGGATCGAGCGACTCCCCGATGGCGTGATGTACGTGCCGTCGTACTACTCGGCGGGGGTCTGGATCTTCGTCACCGAGGACGGGAAGCCGCTCCCGGAAAATCTCGAGGTCCCGCTCTATCTGGCGGCCCGTCTCGGGCTGGGCGGGCAGTGGATCAACGTCTGGGACCCGAACGACGATGCGGGACCTCGCGTGGACGCCGACTGCGGCCTGGTCCTCTTCGAGCTCCAGGGCCGGCAGGTCGCGGGCTGGCTCAACCGGAGGGGCGCGGTCTGCCCCGCTCCGAAGTACCCGGGGAGCGGGACGTTGGCCCACCTGGTCCAGGCACGGCGCGAGGTGTGGGAGAGCCCGGACCGCCCCGCGCCCTGGGGCAAATGACCTCAGGCTGAGGTCTGGCCCCCGCAGAAGCTCCGTCCGCGAAACGAGACGGCTCGGCGCTCGCTTGCTTGAATATCCTGCAACTCGCCACGTCGAGGCTGACACAGCGGCTCGGCATGGGGAGCCTTCGATGAATCGCAGACGGCTGATTGCCGCGCTGGTCTCGGTGGCTTCGATCACGGCGGGCTGCGCCCACGACAGCGAGGGTCATCAGGTTCGCGAAGGCCTGGCGCGCTTCGATGCGACGAGCGTGGGCACCTCCGGTGGCACCGTCGTCAGGCTCCTGCCCGATGGCACCTGGGGCCTCGGAGTGACCCAGTACGAGCGGGTCGGGGACCAGCTCCGCGCGGTGGGGGTTCTCCCGTATGAGACTCTCATCCGCGGCTACTCCTACGTGACGATCGAACGGCTCCCCAACGGGGTCCGCTACACGCCCTCGTACTACTCGGCTCCGATCTGGACCTTCGTCACAGAGGATGGAAAGGGCATTCCCGTCGACCTCGAGGTCCCGCTCTACTTCGCCGCCCGCATCGGGCTCGGCGGGCAGTGGGTCAACATCTGGGAGCCGCCGAAGGACGATACCGGGCCACACCTGGTGACCGACTGCGGCGTGGTCCTCTTCGAGCTCCGGGGCGGACGCCAGGTCGCGGGCTGGCTCGCGCACCAGGGCGCGATCTGCCCGGCGCCGAAGTACCCAGGGCGCGAGACGCTGGCCCGCCTCATCTACACGCGGAACGAGGTCTGGGAGAGTCCGCAGCGCCCGCCGCCTTGAAGCGAGAACCCGTCAGCCACTTGCGGGGGATTGAATGACGACGCATCGAAAGCTGATTGCAGTGGTCGTTGCAGCGATGGCCGCGGGGTGCGCGCACGACACCGAGGGTCACGAGGTGCGCACGGGTGCCGCGCGCTTCGACGCCCACAGCGTCACCAGCCCCAAGGCCGTCATCACTCTGGAGAGTGACGGCACCTGGGCCCAGATCGGAGGAAACCGGTACGAGCTCGTGGGCGACGAGCTCCGGTTGATCGGCGGCGGCTCCGGCCGCCCGGGGAACGTCGCTCTCGTCCGACCCTATGCCTCGGTGAGGATCGATCACCTCCCCAACGGTCTGCGGTTCACGCCGTCGTACTACTCGGCGCCGACCTGGACGTTCGTCACCGAGGACGGAAAGCCGCTCCCGGCGGACCTCGAGATCCCCCTCTACTTCGCGGCGCGCATTGGCCTCGGAGGGCAGTGGGTCAACATCTGGCAACCGGCGCGCGACGACACGGGACCGCACCTCGAGGCCGACTGTGGTCTGGTCCTCTTCGAGCTCGAGGGGCGGCAGGTCGCGGGCTGGCTCGTCAACAGAGCCGCAACGTGCCCGAAGCCGAGCTACCCCGGGCGCGACACGCTGGCCCGGCTCATCTACACGCGGAACGAGGTGTGGGTGAGCCCGGAGCGCCCGGCGCCGCCCTGAGACCCTCAGGACT
>JADGQZ010000478.1 GCA_017881345.1 Myxococcaceae bacterium | reverse complement strand
GAGGGCGGAGCGCCCTGGGCCCGCACGGCTCCCGCGACGAGCAGGAGCGCGAGGTGGAGTCCTACTCGACTTCCCAACGGAACTTGAGATCCAGCCCCAGGTTTCCGATCGGCACGTCGTTGTAGACGTTGTCCCACTGGATCTGGGCGGAGATGCGATCGTCGAAACGGTACTCGGCCTGGGCCCGCGTCCCCTTGCCGGAGACTGGCTGGAACACGCCGAGCTTAAGCTGGTCGGTGACGAACTTCGACTCCAATTGCACCGTCGGTTCCACCAGGCTGTTCGCGTCGTTGTACAGCGTGGAGACATGAACGCTGAGGTCGCGGAGCACGTCGTTCCGCGGGAGGAACTTCTGCACCTGTCGGTCCAGACCCGACGCCTGGTAGAGCGCCTCGGCCGCGATGCCCGCCCCGGTGGATGCGGTGTTGCTCCGATCCCGCGACGTCACCCCGAGCGTGAGGAGCGAGATGATGTCGCCCTCGGGCAGCCCCGGCTCGCTGGAGAGCAGGACCTGGGGCTGGCTGGTCTTTCCGAAGGCGTGGAGCCGGACCAGGTAGTCGCGGACCTGTGATTCGGCGCGGACGTCGAACACGCCCTCGAGGCTCCGCCGGTCCTTGAAGTCGACCGCGCCCTGGGTGACGTTGAAGGTCGTCCCGCGGAAGAAGGCCTGGCTGCCTGGCCCAGCCTCGATCGCCCCGATGAGACCGGGGTGCAGGTTGCTGCCGGTGAGCCGGACGTCGCCCAGGATGCGGGCCCGGGCGAGGTTGTTCTCCACCGCCGCATCCTTGAGGTGCAGCGCGACGTCGAGCTGCAGCCACTCGCTCGGCGCCTCCCCGGGGACGGAGGAGCGGTTGGCCCGGGCCAGCAGGGTGTCGAACCCGAAGGGCCGGCGATAGCGGAGCCGCTGCACGTCGAGATCCCCTGCGACCAGGAACGAGCTCGGGCGCCCGGTCACCGTCAGCTCGCCGCTGGCGGCGAATGGCGCGTCCTCCACCAGCCGGACCGAGACCTGGTCCAGCTGCACCGCGATCTCCAGCTGCTCCGGCCGGAACCTGCGCCAGCGGACGTCACCGCGGCTGGCGATCCGGCCGTCGTTGGCCTGCCCCTCCAGGTCGGCCCAGAGGATGCGCGACTCGCTGAAATCGAGCTTGCCCTTCAAGCTCCGGAGCTCGAGCGGCTGACCGCGCACCCGGAAGCCCGCATCCACGAGGGTGGCGGTGCCGACGATCTGCGGGTCCGCCGGCTCGCCCCGCGCAGTCCCCTGGAGCTCGAGGCGTCCGGAGCTCCGCTCCAGCGCCGGGACGAAGGACTCGACCAGCCGCAGGTCCACCGCGCCCGAGACCGCGATGTCCATCGCCTTCTCCTCGAGGAAGCCGGAGGCGCTGACCTCGGTCTCCGGACCCCGGAGCCTCAGGCCCTCGCTGCTCAGCCGGCCGCCGCGAAACCGCAGATCCCACGGCCCGTCGCTCTCGACGCGGAACTCGCCCCGCTGGAGCCGAAGGGTGTCCAGGTGCAGGACCCCTCGCGAGGACTCGACCTCGGTGAGGGTACCACTGGCGGTCAGCACCCCCGTCGCCGAGCCGTTGAGGCCCTGGGCGGTTGCGGTGTCCGGAAGGAGGGCCCGGAGATCGGCGAGGGCCAGCCGCAGCGTGGCGTCGTAGGGGTACGGCCGCTTGAGCCGCGCGGTGAGGTGCAGGTCGGTGTCGGCGATGGGGCGGCCGGTGAGCTCGAGCTGCTCGCCCACCGCCTTCGCCTCCAGGGCCATCGGGCCGAGTGCGCGGCCGGACAGGTAGATCTGCGGACCACCGACCGACATCGCGACGTCGGGCACCTCGTCGGTCCCGCCCAGCGTCCCGGCCAGGGTGAGCGTCCCCCGGGCCCGGAACTTCCTCGCGAGGTCGGTGCCCACCAGCTCGTCGAGCTGCAGGCCGTCCACCCGGAAGTGGCCCGAGAGCGGGCCAGCGAAGTCCCAGCGCGCGTCGGCCCGGGAGGCCCCGAGCGGCCCCTTCAGCGCGAAGCCATCCAGCACGATGGCATTCCCCCGCTCGAGCCGGGCGTGGAGCGCACCGTCCCCGAGCCGGCGTCCGGAGTAGCTCACGGAGGAGAGGTCGAAGTCGAAGCGTCCCTCCATCGTCTCGGAGGTGCCCTCCAGCGTCACCGCCCCGCGCGCCCCACCCACCAGCATCCGGCGCAGCGGCTGCACCGCGGACGACACCGGCGCCAGCACCTCGATGAGATCCTCGGTCCGGCCGTTGGGAACGCTGGCCGCGACGTGGACGTCGGGTGCGCCGCCGCGGAAGTCGAGCGCCGCCCGCCCCTGGTAGGCAGTCCGTCCCTTCATCCCGGTGGCGTCCGGGAAGGAGAGCACCTCGTCACGGACGGTCAACGACGACGACACGGCGCCGAGCGCGAAGCCGCGGAACACCGCATCCTGGAGCGCCAGCTCGCCGTCCAGCACCACCGCCCCGGACGGAATGCGCATCGCCGCCCGGATCGCGCCCGCGCCCCCGAGCGGGATGTCCGCCAGCCTGCCCACGTCCTCCAGCACCAGCGGCTCCAGGGTGGCGTCGATGGTGATGGGGGCACGGCCGCCATACGGGATGATCACGTTGGCCAGGGCCCGCGAGCTGCCGACCTTCACCTTCCCGTTGGTGAGCTCGACCCGATCCGGGCGGATGCCCAGGTCGAGCGTCACGTCTCCGGCCGGGATGGCGAGGATGGGTGGAGCGGGAGACTTCTTGTCCACCGGATGGCTCCAGGTGACGAACCGGGAGATCTTGAGATCCGCCTGGCCCTGGAGGTCCGGCGCCGGGGCGAGCTTGCCGGACACGTTCACCGGGCCGGTGGCGAACAGGTCCACCCACGCCCCGGGCATCCCCACCCGCTCGAACACCTGGAAGAGACTGACCTGGTCCAGCTCCGCCTTCGCGCGCAGCGGCAGGCCCGGGGTCAGCCGGAGCTCACCGCTCGCCCTCACCGAGCCCTGCCCCACCGGCACGGTGAGCTCGCCGATGGTGACGTCCTGGCCAGCCAGCGCCGCCCGCACCGTGAAGTCGCCGGGGCGCAGGCCGCCGAGCGTCACGCTCTTCCCGAGGAGCTCGCCGGTGAGGCGCAGGTCCGGCAGCCGGCCCGAGAACGTGGCCTGCGCCCAGAGGTGCCCCGACGTCTCGCCGAGCGGGACGACCCGGGCGAGCGTTCGCATCGGGAGAAAGAGCTGCGCGTCCAGCGCGAGCGCGGGGTGGCAGAGGTCGTCCACGCGCCCGGCGAAGGACAGCTGCGCGTCGTCGATGGACACCTCGCCCCGGCTCACCTCGAGCTCCCGCCCACCCGGGGCCAGCGCCCCCTCCACCGCGAGCCCGGCCACCGCCAGCGGAGGCCGGCCGTTGGCGAGGTCCACCAGGCCCTGTGAGGTGCGGAGGGTGAACTCGGCGTCGCGCCGGCGCGTGCGCCAGCTCAGCTCCACGCCCGCAACCTCGACCTTGCGCCCGGCAGGGAGGGCCACCCGCACCTCGGCGCCGCGGACCTCGAGCGTGTCCACCAGCACGCGCTCCAGCAGGCGCAGCGGGCAGCCGCCGGAGGAGGCAGCGGGCGCGGGATGCGAGAGGTCGAGCCAGATCCGCGGCCGGATGATCCGCACCCGCTCGAGCTCGAGGCGCGCCGCGAGCGGCTGCACGCCACCGAGGGTGATCTCCACCAGGTCAGCGCTGAAGGCGGGCCGACCGCTGTCCGGCGCCCCCGCGGAGAGGCCGTAGATGCGGATGCTGCGCCCCGTCGGGTCGACCTCGCAGCGCCCGAGCCCCACGTCGGCCCCGAGGAGCCCGGGGAGCTGCCGGCGGGCCAGGGTGCAGGTCTTGTCCCAGGCGAAGGACGAGCGGCCCACCACCAGGAAGGTCAATCCACCGACGACGAGAGCGAGCACCAGCCCGAGCCACAGGACCCGTCGCCTGCGGCTCGCGCCGCCCCAGCGCATGCGTCAGCTCTTCAAGCTTTCGAGGTAGCGGTCCACCTCGGAGAGGTCCACGTTGCCGGCCGGAGCCGCGGCCTGCGCCGGCGCCCCGTTGCCGGGCGCCTGCTCCCCTGCCCCGAGCGCCAGGTTCCGCGCGATCTCCTCGATGCGCCCGGCGTCCACGATGGTCTCCTGCGCGAGGTAGGCCTCGAAGAGCGCGTTGTCGCAGAGGGTGTTGATGATCCGCGGAGAGCCGCCCGAGAGTCGGTGCAGCACCTCCACGGCCTCGTGGGTGAAAGGGACGCGGTCGCCCCCGGCGGTCTGGATCCGGTGCTCGATGTACGAGCGCGTGCTCTCGGGGTTCAGCGGCTCGAGCCGGTAGCGCATCGCCACCCGCTGGGCCAGCGGAGGGTCCAGCCGGAGGTTCCGCTCGATGTCCGGCAACCCGAAGAAGACGAAGGAGATGAGCTTCCGCTCCGGGACCTCGAGGTTGAGCAGGCCGCGGAACTCCTCCATCAGCTCACGGGTCTCGAGCATCTGGGCCTCGTCGATGAGGACCACCGCCTTGCGGCCCTGCTCGTGGATCTGCATCAGCCGCTGGTAGAGCTGGCTCAGGAGCGCCAGCTTCTCCTGCGCCGGGTTCTCCACCCCGAGCTGCAGGGCGATGCGCCGCAGCAGCCACGAGGCGGTGACGCCGGAGTGGATGATGACGAAGAGCGCGGCCTCGTACTCCTCCTCCGGGAGCGCGTCGAGCAGACGGCGGGCGAGCGTGGTCTTTCCCGCACCGATGTCGCCCACCAGCACCGAGAGCCCGCGCATGCGCGACACCGCGTGGGTGAGCCGGACCAGCGCCTGCTGGTGCTGGGGAGACTCGAAGTAGAAGCGGCTGACCGGTGCGTTGGAGAAGGGCTCCTCGGTCAGCCCGAAGTGTTCCAGGTAGCTCATCGTTCGGGGGAGCCTTCTACAAGTACCCCACCTTGCGACTCTTCGCAGGTGGTGCAGGCGCCGGCTCGGGCGCGGACGGCCGCGCGGGGACCGGGCGACCGGGTCCGGTGGCAGCCGGGGGGCGGGCGGGCCCGTCGTCCTCGGGCCGCACGGTTGCAGACAGCCGGCGCACGCGCTCCGCGACGTCGCGGTGGGCCGGCTCGGCGCGCTGGACCACGAGGTATTGCCCGAGCGCCTTGCCATCCGCGCCCGCGGCCTCGTACTGGAGTCCGAGGTCGAAGCGGATGCTCATCTCCTTCACTCCGGAGTGGGGACTGGCCAGCGCGTCCCTCAGGGCTGCGACCGCCCGCTGGGGCTCGCCTCGCATTCCCTGGAGCATGGCGATCATCGCGAGGCAGTCCACCTCCTTCGGCAGCCCCTGGGACCCCTGGCGGGCGACCTCGAACACCTGCACCGCGTCGTCCAGGAGCCCCATCTCCTTGTAGGCAATGCCCAGGTCGTAGTGGGTGTCCACGTCGCTGCGCTGCACGACCCGCTCGAGCCCCTTCTTGAACTCGGTGAACACCTCCTCCACCGAGTACTGGAAGTCTCCCGTGCTGGCGGGCGCCGGCTCCTCCTCCGGTCCGGGGCCGAGCTCCTCGAGCTCGTCGGCCAGCTCCTCGGCCAGGTTGTACGACCCGGTGCGCACAGGGATGGGGTCGATGCCGGGGGGAACGGGCCGGGGGGCAGGAGGAGGCGTGGGCGTGGCGGGTGCGGCCTCCCTTGCCGCCTCGAGGGAGGCGAGCCGCTCGCGCAGCGCGGCGGTTCGCGGCAGGTTCGGGCGGACCAGCTCCACGGTGTCCAGCACCTCGCGCGCCTCGTCGAGGAGTCCCTGGTCGAGGAAGAAGCTCGCCTCGTTGAGCTCCTCGGCGACCGGCCCGCTCTCCTCGGGACCGCCGCGGGGTGCGGGCGCGGGGGTGGGCCGCGAGCGTGCGGGGGGCGGCTCCGGCGCGTGCGAAGGCTCGGGAGTCGGCCTGAGCAGGGTGGGAGGTCGCGCGGGGGGAGGGGCCGGCTCGGGCGCCGGCTTGACCAGGATGGGAACCCGTTCGGCAGGCCCAGCCGGGGCCGGGCGCGCGTAGCCGGGGTTCGAGGTGGAGGGAAAGAGGCGTCCGGTGGCAGCCGGGGGGGGCGCCGCAGGGCGGGCAAACGCGTTCCCAGGCGACGCCCCGTTCGGCATCGAGGCCGGACGGCGCGTCACGGCGGGTGGTGGCGGCGGCGGCGGGGTGAGGACCACCTCCTCCACCTCCTCGGGGGGCAGCTCCACCGGGCTCTCGACGCCGGGCTCGTAGGTCCCGAGCGTCTCGGTCAGCTGGGTGCGGTCGGCGGGCTCGTCCCCGTACGGCATGGCGTCGCCGTACCCATCCACCTCGCCGGGCGGAGGTGGAACGAGGACCGCGCTCCTGCCGGTCGTCGCGAGACGTC
>JADGQZ010000477.1 GCA_017881345.1 Myxococcaceae bacterium | reverse complement strand
CGTCCGGGATCCAGGACCACGCCGAGTCGAGCGCCCCAGGGATTCGAAGCAGCGGTGGCATCGACGGTGGCATCGACGCACCACCCTGCGACGTTCGTGCCGCGTTTCCGATCGAGACGGGTGCCCGCCGGGGCGCGCCCCTTCGGCTGACGAGAGGTTATAGCAACAACTAAAAATATGAGTGAAACGCCGGACCAGGCTTCAAGGGTTTGCTAGTGGCAAAACCGCACTTCCCGTCGAAGTTGTTGCTATAGCCTCTCGTGAGCCGGGCATGCGCCCCCGGGCGCGGCTCCGCAGGAAGACACGCGGCGCGGCGACGTCGGCCCCAGGAGGCCGTCGAGCGGGCGGACGAGCTCCGCGCCGGCGAGGGCCACCCGGACGCCAAACCCAGTGAGCCAGATGAAGGCCCCGCCGAGCGCGAGCTGGGGACTTCGCCGGTCTGTGGCCCGGCCGCGTCAACCCGGAGCCTCCGAGAACGACGCAGGCCGGTCGGGACTGCCCGTCGGCGCGGCACGCACCTCGCCCCGGCTCCGCTCCGAGCAGCAGCCGCTCTCACTCGATCCGCGTCTGGTCGGTGATCCAGTTCACCTCCCAGGTCTTCCCGCCGTCGTCCGAGAAGGCCTGCTCGAAGTGCGCCGAGTTCTTCGTGATCCCCGACCACACGTACCGCACGAGGATCGTCCGTCCCTCGAAGACCTCCTGATCGAAGAACTCCCCCGTTCCATCCCGGAACTCGCCCACCGTCGCCGCGCCGAACAGCCCGCTCTTGCTCGTGGCCCAGTTCAGCGACCACTGCCGCGACGTGGACGCGTACATCCGGACGGTCACCGCCTGGATGTGCCCGGTGGGACCGTCGGCCTCGAACTCCTCGACGTTCCCTGCACCGTTCCAGAACGGCCGGCAGCTCGTGGTCGCCGACATCTCGTACCAGTCCCTGGATCCGGTGAGCGGCCCCTTGAGCCGGCGCACCCGCATCTTCCAGCGACCGAACGCAAAGTCGAAGTCATGCGAGCCATCGCGGGCCGGCCTCACCGCTGCGGCTGGCTCGGCTGCCGAGGCGGGCGGTCCCTTGCCGACCGACAGAACCAGGCCGATTGCGACGACGAGACCACCGAGGGGCGACGGGCGCAGGGAGCTCATGCCCGCCATCCTCTGCACTCCGCTGGCCTGCCGACATGGCCAGTCTGAACCGGACCGACCAGACCAGAATCGAAAGGAGCCCCCGGCCGAGCGCCGCGGCTCAGCGTTTCAGCTCGAGGCGCGGGAGCTCCGGCTCCTCCCGCGCGCTCTCGAACACCTGCCACGCCGCGAGGAGCTCCTGGAACGGGAGCCCCACCGTGGCGTGCACCGTGATCTCCGACTGTGTCCGTGCCGGCGGGACGGAGAGCACCTCGCCCAGCTCGGCGTCGATCTCCCCATCCATCCAGCCCGCCTCGCGCGCGATGCTTCGGTCGTCGACCACCACCCGGGCCTGCCGCCGCAGCGCGGGTGTCAGGAGCTCGGCGGCCGGCGCCGCGTCCCGGAGCGCCGGATCCACCACCGCGACGTGGCAGCCCTCCGGCACCGACCCGAGCGGTGCGACGCCGGGAGCGCCGGCCGTCACCAGCACCAGCTCGGCGTCCTGCAGCGCGTCCTCCACGTCCCGCGACACCCGCACGGGCAGCGCCAGCTCGCGGTACGCCCGTCCGGCCACGGCCTCGGCGCGCTCCGGCCGCGGCTCGAGGACCCGGATCTGCCGGAGCGAGCGGACCAGCCGCAGCATCTTCAACAGCCGCAGCGTGCCGTCGCTCGTGCCGAGCACCGCGACCCGCGCCGCCTCGGGCCGGGCGAGCACGTCCGCGGCGATGGCGATTCCCAGGGCCAGCACCACCGCGCGCAGGTGGACCGCATCGAGACAGGCCAGGAGCTTCCCCGTCCCGATGTCGTGCAGGAGCAGCGTGGCCTGCTCTGCGCCCTCCGCCGAGATCGCCGCACTGGACACCGAGTAGGCCGGCACCTCCGGGAGAAGCCCCACCCCCGTCACCCGGGCGATGCCACCGTCCGGCAACGCGGTCGCCCGGACCAGCCCTGGCGCCGTCCTGCCCGCCGAATGCGCCTGGAACCCTTCCCGCATCGGCGCGAGGAGCGAGAGCGCATCCAGCCGCTGGACCACCTCGGCGTGCGGGAGGAAGAGGGTGCGCATCGCCCTATCCTTCGTCCTCCACCTGGTGTCCGGCCGCGCGCAGCGCCTCCACCGCCCGCGCCAGTGTCTCCTCCCGGACGAGCACCAGGTCGGTGTCGAACGTCGCCAGCGCGAACACCGACACCGCTGCACGGGCGAGCGGCCCGGTGAGCGCATGCAGCACGCCCACCTCCTGGAAGGCGATCGGTCCCTGAACCTCGAGCGCGCGCCAGCCACGCTCGGCCCGGACGTCCGCCGGCACCCGACCGTCGAGACAGACGATGCTCAGCTCCTCGGCCCGCCGGGTGATGGACACCAGCCCCGGGCCATCCGCCCACCCGGGCATCGCCGCCGACCCCGGGAGTCGCGCCACCGCGAGCCGTCCGGGCAAGACCCGGAGCCGCAGGCTGCGCGCGGCCGGGGCCGCCTCGCTCAGTGGAACCGTCCCGTCGTCCAGAGGCCCACCAGCGCTATCAGGAAGTAGCCCGGCAGCACCGCTGCGCCCTCGTAGTCCTTCGCGATCCGCTGGCCGAAGAAGAGCGCCAGGAACGCCAGCGCCGCCACCGTGATGCCCCAGAAGGCGATGCGGGGCACGCCGAGCACCAGCAGCTCCACGAGGCCCACTGCGCACAGGGCTCCGGCCGTCAGCTCGAAGACGGTGAGCGTCAGGAGCATCGGCGTCACCATGCCCCGGAGCGGGCTCTTGCCGAAGTGCTGCGTCAGGTACCCCTGGTTGCCGCGAAAGTCGATCACCTTGTCCATCCCGGACTGCAGGAAGAGGATCGCCAGGAACAGCGTGGGGAGCGCCTGCAGGAGCCAGGCAACCATCCGGGGAGAGGTCAGGGGGGGCATCGGGTCACCTCTGCTCGAGAAGTAGCTTGCGCACCAGACGGATGGGCACTCCGCCCTGCGCGAGGAAGGCATCGTGGAACTCGCGGAGCGTCCCGCCCTTCTGGCTCAGGTACTCACGGCGCAGGTCGTAGATCTGGAGCTTTCCCCACGTGTAGTAAAGGTACGTGGGATCGTACGTGCCGCGCCGCGCCTCCTGATAGGCGTTGGCGGGCGTCTGGTAGCACTCCTTCACGAAGCGCTCTGCTCCCTGCTCCACGGTCAGCGTCGTGGTGTGCAGCTGGATGCCCACCACGAAGCGGCAGTCGCGGAGCAGCGCCTCCTCCAGCTGGGCGAGCTTGATGCGCGGGTCGTTGTCGGCGAAGCCCTCCTCCACCACCATCTGCTCTCCGTAGTGGGCCCAGCCCTCCACGTTGGAGTTGGTCATCAGCAGCTTGCGCACCTTCGTCTGGACGCGCGGCAGCCACAGCGCCTGGAGGAAGTGCCCCGGGTAGGCCTCGTGCACGTCGGTCATCGCCAGGATCGGCGTGGCGAAGGCCCGGAGGTGCTCCTCGATCCGCGTGCGGCTCCAGTCGGGCTCGGTCGGGGTGACGTAATAGTAGGACTCGGTCGCCTTGGTCTCGTACGGCCCCGGCGCATCGAGCGAGGCGAACGAGCCGTTCCGGGCGTACGGCGGCGTGGGCTCCACCGTCGGCCGCACCTCGGAGGGGAACGAGACCAGGTTCTTCGACACCACGAACTGGCGCACCCCCTCGAGAGAGCGCCGCACCGCCGGGATCAGGTCGCTCGCCGTGGGGTGATCGACCTGCATCGCCTCCATCACCTGCGCCGCGGTCCGCCGGGGGTCGATGAGCCGCGCGGTCTGCACCGCCGCCTCGCCGTCCGCCTTGAGCTGGGCCTCGCCTTTCCCCAGGAGCGCCGTCAGCGGCTCGGAGTTCATCTCCTCGGTCTGGATCTTCTGGGCGAAGTACTCCGGGCCGATCGCCCAGCTCCCGGTGCTCCGCGGCTTCAGCTCCTTCTGGAGGTAGTGAATCCAGTCCTGCGTCGCCGCCACCGCGGTCATGTTCGCCCGCGCGAAATCGGCGAGGGCCAGGCTGTCCCCTGCGGCCGCCTCCTTCGCCCAGGCGGTCACCGTGTCCTGGAAGTAGCCCACCGATCCGCTGCTCATCTGCAGCGCGAGGTCGGTCCACTCCTTCGGAGGCGTCTTCACGTTCGCCTTGCCCGCCGCGTACACCCCCGGGATCTGCCGGAGCCGCTCGGTCGCCGACTTGAGCCGGGCCGCCGCCGGCGCGAAGTCGCGCTTGAGCAGCACGTCCACGCCCTCGCCCGGGATGCGGGAGTAGGTCATCGGGTTCTGCATCCGGAAGCCGATCTTCTGCCACTCGAGCAGGTCGCCCCGGATCCGTGACTCGAGCGCCTCGAGGTCGATCAGGTCGTCGTAGGGGAGCGCCACCCGCTCGGTCCACAGGGCGACCGCCACGTCGAGCTCGGCCTGGAGCTTCTGCACGTGCACCGCCACTCGCTGGGCGGTGAAGTCCTCGAGCTTCGGGTCGTAGGCGTGGAAGCCCATCTGCACGCCCACCGTCGGCTCGAAGGCGTACGCCTCGGCGAAGTAGTCGTCGACGAGCTTGGTGAAGCGCGCCGTCGCCTCCTCGCGCGAGAGCCCCGAGCCGTGGGCGCAGGAGAGCAGACTGAGCAGAAGGAGCGGGAGCGCGGTCCTTGGCATGAACCGCCTGCTTACTACGGCAGACGCCCCGCCATGTGCCCGCCGTCGATCGGCAACGCCACCCCGGTGACGAACGCCGACTCGTCCGAGGCCAGGTACACCGCCGCCCACGCCACGTCGTCCGGCTTTCCCAGCCGCCCGAGGGGGATGTCCTTGATGAGGACCTTCGCCCCCTGCTCGGCGGTGAGCCCCAGCCCCTGCACGAAGGCGTCGACCATCGGTGACTCGGTCCACACCGGACAGAGCGCGTTCGCCCGGACCCGGCTCGGAGCGCCCTCGAGGGCGAGCGTCTGCACCAGCTGCAGGACGGCGGCCTTCGTCGGCCCGTAGGCACCGAGCATCGGCGTGCCGTGCAGCCCTGCCACCGACGACATCACGACGATGCTCCCGCCCCGGTCCTGCTCCCGCATCACCCGTACCGCGTGGCGGGCGCAGAGGAACGCCCCGGTCAGGTTCACGTCCACCACCCGCTGCCAGTCCTCGAGCGGCAGGTCGGCGAGGAACCCCGGCGCGCCGATGCCGGCATTGGCCACCATCACGTCCAGCCCGCCCCAGCGCTGGACCGCGTCGGCCACCGCCGCCTCGACGTCCGGCTCTCGTGCCACGTCCAGCCGTCGGGCCACCGCCCGCGCGCGATCACGCTCCGGGATTGCCGCGATCGTCGCCTCGCACCCGGCCAGGTTGACGTCGGTCACCAGCACCCGCGCACCCTCGGCCACGTACCGGACGGCGATCGCCCGGCCCAGCCCGGAGCCACCGCCCGTCACCACCGCCACCTTGCCGTCCAGCCGCCCCATGATGGCGCGCGCTCAGAGGTGCGCCGAGCGCGACATCGCCGGCGCGCCGCCGAGCGCCCGGAGGAGGCTCGCGTTCTCCCAGCTGCCCACGTGGCGCCGGTCGTTGATGAAGATGGTCGGGGTCGCGCTCACGCCGCTCCGCAACCCGACGTCCATCTCCTGCGCGACGCGGCGCCGGTGCGTCCGGGCCTGCAGCTCGCTCGAGAAGCGCTCGACATCCAGCCCCAGCTCCTCGGCCAGCGTCACCGGGTCCACCGGGTCCTCGGCGAGGAGCGCGCGGTGCATCTCCCAGAACTTCCCCTGCGCTCCGGCCGCGTGTGCCGCCTCGGCCAGGAGGAGCGCCTGCGGATGCAGGTCCGCCCGCGGGAAGTGCCGGAAGGCGTACCTCACCCTCTGTCCCAGCTTCCTTCGCGCCAGGTCCACGTAGACCGATGCCCGCCGGGTGTAGGGGCAGGCGTAGTCCCCGTACATGACGACCGTCAGTGGCGCGTCTGCCCTGCCGAGCACGTGGTCGTCCGGACCAACGGAGACGGCGAGCCGCGGATGACGGGGCATGCGGACCTCCATGACGAGTGCGGCGGGAGATTGTGCCCACCCCCTCCAACAGTCGGTGACACTCACGTGACGGATCCGCCCCTTCCCCGCGGCTGCTCGCCCTGTCGGTCGGCGGTGCGCGGGCCGGCCGACGGCGCGCCGCATCGCAACCTCCAGGAACTCCGTGGGTTCGAATCCCTGCAATGCAGACAATGCAAGGGCGTTCTCTGGACGAGGTGGCGAATGCGAGCAGCCGCGCGGAATTGCTCGAAGTGGTCGCCTGGAACCGGCCTTGCACATGCGCCGGCCCAGGACGTGTTTCGAGGTGATGTGATGATGTCGGACAACCGCCCGCCCGTGCTGGATGCCGCGCTCGTCGCGCTGCTCCTGGCGCTGGCCTTCGATGCCCTCAGCACCGCTCTGGTGTGGGGGCTCATCCAGCACCTGCCGGCCTGAGTCAGGCCGGGCGGGTGCCCAGCGCCGCGGCGATCGTCCCGGCGAGCGCCCGGGCCTGCACGCGGATCTCGGGGATGGCCGTGGTCTCCCAGAGGTCTCCGCGCCGGAGGCCGCCCAGCGTCCAGAGCCTGTCGTGAAGCGGTCCCAGCACCGCTCCCTGATCCGAGGTGGCGAACCCGAGCCCGTGCGGACCGGGCCGGGCCTGACCGGAGGCGAGCAGCGAGCGCACCAGCGGATCTTCCAGCGCGCGCACGTCCATCACCGGCCCCGTGGTCGGGATGGCCAGGTCGACGGTGAGCACCGCGAGCGCACGCGACCCGCGCGGCCGGATCCGCAGGGCCAGCCGGCCGCCCTGCTCGGTGGCCGAGACCAGCTGGCCCGCGTGACGGACGAGCCGCCCCTCGGCCTCGAGCGCGGCGATGCGCGCCCCCACCGCCGGCGCGAGCCGGTGCCGGATGGTGTCGAACCAGGTCCGCAGGTGGCGCAGGAACCGCCGCTGCTCCACCGGCGAGAGGCCCCGCCACATCGCGGCGAGCTCCGGGCGCAGGGTGTCCAGGACTGCCCGGGGATCCTCCCGGGCGGACGCCTCCCGGAACAGCCGCACCAGCGCGCGCAGCCCCCGCGGCCGCGCCCCGAGCTGGAGCGGTGGCAGCATCCTTGGTGGGTGCGTGGCCGGCAGGAGCCCGCGGCGGGAGAGGAGGTGCAGGCGCCCCCGGTGCCCACGCGCATCGAGCGAGAGCACGACGTCCACGGCCGTCAGACCCGCCCCGAGCAGGAGCACCTCGGCGTCCGGCGCCGGCCAGTCCCCGGCGGTCCCCCACGGTGAGCGCCAGGCGAGACGGCGGGGGAGCTCGCTCCAGCCGGGCGGGAGCTCGGGGGCGAAGTTCCCGAGCGCGAGCACCGCCGCTCGCGCCTCCAGCGCCTCGCCGCCGGCGAGCGTGAGCCGCAGCCCGGGGCCCTCGGGAGCAAGCGCATCCACCCGCGCGACGATCCGCCGCACCCGATCACCGGTGGCGTGGAGGAGCTCGCCGAGGTACGCGCCGTACTGCCGCCGCAGCAGGAACGCCTCGGGGTCGGCCGATTCTCCCCGGGCCGCGAGCCAGGCGAGCAGGTGCGAGGGCTGATCCGCGAACGCGCTCATCCGGTCGGCCGGGACGTTCAGCAGATGGACCGGGTCCTCGGTGGAGTAGGCGACGCCCCGGGCGAACGCCCCGCCCGTGTCGACCAGCGTCAGCGGCCCGAGCCCCGGGACCCCGGCCATCGCCAGCGCGGTGAGCGACCCGCTCGCGCCTCCACCGATGATGGCCACGCCGGTCGTCATGCGCTGGACGCGGCGCGCGGAGCCGTGCTTCCATCCGCGCTCCGCCCACCCCACGGTGGCCGTTCATCATGTCCCTGCGCGAGCTCGACATGCTCCTGGGGCGCTTGCCGCCGCCCCGGATGAGGCCGGAGGACCTCGACGCACTCGCCGCCGGGTGGCCCGAGGCGCTCGACCGCGCCCGGATCGTCGGCCGGGCCCGCTTCTCCGACCAGGGGTACTGCCGCGACATCCTGCACCGCACCGCCGGATGGGAGGTCCTGCTGGTGGGCTGGCTCCCGGGCCAGCGAAGCGCCCCCCACGGCCACGGCGAGAGCTTCGGCGTCACCTGCCTCCTCGAGGGAGCGCTCACCGAGGTGGTGTACCGGCTCGCTCCCGGCGGTCAGGTGATGCGGGCCGAGCGCCACGTGCACCGCGCGGGCAGCGTCTTCCGCGAGCAGCCGCACACCATCCACCATGTGGAGCACACCGGGAGGAGCCGCACGATCAGTCTGCATCTGTACGCCCCGCCGCTCGAACGGATGGAGCTCTACGAGGGCTCGACAGGGACCAGCCACCCGCGGGCGTCCGGACGGCGCGAGCCGAAGAGATCCACCAGCGTCCGGTAGAGCCGCTCGGCGACCTCGCCCCGCTCGTCCCCGAGCCGGATGCTCCGCTGGCCCCACTGCAGCTCGCCGATGGCCGAGACGGTGGCCGCGGTGCCGGTGCCGAACGCCTCCTTGAGCCGCCCGCGCGTCGAGTGCTCGGCCAGCTCGGCCATTCCCACCGCGCGCTCCTCGACCTTCACCTTCCACTCGCGGAGCAGGGTCAGCACCGAGTCGCGTGTCACCCCGGCCAGGAGCGAGTCCCCGAGCAGCGGCGTCACCACCGTGTCGTCGATGCGGAAGAAGACGTTCATCGTCCCCGCCTCCTCGATCTCCCGGTGCGTCTGATCGAGCCAGAGGACCTGGTGGAACCCCTGCGCCTTGGCCCGCTCGGCGGCCGCCATGCCGGCGACGTAGTTGGCTCCGGCCTTTGCCGCGCCGATGCCGCCCCGCGCTGCGCGCACGTGCTCGGTCTCGACCCAGAGGCGGAGCGGGGTGGGCCGCGGCCCGAAGTAGTTCCCCACCGGCGAGGCCAGCACGTAGAACAGATACTTCTTCGACGGGCGCACCCCGAGGTACGCCTCGGTGGCGATCATCGTCGGGCGCAGGTACAGCGAGGCTCCGGGCTCCGCGGGCACCCAGGAGGCGTCCTCGTGGGCGAGCGCCCGGAGCGCTCCCAGGAACAGCTCCTCCGGGACCTCGGGCATGCACAACCGGCGTGCCGAGGCGTTCATCCGGCGGGCATGCATCTGGGGCCGGAAGAGCAGGGGACCGTGCTCGCCGGCCACCGCCTTCATCCCCTCGAACATCGCCTGCCCGTACTGGAGCGCCCCGGCGGCCGGGTCGAGCGGGATCGGGCCATAGGGCACGATGCGGGCGCCGCTCCAGCCGCGGCCGTCGTGCTCGGCGAGGAACAGGTGGTCGCTGTAGAAGCGCCCGAACCCGAGATCCCCGGCGGGTGGCCGCGGCTTCGGGTTGGTGGTGCGCGTCACCTGGATGTCGAACGGCATCGGCTCTCCTCGGGACGCCCCGCGTCCACCGGCGGGCCATATACCGGTGTGGCGTGACGTCGGCTACACCGGACCTGCACTCTGGCGGCGAGCAGGCCATCCCAAGCTGTCGATCCACCCGGTGTGCGGCGAGTCTGTTCCACCGCCGAGTGTCCTGGGCTGTGCTTCCCGACCGGTCGGTCAGGGAAGCGTGAGGATCTCCGCGCCGCCCCGGGTGACCAGGAGCGTGTGCTCCATCTGCGCAGATCGGAGCCCATCCGCCGTCACCGCGGTCCAGCCGTCGTTCCAGTGCTTCACGCCCCAGCTGCCCTCGGTGAGCATCGGCTCGATGGTGAAGATCATCCCCTCCTCGAGCACCGTGGTCGCCCCGGCGTCGTCGAAGTGGGGGATCTGCAGCTCGGTGTGGAAGATCTCGCCGATGCCGTGGCCACAGTAGTTGCGGACGACACCGAGCCCGTTCGCCGCGGCGTGGGCCGCGATGGCCTGACCGATGGCGCGGACCTCGCGGCCGGGCTTCACCGCCTCGATGCCCTTCATCAGCGCCTCCTCCGTCACCCGGAGGAGCTTCTTCGCCGCCTCGTCCACCTCGCCCACGGGGAAGGTGGCCGAGCAGTCGCCGTGCATGCCCTCGAGGTAGATGGTGATGTCGCAGTTGACGATGTCGCCGGGCTCGAGCGGCCGATCGTCGGGGATGCCGTGCACCACCACCTCGTTGACGCTGGTGCACATGCTCTTCTTGAACCCGTGGTACCCCAGCGTGCTCGGGTAACCGCCCCGCGCGATGTAGGCCGCGTGGGCCACCGCGTCGAGCGCGTCGGTCGTCACGCCCGGCGCGACGCGGGAACCCGTCTCCTGGAGGACCTGGGCCGCGGCCCGGCAGGCGCGGCGCATCCGCTCGAGGCGGGTGGCCGGATCTCCCCGGATGCCGGGGCCCGGCCGGCCCGTGGGCACGTAGTCCGGGCGGGGAATCTCGGCCGGCACCGTGCGGGGCGGCGAGAGGCGGCCCGGCCTCACCCGGCGGACCCGTGGTGCGGGCCCACCCGAGCGGGCGTCCGCCTCGCGATGGCACTTCTTGTACTTGAGCCCGCTCCTGCACCAGCAGGGGTCGTTCGGGCCCGGACGGGCGCTGGCGAGCTCGGGGGTGTTCACGGCGGACCCATGTCTCTAATTCGGCGCGCCCACCGTCGCCAGGGGGCCGGTCACGGGAGCCGCCCGCTCGGTCCGTGGGGCAACCGTTGGCTTTCGCTGGAAGATGCGCGCGTCGGGCGGGCCCACCAGGTGGGTGACGATGTCCCGGAGCTCCGAGTCGGTCAGCCGGTCCATCGGCATGGGCGGCATCTGCTTCGCGTCGTGCGGCGCGATCCACCGCACCCGGGCCACGAGGTAGTCCGGCTCGTACAGGCCCACCTCGAGCGGCGGCCGGATCGCGCCCTGGGCGTGGCAGCCGCCGCAGTGCCGCTCGGTGAGCAGGCCGCCGCGACGGGCGTCTCCGCCGGTCGGCCGGTCGATGGCCGTCTTCCGGGTCAGGAAGAGCGAGGCGTAGTCGAACGGCGCCGCCGCGTTCGGCGAGATGCGCCGGAGGTACGCGGCGAGGTCGGCGAGCTGCGTGGCGTCAGGTCCATTGGAACGGAGCATGAACCGGCGCACGCAGAGCGTGGTGGCCTGCTCCACGGTGGCGGCAAAGCCGCGCCAGAACGTCGATCGCCGGGCGCTGTCCCAGACCGAGCTGTTCGGAGCGACGTGGCCGAGCGCATCGAGCAGTCCGCTGCGCTCGTCGCGCCAGCCATGGCAGGACGCGCAGGAATTCGCGTTCTGCTCCCCACCCACCGCCGGGTCGTGGAACAGCCGCTCGCCCCGGCCCTCGGGCGTGGTGAAGGCGAACTGCCAGTCGCTCTTGCGTTGAGCCCTGGGCTTCTCGGGGCGGCGGGCCACGACGACCGCGAGCTCGAGCCGCGGCGCGGGCCGGGTGCTCGCCGGGACGGCGGCGGCCGCGGGCGCGGCGGCTGCGACGGTGGCCGCGCTGGGTGGTGCGCTCCGGAACGTGGCCTCGAAGCGGACCTGCGCCACCGACCCGAGCTTGAGGAACAGCCGCGCGGGTCTGGGGATGCCGTACTCCGTGAACGGCACCTCGAACGTGCCGGCGACACGGAGGTCCCGGTGCCCGGCCTCCTCCGAGAGCTGCACCGTCACCGGGATGCGCACCGGCTGTTCCTTGCCGTGCAGCGAGAGCGTTCCCACCACGTCGGCCTGCCCGTCACGGCCCGGCACCAGGACCGTCTGGCTCGGCCGCTCGAGGCGGGCGATGGTCAGCACCGCCTCGGGGAAGCGGTCCACCTGGAAGAACTGCTCGCGGAGATCCTGGTCGCGGAGGCTCAGGCCGGTGGTGAAGCCGCGCAGGTCGATCCGGATGCGGCCCGTCCCCTCGGCCCAGCTGGCCTCGTCGAAGCGGAGCTCGCCCGCCAGGCCCGAGGCGCTGCCGTCGATGGAGTCCAGCGGCGCCTCGACCCGGAAGCGGGCGCGCCCGGTGCCCTTCTGGAGCGTCCAGGCGCGAGACTCGGCCGCGGCGAGCGCCGGGAGCAGCAGTAGGAGAAGCAGCGGCGTCTTCCAGCTCATCGGACGTCCACCAGGACCCGGGTGCGGGTGAGGCGATCCACCAGCGTGGGCCGGCGCAGCGCGGCGGGGAGCGCACCGAGCAGTACCACCGCGGCCCAGGCCAGCCCCCCGAAGCCGATCGCCGAGGCCAGCGCGCCCGCCGAGGCGTAGAGGAGCGACAGGGCGAACGACAGCGGCGCGAACCAGCCCCACTGGAGCAGCGCGCGGATCGCGGCCCGCACCGGCGGCACGTCGCCATCCGCCTCCGTCCGGAGCCGCAGGCGCATCAGCCATTGCCCGGGCGAAGCGTGGAGGAAGCCGATGCCCAGCGCGAGCCAGACGGCGAACCAGAGCGGCGCGGCCCAGGGCATCTTCTCGAAGCAGAAGCGGAGGACGGCGAGCGCCGGCAGCACGTCCAGCATTCCCGCGAGCGCGCGGACGACCGGTGCCGGCGTGATCTGTGGCTGGGGCGCGGCGCGGCGCACCGCCCACGCGAGCTCCTGGTGCGACTGGAAGCGCGCCGCCGGGTCCGGCTGAAGGCAGCGGTCCACGATGGCGGCCAGGGCCCGCGGAACGTCCGCGCAGGCGCGGCGCACCGGGACGATGCCGGCCTGGATCTGCTGCAGCGCCTCCTCGGCGGTGCGGGCCTTCACCGGGGGCGCGCCGACCAGCAGGTGGTAGACGGTCGCGCCCAGGCCGTAGACGTCCGCGCGCTGGTCCAGCCGCTGCCCGCGGAGCTGCTCGGGCGGCATGTACGGGAGCGTGCCCATGACCGAGCCGGCGATGCTCAGGCCGGCCACGCTCGCCAGGGGACTCTTCACCAGCGTGTCATGGTCCGACGGCGCGTGGGTCCCCGTGACCAGCCCGAAGTCGGCGACGTGGGCGATGCCGTAGCGGTCGAGCAGCACGTTCGCCGGCTTGAGATCCCGGTGAATGATGCCCATCCGCGCGGCCTCGACCAGCGCCTCGGCGAGCCCGACGAAGTGCGTGGCCACCTGCGTCCAGGGGAGCGGGCCTCCGCGATCCACCGCCTCCTGGAGCGAGCCGCCGTCCACCAGCTGCATGGCCATGAACCAGACCCCGCGCTCCTCACCGACGAAGTAGACCTGCACCACGTGGGGGTGGACCAGGTTGGCCTGGCTCTGCGCCTCGCGCTGGAAGCGGGCGAGGAAGGACGGGTCGCGGGCCAGCTCGGGGCGGAGCGTCTTCAGCGCCACCGGCCGGTTCAGCGAGGTGTCGAACCCGAGGTAGACCGCGCCCATCCCACCGGCGGCGATGTGCCGATCGACGCGGAAGTGGTGGAGGTACGTTCCGGGGGCGAGCTCGGACGGGACGAGCACCTCGGTGAGCGGCAGGGGCGACATCGCCGTGGGCCCCACCGTCTCGCTCACTTCGCCTCCGTCTCGACGATGTCGTCCCGTGTGGAGCCGACGATGGCGAGCAGCTCCTTCGACTCGCGCTCCGGGACGCCGTTCGCCTTGAGGGCGGCGACCATGTCCTCGGCCATCGCGTCGAACTCGGGGCCGCGGACGTGCATCGGCGCGTGCAGCGGCTTCATCGCCCGGCCGGCGTAGGCGCACGGTCCGCCGGAGGCCGAACACACCTGGTCGGTGAGGTGGGCCTGCAGCACGTCCATGTCGGTGAAGAGGAAGCGGACGTTGACCCGCGTGTCGCGGCCGACGTTGACCACGAAGGTGTGCATGACCGCGTCGATGCCCGCCCGCTGGCCGAGGCGGTCGTAGAGGCTGGCGTTCGGGGGAGCGCAGGCGGCGGCGGTCCGCGCGGCGGTGGGAGTGGAGACGCCCCGCGCAGCCGTGGTGGCAGCGTCAGGCCGGGCCGCCTCGGAACTCGAGGCGCACGCGAGGACGAGGGCGAGGAGCGGCGACCAGCGAGGCATGCGCGGCAGAGGGTGGCGAGCGTAGCACGCCCTGTCGCCCGGTCCGGATTCGTGCAGCGGTTCCGGGGACTTCGGGCGCCCCCGGCTGCCTGGAGGAGCGCCTAGCTCACCCGGCGGAGCACGGGCTCCAGCGGCCTCGCCGGCCGGTGCCGCGCCTCCCACCGCTCCCGGAGTGCCAGGAAGGGCTCCTCGATCAGCACGAACGTGATGGAGGCCACCAGCGCCGACGAGAGCACCGCGATCGAGAACACCACCGCGGCGAGCACCCAGCCGGTGCCGACGACCTCGACCAGCGCCGGGGTCAGGCGCGGCAGGATCCTCGGCAGCACCTCGAAGTGGTTCAGGTACATCCCGAACGACAGGCGCGACAGCACGTGGAAGCCGCGCCAGGCGGTGAGGCTCCGGACGCGCGGTCCCGCCCGGAGCCCGAGCGTGACGAGGCCTCCGTAGACGAGCGCGAGCCCGGTGAAGCTGAACAGCGGGCGATCGATCTCCCGCAGGGCGAGGCCCACGACGATCGCCAGCAGCGGCCAGCGCCACGGATGCCGCTGCTCGGGCCCGAGCGCGCGCGGACGCGCCACCGAGAGCCACGCCAGGAAGAGCCCCACCAGGAGCCCGTCACAGTGGGTGTGGATGGGGGCGTAGATCCGATCGAAGCCGGCCTCCCCCCGGCCCTGGAGCACGACCGCGCGAACCACCGGCATCAGCGCGAGCAGCACGATGGGGACCCACGCCTGCCCCCGCGGACCCCACAGGCGCTGGACCGCGAGCAGGAGCAGCGGGACGAGGAGATAGAACTGCTCCTCCGTGGACAGCGACCAGCCGCCGCTGACCTGCCCCTGGACGTAGTTGGAGAGGAAGACGAGATCCGGCCAGATGCCGCGCCACTTCCCGAGCGCCAGGGCGAGGAATGCCACCCACGCGAAGTAGAGCGGCCAGATCCGCAGCCCCCGCCGGAGGAGGAACCGCGGCACCGCGACGGACCCGGTGCGCTGCAGCTCGCGCTGGAGCTGTCGGCCGATGAGGAATCCGGAGAGGACGAAGAAGAGGTCCACCCCGGTCCAGCCGTACCGGAACAGGGTGAAGCCCCACACCGGCGACGGCGCGAGCTCGGATCCGGCGACCGCCAGGTGGTTGCCGATCACCAGGACGATCGCCGCGGTGCGGAACGCGTCCAGGGAGGGGAACGTCCCCGGTGGCGGGACGAGCAGTGACCGGAGCGCACGCGCCGGCCACTGCTCCCCCCTCACGACTCCGCTGATGCGCTCGCCCACGACCGAGCCCCAAGGTGGGTTGCCTGGCCTGCAGGCGCAAAACCAACCAGGGGGCGGGCGCGGGGGAGAGTCGAATCCCGGACGGACGAACCTCAGGCGAGGTCGAAGAGCAGGACCTCGGAGGCCTCGTCCGCGCCGAGGGTGACCGAGGGCTCGTCCGAGATGGCCGCGCCATCCCCGGCGGAGAGCACGGTGTCGCCCAGCCGGACCTGTCCGCGGGCGACCTGGACCCAGGCGTGCCGGCCGGGGGCGAGGGCGTGCGAGACCGCGTCGCCCTTGCCGAGCAGCGTCGTGTACACGCGGGCGTCCTGGTTGATCTTCAAGCTTCCGTCGGCCGCATCGGGCGAGGCGATGAGGCGAAGCTGCCCCTGCCGCTGCTCGGGCGGAAAGGTCTTCTGGTCGTAGGCCGGCGCGACGCCGCGCTTCGCGGGGACGAGCCAGATCTGCAGGAAGTGCACGGGCTCGGTGCGCGAGGCGTTGAACTCGCTGTGCATCACGCCCGTCCCCGCGCTCATCCGCTGCACGTCGCCGGGGCGGATGACCCCGCCGCCGCCGCTCGAGTCCTCGTGTGCGAGCCCGCCCTCGAGGACGTAGGAGAGGATCTCCATGTCCCGGTGACCGTGCCGGCCGAAGCCCTGGCCCGCCGCGACGCGGTCCTCGTTGATGACCCGCAGCGCCCGGAAGCCCATGGCCTCGGGGTCGTAGTAGTCGGCGAAGGAGAAGGTATGGTGGGAATCGAGCCAGCCGTGGTTGGCGTGGCCCCGCTCGTTGCTCTTGCGAACGTGGATCATGGCAAGACAGGACTTAATGCAGGCCGTGGAAAAGGCCCGTCGCTCGCCGGGCAACGGTCCGTCCCGCCCCCGGCAACCGGGCCGGGAGCGGTGAGGGTGGACTCTCCCGTGCTTCGCACCCTGGCCGCCACCCGGTACGTGACGCCCCTGCGCGAGGGCGGGAGCCTGCCCGCCATCGTCGAGGCCGAGGACGACGGGCTCTACGTGGTGAAGTTCCGGGGGGCAGGGCAGGGGGCGCGGGCCCTGGTGGCCGAGCTCCTCGCCGGGGAGATCGCCCGGGCGCTCGGGCTGCCGGTGCCGGCGCTCGCGCTGGTGACGCTGGACCCGGACATCGGCCGCACCGAGCCGGACGGGGAGATCCGCGACCTCCTCAAGGCCAGCGTGGGCCTGAACCTCGGGGTGGACTACTTGCCCGGCGCGCTCGGGTACGATCCGGCCGCGTCCAAGCCGCCGCCCGCGGAGCTCGCCGCGGACATCGTCTGGTTCGACGCCCTGGTGCTCAACGTGGACCGGACCCCGCGCAACCCGAACCTGCTCGAGTGGCACCGGCGGCTCTACTGCATCGACCACGGCGCGAGTCTGTACGTGCACCACGACTGGGCCGAGGCCGGGACCCGAGCCGCCTCGCCGTTCGCCCAGGTGAAGGACCACGTCCTGCTCCCGGTCGCCGGGGACATCCGGGCCGCGGGCGAGCGGCTCCGCCCCAGGCTGTCCGGGGCTCTGCTCCGCACGCTCGCCGGCGCCGTGCCGGACGCCTGGCTCGCGCACGATGCCCACGTGGGCGACGCCGGGGCGCAGCGGCACGCGTACGTGGACTGGCTGTCGAGGAGGCTCGCCGCGTCCGCGGTGTTCGAGGAGGAGGCCGACCGTGCCCGCGCCGTGCGCGTTTGACTACGCCGTGGTCCGGATCGTTCCCCGGGTCGAGCGCGGCGAGTTCCTCAACGCCGGGGTCATCGTCTGGTGCCTGGCGCAGGACTACCTCGCCGCCCGCGTGGCGCTGGACGTGGTCCGCCTCCGCGCCCTCGACCCGAACGCCGACGTGGAGGCCATCGCCGCCCACCTCGCGGCCGTCCCCCGCATCTGCG
This sequence comes from Myxococcaceae bacterium, assembly GCA_017881345.1. Classification (GTDB taxonomy): domain Bacteria; phylum Myxococcota; class Myxococcia; order Myxococcales; family Myxococcaceae; genus RPRB01. The sequence continues at coordinate 896 of JADGQZ010000477.1, read as the reverse complement.
CCGGCGAGCCCACGGCCGGACCGGTCGCGCAGCTCCCTGCCAAGGAGCGCTTCCACTGGCTGGTGGCGCCGAGGAGCACCGTCATCCAGACCTCGCCGGTGCACGCCGGCCGGGCCGAGGTGCCGGACGCCGCGCTCGCCCGGCTGTTCAAGACGCTCGTGGAGTCGGGGACGTGAAGCCGGCGCGGGTCTTCCTGCTCTCGCCGGCGCGCTGCGACGGCGTGCGGATGTCGATGCTCCGCCGGGCCGCGGCGCGGTTCCCGCTGGCGACGGAGCTGAGGTCCGGAGCGGGCGCGACGCTCGGCGACGTCTTCACCTTCACCAGCGGCCTGTACTTCCGCGGCAAGCTCACCTACGCCCGGACGTTCGGCGCGTCGTGGGTCATCACCCAGGGCGCGGGCCTGGTCGACCCCGGGCACCGCATCACCCCCGCGGACCTCGACCGCTGGGCGAAGGTGCGGATCGACCTCGCGGATGCGCGGTACCGGCGTCCCCTCGAACGCGATGCGCGGGCCCTCGCCGAGCGCCTCCCGGATGCAGAGGTGGTGCTGCTCGGGAGCATCGCCAGCGACAAGTACGTCGACCTGCTCCTGGACGTCTTCGACGATCGCCTCCTCTTCCCGGTCGACTTCGTGGGCCGGGGGGACATTAGCCGGGGTGTGCTGCTCCTTCGCGCGGCGCGGAGCGGGACCGAGCTTCCCTACGGCCCGGTTCGCGGAGCGGTGCGGCGTTGCCCGCGCCCCCCGCGACTGCCCAGACTCCCACGCTCGGCAGGCGTGAAGAGCGCCTGAGCGCGCCTTGCAGGCGTGCCAGCGGCCGCGCCTCCGCTCGGAACGGGGCAAGCGTGCCAGTGCCTTGCGACCGTTCCCGGGCGTCCCCACCCTGGCTCGGAATGGG
>JADGQZ010000476.1 GCA_017881345.1 Myxococcaceae bacterium | reverse complement strand
CGGTAGACCTCGCCCACGATGCGCACCGCGGCCTGCAACAGATGCTGGAGGTCGCCGAGCTCCTCGGCGTCGAGCCCGGCGTAGTCGGCGGTGTGGCGCAGCGGCACCACCATCAGGTGCCCGTTGTTGTAGGGATACCGGTTGAGGATGGCGAAGCTCCGCGCCGTCCGCCCCAGGATGAGGTTCTTCCGGTCCGCCTCGGGACCGGTCTCCGCGGGGAAACGGCAGAAGATGCAACCCTCCTCCGCCGGCGCGTCGATGAACTCGCGCCGCCACGGAGCCCAGAGGTGATCCATCAGGGCTCTCCTGCCCCCGGGGCCGGCATGAGCAGCCTGGGCCCCGGAGCGGCGAGCACCTCGGCGGCGCGCGTGGCGAGCGCGTGCACCAGCGTCTGTGCCTCGTCGCCGAACATGGCGCGGAAGAGCGGCCGCTCCTTGGTGGGGTACTCCATGCGCGGCTCGCCCTTGAGCCCGGCGAGCTTCCCCGCCTCGCGGACCGCGTCCTGCAGCCCCCCCAGCTCGTCCACGAGCTTCAGCTCCTTCGCCTTCCGGCCGGTGAACACGCGGCCGTCGGCCACCTTGCGGACCTCGTCCTCGGACAGCTTCCGCGACTCGGCCACCGCGGCGATGAACTGGCCGTGCACGTCGTCGAGCATGGCCTGGAGGTACGAGCGCTCGTCCGCCGTCATCTCGCGAAACGGGCTGCCGGCATCCTTGAGCTTCCCGGAGGTGATGGTGCGCATGTCCACCCCCGCCCATTTCAGGAGTCCGGTGACGTTGGGGAACTCGGAGATGACCCCGATGCTCCCGGTCAGCGTGCCCGGATTGGCGAACACCTTCTCCGCGCCCATGGCGATGTAGAAGCCGCCCGACGCGGCGATGGATCCCATGCTGGCCAGCACGTGCTTCTTCTTCTGCAAGTGCCGCATCGCCTCGAAGATCTCCTGCGAGGGGCCGACCGAGCCGCCGGGGCTGTCGATCCGCACGACGATCGCGCGGATCCGCCCGTCCTCGGCGAACTCGCGCAATTCCCGCAGTGTCGTCTTGTCGTCCCCGATGACGCCGGTGACCTCGACCACTCCCACCCGGTCGCCGCCGGCCCGGGCCATGACGTTCCCGCCCCGCCCACTCTGGACGGCGACCCAGGCCAGGGCCATGAAGGCGAAGAGACAGAGGAAGAGGCCCCCGAAGACGAGGCCGAGGATCCAGGCGGCGCGGCGGTCCATGTGACCGACGCTTCTAGCCGATCCAACCGCCGCCGAGCACCTCGTCACCCCGGTAGAACACCGCGGCCTGTCCTGGGGTGACCGCACGGACCGGCTCCTCGGTGCGAACGGTGAGGCGACCGGCATCGGCCGCGACGACGCGGGCCGGGGTTCCCGCGTGCCGGTGGCGAATGCGGACGTGCACCCGCTCCTCCGGCGACGGGCCGTGCTCCACCCACGACGGCTGCAGCACGGTGAACTCCGAACGCTCCAGGCCGGCGGCCGGCCCCACCACCACCGCGCCCACACCGGCGTCGATGCGCTGCACGTAGAGCGGCTCGGCGGCGGCGACGCCGAGCCCACGCCGCTGACCCACGGTGAACCGATGGACGCCGGCATGGCGCGCCAGCACCTGCCCCCGGCCATCGACGACGGTCCCTGCGGGCTGCGGGCCGGCGACCCGCTCGACGAAGCCGGCGTAGTCCCCGTCCGGGACGAAGCAGATCTCCATGCTCTCCGGCTTCTCGCTGGTGGGCAGGCCGTGCCGCTGCGCGATGGCGCGCACCTCGGGCTTGGTCAGCCCGCCCACCGGAAACTCGAGCTCGGCGAGCGCGTCCTGGCGCAGGGTGAACAGGAAGTAGCTCTGATCCTTGGACGGGTCGGCGGCGCGCAGCAGGCGGTGGGTCCCGTCGGTCCGCTCGATGCGTGCGTAGTGGCCGGTGGCGAGCCGGGCCCCCAGCGCACGGGCCCGCGCCAGCAGGAAGTCGAACTTCACATCGCGGTTGCAGGCCACGCACGGCACCGGCGTCTTCCCGTCCAGGTACGACTGGACGAACGGCTCGACTACCCGGTGCCTGAACAGCTCCTCGGCGTCGGCCACGTAGAACGGGATGCCGAGCCGGGTGGCCACGGCGCGCGCGTCGTCGATGTCATCGGGGCTGCAGCAGCTCCCGCACCGGGCAGCACCCGCGTAGGACCAGACGCGCAGGGTGATGCCCAGGACCTCGTGTCCTTGTTCCACCAGCAGCGCGGCGGCGGCCGACGAGTCGACCCCGCCGCTCATGGCGACGACCACGCGCATCGGAGGGCTCCTGCTATCACAGGGGGCCACCGCTCGCAGGCAGGTCCCGGCTCGCTACCCGATCGTGAGCCCCTGTCGCGCCGGACGCCCGATGGCCGGCGGACGCTCCGGCTGGCCCCTGCGGGCTGCCGGGTCGACTGCCGCTCGTGGGATCCAGATCTCCACCCGCGTGCCGAGCCCAGGCTGGGACGTCAACGTGACCGAACCGTGCAGGGCTTGCACGTAGCGCTCGACGATGGACAGCCCGAGCCCGTGTCCCGGACGGTCCTGGCTCGCCCGGAAGAACGGCTCGAAGGCGCGCCGTTCCGCCTCGGGGCTCATCCCGATGCCGTTGTCGCTCACTGCCAGTCGCACCATCGCCCCATCGGCCGCGCAGGAAACCTTCACCTGGCAGCGACGGTCGGTTGCCCGGTACTTGATCGCATTGCCGAGAAGGTTTCCGACGATCTGTCCCAGGACCTCGGACGAGCAAGCCACCTGGACCTCCGGGACCTCCACCCGGAGGTCAACCTCGTCTCGAACCGGTCCGAGCTCCTCGAGCACGGCCTCGACCGCGGCGACGACGGAGCACTCCCCCGGCGGAACCTGGCCGGAGCGTGACAGCTCGAGCATCGCTTCGATCAGCCCCGACATGCGCGAGGCGGCGCTCGCGATCCGCTCGGAGATCCGACGGACCTCGGCCTCGGAGCGGCCGCCGCGAGCGAGGAGGCCCACCAGCGCCTGCACGGGCGTGAGAGGGAGACGGAGATCGTGCGCAACGAGGCCAGCGAACGCGTCCAGCTCGCGGTTCTTGCCCTCCACCTCCTCCAGACTGAGCGCGACGACGGCGCGTTCCAGTTCCAGCGCGCGGAGGCGAGACCGGGCGAGCTGACCGAGCGCGAGCACCACCACGACACCGACCAGCCCGTCGATCGCGACCTGCGGACGGCCCAGGCCAATGAGCTGACGGCCGATGGTGCTGGCCTCGAGCTGGTTCAGGGCGATGAGTCGCTCCACCGACTCCTGCGCAAGCGCGCTCGAGCGCTCGGCCGTGCGGTGATCGCCCCGGGCGACCTCCTCGCGGACCTGCCGCGTCAGCCGGGACAGAATCAGCCATTCCGGGCGCTCGCCTTCCCACGTGGCAAGAGGCTCGTAGGCGCTCACGTCGCGCTCGAGCAAGAGGAGCGTCCGCTCCGCGTCCGCGGACGGAGTGACCACGTTCGACAGCTGCCGGCGCATGTCCTCGGCGAGCATGACGGAACGGAGCGCGTTGGTGGACAGCTCCCGTGCGCCCCGCGCAGTTGCGATGGCAGCCCATGCATGGACCGCGACCAGGACGACGATGGCCGCGACCACCGCCGCCAGCCATACGAGCGAGCCCCGCCTCGACTCTCGACGTGAATCCACGACCGACCGCCCGTCCGACGCCTTCCCGAAGGCACCCTATGCGCACGCTCAGGCGTGGCGGCCACTCGTTCGCGTGCTCACTGCACCAAGGGGATCGGCGGCCTGGCCGCGTGGAGTCCGCGCGCGGGGACGGGAGGAAACCCCACGTCTGCCCGTCCGCCCGCGCCGAGGTTGAAGGATTCCAGCTGCGCCTAGGGGGCGATACGAGCACGTGCCGGAACGGCCCACCTCTGCTCACGCGAGCCGCCGGCTCAGCGGGTCTGCTTGTCTCCCCGCGCGCGCTGTCGGAGCAGCGCCTCGAGCTGCTCAGCGGTGTTGAGATCGGGCCGTTCCAGCACCGCCTCGAGCAGGAACCGGGTCGCCTCCCCGACGGCGGGTGACGGGCCGACGCCGAGCGCTTTCATGATCGCCGCTCCGTCGAGGGCCAGGTCCCTGGGCGTCAGGGGCGGCCGGGCGGCGACGATCCTTCCCAGCCGCTCGCCGAGCGTGCCAGCGGGATCGGCACCGGTCGCCTGCGCAAGCGCCCGCGCGAGCTCCGAGCGCTCCGGTCCGAGTCGGACCAGCCAGCGCCGAAGCGCTCCGTCGGTCCACGCCGACGCCTCGGCCGGCAATGGATGGACGAGGAGCGCCCGCACCGTCTCCGCCGTCTTCCCCGGGAGCCGGAGCCGGTCGAGCGCGCTCGCCGCCTCCCCCACGCCGACCAGCAGCAAGGCGAGCCGCACCTCGAGGACCGGAGCGGACCGGCCAACGCGTGGGTTCCGCTCCGCGTCGTCCACCGCGGCCAGCTCGGGCAGGAGCCGGTCCATCAGCCCTGTCCGACGCAGCAGCACGAGCCCGCGCACCGCCCCGGGGGCGAGGAGCAGCTTCAGGAACTCGTCCCGCCGCCGCTCGAGCGCGACCTTGTCGAAGACGCCGAGGGCGCCGGGGATCGCCGCCTCCGTGTCAGGGTCGAGCTCGAAGTCCAGGACCGTCGCGAAGCGGACCGCGCGCAGCGGCCGCAACCCGTCCTCGCCGAAGCGCTCCGCCGCCACGCCGACGCAGCGGACCCGGCGTCGCCCGAGGTCCTCCTGCCCGCCGAAGGGGTCCCGGAAGCGCCCCCCCACCGGGTCGAAGGCCAGCGCGTTGATGGTGAAGTCCCGCCGGGCGAGGTCCTCCACCAGGTCGCGCCGGAACTCCACCGCGCCCGGACGTCGCCCATCGAGGTAGGCGCTCTCGACCCGGAAGGTGGTCACCTCCACCTGCCCCTCCGGCACGAGCACGGTGACCGTCCCGTGCGCGATGCCGGTCGGCACCACCCGGCGGAAGAGCCTGGTCACCTCCTCGGGCAGCGCCTGGGTCGCGATGTCCCAGTCCTTCGGGTGCTGTCCCCGCAGCAGGTCGCGCACCCCTCCCCCGACCAGCCAGGACTCGTGTCCGGCGGACTGCAGGCGCTCGAGCAGCGACCGCACCCCCGCGGGGATGACCGCCTGTGCCAGGGCGTCCGGAAGGGGCTGCATCGCGGCACCAGCCTGCCACGCCCGCTCGCCGCAGCGGACGGGAGAGTCGACTCTCAGCGCGAGCTGCCCTTGCTCCCGCCCGCGTCGGCGACCTTCCCGGTGCCGTTCAGCCGGCTGATGAGCCCGTCCATCCCTTCCTTCTTCACGATGCGGTTGAAGCTCGAGCGGTAGTTCTCCACCGTCGACACGTCGTCCACCACGATGTCGACGATGCGCCAGCTGCCCTTGTCCTCGTGCATCTTGTAGTCGATGTGCGTCGGGTCACCCTTCACGATGACCTCGCTCGGCACCACCGTGTCGTCCCCGTCCTTCTTCTCGGGGAAGTACCTGATCTCGGTGGACCGGTACTGATCCAGCTGCTCGCCCGTGGCCTTGCGGAACCGGCCCACGAACGCGTCGAGGAACTTCTTCCGCTTCGCCGGCGAGGTCTCGTTCCAGATCTTCCCCAGAGCGGCCTGCGCCATGCCCTCGAGGTCGACGGCCTTGGTGACGATGCTCTCCAGCTTCTTGCGAGTCGCCGGCGTGGGCTCGGTCCCTTGCTTGGGGAGCGCAGCACGGATCTCCGCGTCCCGGGCCTTGAGCGCCTCGGTGGCAGTCTCCGCCTGGGCGGTGGCGGCCAGCAGCAGGGTCAGGACGAGGGCACGCACGGTGGTCTTTCGGTCCTCCTGGAAGCCGGGAACGACGGGGCGGGCGCCCTGCCGTCTGTCGTCCGATCCGACGCGTCAGCGGCAAGAAAATGCAACTGCAACCGGGCGGAAGGGAAGCTGTCCACTATCGCGGGCGCCGCCCGCTTGCACGGGCGATTCGAGCGGCCGGACGGTAGGAAGCCCTACGGGTGATCGTCGCAGTCGGAGCCGGGCTTCACGCAGGCGCAGCGGCAGTCCATGAAGGTCAGCGCGGCCAGGATTCCGGCCACTCCGAAGCAGACGCCCACCCACGCGGTGTGTGAAGCGAAGCCGCCAAGCACACCGGCGACGCCTCCGGACCCGAGGACCTGCAAGCTCTTCAGTGCGAACCCCGTCGGATGCAGCATCCGTCCGGCCTCCGGCCCTTGCGCCGCCTGTGCAGCCACGTCGTCCTCCCCGCCTCCACGGGCATTATGCCCGTCCGGGAGCCCGTTCCAACGGGGTCTCACGGCCATCATGAACATACAAGAGGCGTGCCGCAACAGGGTGCAACAGGGCCTCGCTGCGCCCGGCCGTGCCCTCCAAGATCGTTGAAATTTCGAGTGTTCCGAGTGCGCTGGGACTGGATCTGCGGGACAGGGGTGCGACGCGCGTTGCCCAGTGGCGCATGCGTTGCGCAGTCGGCGCGGTCAGTACCCCTGGATGTACGACTGCATCTGCTCGATCAGGTACTGCTTGTCCGAGAGCATCATCTGCATCACGTCGCGCATCGAGATGAGCCCGGTGGGCACGCCGTCCTCGCCGACCAGCAGATGCCGGGTCTCGTGATCCTTCATCAGCGTGGCGCACTCCACCTCGTTCAGATCGGGGCCCACCACCGGGACGTCACGCCGCATCGCCTCGACGATCGCTGTCTGACAGTCGAGGCCCCTCGACAGGACGCGGGACACGAGGTCTCGCTCGGTGATGAGCCCGACGATGCGCCCATCTTGCTTCACCGCGATCGCGCCGACGTGCCTCATGGACATCAGCTCGGCCGCCTCGCGGCAGGTGGAGCTCGCATCGAGCCCCAGGACGTCGCGGACCACGTGGCTGGAGATGCTGGCCATGGAGGGCCTCCTCGCAGGGGTCTGCTGCGATCTACGCCTTTCTCCACGGGGGTGCACGCCGCGCATGGACGAAACCGTCGGCTCCGGTCAGTCGATCCGCGGCGACGCGACGACGCGCATCGTTCCACGGAAGGGTGGTTGTCGTGCTGTCTCGGGCGGCGAGGACAGCCGACGCGCAGCCCGATCGTCGCCGGCTGTCGGAGCCGACCCCGGCGTCGTGAAATGACCCGGGGGTGACGGCCCCTGTCTCAGCGCCAGCGCAGCTCGAGCGACCGGCGCCCGTCGCGCTCCACGAGCTCCCATCGGGCGGAGACCCGGGCCGACGGCGCGCGGACCAGGGCGAGACCGGGCGCCTGACGCGGCGTCTCGCGCGCCACGGTGCGGCCGCGCCCCTCGAGGAATGCCACCGCGCCGACGAGCGAGGCTGCCAGGAGAACGGCGGCTGCTCCCGGGCGCGCCACCACGAGCGGCACGGCGAGCAGCGCGGCGGACACGAAGGCAGACCTCAGAAGCACCACGACTCTCCTTCATGTGACCACCAGGTGACGGCCACGTGCCTTCCCACGTTGCAGAGAGTGAGCCACGAAACGGGTCTCGTCAAATCAATGACTTGGCGAATCGTCATGTGTCAGGCGTGTGGCGTCAGCAGCGACCCTGTGGAGGCCGTCCGAGGCGCCTGGGCCCGCCGATCGGTTCTGGTTTGCGCCCTCCCGCCGCGGCTGGCACGAAGCCGGACCGATGGACACGCGCCCGATCGACGTCCTGCTGTACGGAGCCAGTGGCTTCACCGGTCGGCAGATGGTGGCCGAGCTCTCCCGGCATGCCCCGCCCGG
>JADGQZ010000475.1 GCA_017881345.1 Myxococcaceae bacterium | reverse complement strand
CTGCTCGGCATCTTCTTTGGATGAGCCGGAGGCTCTAGACTCGTCCGGCCGGCGCGGGAGGAAGGCTCGCCAGGATCTTCCTCACCTCTGCCTCATGCTCGGCTTCCTCCTCCCGCAGCTCCTCGAAGAGCGCGCGGACGTCGGAGTCCTTCACATGCGCGCTCGCGGCGGCGTAGAACTCGCCGGACCTGATCTCAGCGCGCAGCGCGACCTCCATCGCCTCACGGACGGACAACTCCGAGTCGATCTCGCCGGGATCGGGTAGCCACGTTTTGTCCACGACCGAGTTGTCGATCCGCTGCGGGTCGTGCCTGAAGAGGACGTCCCTCCTCGCTTCCAGCTGCCTCCGGTGCTTGGACTCGTTGTCGATCATGAACCGGAAGAACCTCGCCGCTGCTGGGTCGCGGACCCGCGCTGCGAACTCCTGGTACCGCAGGAGCGCGTCCTCTTCGTTCCCGATGGCGAAGTCGAGGGCGCTACGAAGGTCCAGGGTGGAGAAGTCGATTCCGATAGCCATGTGAAGCCGTACCCCACGACGATCCGGTGGTTGCCTGCTGTCACAGCAAGAGCGGTGCCATCGGGAAAGTGGCGGCGACGCAGAGCAATCTCTTGCCGGGAGCCAGCGGCTCCAAGTTCTTTGGATCAGCAGCACCGCAAGTCTATAGCGGTCCCGTTGCGCAGAAGACTACCAGAGAACATCGAGAAGAGACGAGACCTGCCCGCCGGGGAGCCGCCCGAAAGCGGCGACGATCTCGCCCCGCCTGGAGTGACCACATGCGGGAGCTCCCGGGGACCACACCAGTTGGAGCCGCCCAAGCTGGGCCCTGGGACGTGCGGGGTGCCGCGCGGTTCCTCGAGCGCGCGATGATGGCCACGATGACCGTCTCGGAGATGAGGTCGTTCGTGTGAAATGTGGGGAGGTGCGAGCCGCCGGGTCACGGCGTCACGATCGGCCACATCGTCTTGAACCTGACGAGCATGCCGCGACGAGGCAGGAGGTGGCCGCAGCCTCGCCCAGCGCCGCCACCCAGGGCCAGGGCCCGGCGGGTCCCGGCCCCGTCGCGGCATACGTGGCGCTCGCTCCCATGACACCCCATGCCCGCAGGGCGAGCGCACCCAGAATGCCTCCTGCGAGCTGGGCTGCGACGTAGCCCAGCGCCACCCGTGCCTTCATGCGGCCCATGAGCCAGAAGGCGAGCGTGATCGCTGGGTTGATGTGCGCGCCGCTCACCTTGCCCACCGGTGAAATGGCGATGAGCGCTCCGACGCTGCCGAACAGGAACCCGGTGACCGCACGTCGGGCACCTGCCCCGGGAAGGCGGGCCACCACCGGGCTCCCCGCGCCAAAGTCCAGGATGACGAACGAGCAGCCGACTCCGACGAGGAGCGCGGTACCGACGAGTTCCGACACCCAGAGCGGCCACACCTTCGGCCGAGTAGCGGGGTCGACGGCCTTCGCCGTGGCGTCGCTCACGCTTACTCGGCCGGGGTGCATGCGAGTTCACTCTCGATCTGCAGGGCCGCGGCGACGGACCACGCCTGGAACGGACAGCCTCGGGCCGACTGAGGCGGATCACCGTCCGCGATCTCAGGGAGGTGACCCATCCCGAGGTCGCCGGTGTGCGCGAGAAGCGGCTCGAGGAACCGCCGCTGCGCCTCACGCTTGGCTTCTGCCGTCCCGCCGTGGACGCGGACCCAGGCCTTGACGAACGGACCTGCGAGCCAGGGCCAGGCGGTGCCCTGGTGGTAGGCAGCGTCGCGCCGAGCGGTATCGCCCTCGTAACGCCCCTGGTAGCGCGGGTCGTCTCGATCGAGGGTCCGGAGCCCCATCGGCGTCCAGAGACGCTCCTCCACCGCGTCGACGACGCGGCGTGCGTGAGAGGCTCCCACGAGAGAAACCGGGAGCCCTCCGACGGCCAGTATCTGGTTGGGTCGGAACGACGCGTCGACCGCGCCAGGGTGGTGGTCGCAGTCGACCACGTCGTGGAGGCAAGAGGCCGCCGGATTCCAGAATCGCTCCGGGAACGAGCCCCTCGCCCTGGCAAGCACCTGTTCCCAGCGTGGCTCGTGTGCTGCGACGACGGCGAGCGCATTCACCCAGAGCGCCTGCACCTCGACCGGCTTTCCGCCGCGGGGGGTCACCGGGCGGCCCTCGACGACGGCGTCCATCCAGGTGAGCTGCGTCCCGGGCCCCCCGCACGCCAGAAGACCGTCGGTATCACAGCGAATGCCGTACCGCGTGCCCGCCGCATACTGCTCCACGACGGCGATGATCGCGCTGCGAAGCAGCCCCGCCTCCGGCGGCGACAGCACCTCCGGCTGCCGCAGCAGGGCTCCGACGGCGAGGACGAACCAGAGCGCCGAATCGACGGCGTTGTATTCGGGTGCCTCCCCCGACTCCGGAAACCGGTTCGGCAGCATGCCGTCGGAAAGCGCTGCCGCCCATGTCAGGGCGACGTCGCGTGCGCTCTCGAAGTGGCCACGCGCGAGACACAACCCCGGCAGGGCGATGAACGTGTCTCGCCCCCAATCGGTGAACCACGGATAGCCCGCGATGACGGTCCGCCCCTCGCCGCGTGCCACGAGATAAGAGTCAGCGGCGCGGTGCAGGAGAGAGCGATGCCGGGCCCGCCGTCCGAACTCGGCATCGGCGACACGCTGCACAATCCCGACTGCGTCTCCTGCCTCCATCCCGGCGCCATTGGCCGCGAACGCCAGGATCGCGTCCCCTCGCGAGAGGTCGAAGGTGAAGCTGCCAGGCGATGCCAGGTCCTCGGTCGCGTCGAGCCCTCGAGCGACCTCGTCGGTGTAGAGAAAGGCCCGGTACCAGTCCGGCTCGTGGTGGTACTCGCCGTTCGAGAGAGCGCCGATGCTCGGCACCCCGGGATACGGGCTCCAGCGGATCGAACCCCCGCTGTGCTGCCCGTCGAATCCGAACGCCGGGTTCTCGTGGTGCAGCGCGTGATGGTCGCGTCCGGAGATCAGCGGTCGCACCCACAGTCGTGAGGGCTGGCTTCGGGTGACCAGGCGCCATCGCACGAAGACGCGAGGGGGGCCGGGCGCGACGAAGACCTCCTGCGCGATCCGGGTACCGTCCGCGAGGACGTACTGCCAGGTCGGCCAGGGCTGGCAGGAGAACGAGGACACTTGCATCCCGCCGTTTGGATGGAGAACTCCGCCCTGGTAGCGCTGCGAAGAGAGCGCGTGGCGTCCCCCCGACGTCTCGGCGAACACCTCCAGGCCGTTGACGAGGACCATGCGGCTCGCGGGCGGCCGTGCCGCCGCCACCAGCAGCGCGTGGTATCGCCGCGTGCGCACGCCACAGACGGTCCCCATGGCGTACCCGCCCAGCCCGTCCGTCTCCAGCCACTCGCGCGTGTCGAGCGTCATCCGCGCTGCTGCGAGGCGCGCACCGCCGCCACCCGCTCGAGGACGTTGGCAGCCAGTGCCGTCCAGCCGGTCTGGTGGCTGGCGCCGAGCCCTCTCCCGTCCTCCCCGTGGAAGTACTCGTAGAAGAGGACGAGGTCTCGGAAGTGCGGGTCGCTCGCGTAGCGAGCGCGGCCGCCGTGGCTCGGGCGATGCCCCGCGGCGTCGGGGAGGAAGAGCCGCGCGAGCCGCTGCTCGAGCTCCCCTG